>JAYZVO010000041.1:0-27445 GCA_036155555.1 Myxococcota bacterium
CGGCGCGGGCCATGGCCCGCGCCGCCGATCTTGGCCTCCCATCTCGTGGCCCGCGCGCGGCGCCCATAACTCCCTTAACCGCGTCACCAATCACTCCGGCGCTGCGCTCGTCCGATGCGACCGGAGAACCACTGCTTGCCTTGCTCGTGGAACCTGGCTCTCGGGCGATCTCCCTGTAACCGAGTGATTCTTCGACAAAGAGCTTCTCTCCCCCCTCGAGCTCGACCCAGGCGTGCCCCTCCCAGGCACCACTCTCTCTCCGCAGCCCGAAAACCACCTCGGAAGAAACCGCGCGCCGCGCGAGCCACCAGCGCGCGGTCAACGCGCGCTCGTAACAGTCCAGATGTAGAGAGGTGGACGAGAGCATCCGATGAGCGCGCCAGACGAGATGTTCGACATCTCGTCTGGCGCGCTCATCGGATGCCGCGCTGGAAGGAAACCGCGCGAGCGAATCTGCGAGTTGCTCGCTGACCCAGAGCGAACGCGCCGGAGACAACCTCCCCGAACACACCTTCGCGATCATCATCAACAACAGCGCCTCGAGCTGTCCGCCCAGATCCATCATGGGTGAGCTCCCTCGATAAGCTCGAGGATACCCCTCGTTTGCAGTGGCTCTCCGCCCGGATCGCGCGCGTAACGACATCGCCAAACAGGCACCTGCTCGAGCAGGTGCCGCGCGCGCTTGACGCGCGCGACCTGCATCGTCCTCGGCGCGTGCTCGAGATCAAAGCCGTTGGCCAACAAACAGGTCATCGCCTCCAACCCCTCCATTCTGGCAAGCTCGCCCGCGGTCGCCGCCAGAGGATCGGGCGTCAACACGATGACCCCACCGAGTTCCACCGGCGTCTCTTCTCCTGCTGCTTCCCCGAGATGAAACCAATGCTTTTGATCCGTCCCCTGGATCGGCGCGCTCCGAACAGCCCCCACCAACGCGTCCTGCCACAACCGCAGCGTCGGCGCGCCTGGCAAGACCAGGCGCGCATCCACATCCACCAACGCCATATCATCGGCAAGGATCTTCGCGCCCTCTCCTACCAATGCCAACGCCGAGGTCGACTTCCCCGCGCCGCTCTCACCGATCAACACCCACGCCTTTCCCCCCATAACCAAAGCGCCCCCATGCAAGGCAAACAACGATCGGGCAGGATCGAGCAGGAGACAAAAAGGGATCAGCACGCGCTCACACACCGTCGCGAGCGAAACAAGACCAGGCTCTTCGCCTTCATGATGATAGAGGATCTCTCCAGCGCGCGCGTCGAGTGATACACGCCACCCCGCATACGCGATCCACACCAAACAGGTTGCATCGGGCGACATCCAGATCTCGAGCACCGGGCCGCCCTCGAAGTCAGGCTCGGCGTGAACGCGTGTATAATTTTCGGGAGGTCGCGTGGCGACATCAGCACGACGCAACGTCACGGTCGCCTCGAGGCGACCGTCTTCCATCGGCGCGGCGAGGTAATCGAGTTCTACATCGGCAGCGAGCACCTCGCCGAACGCGAGATACCGTCTCACCCACGCCTCCTCTCGAGCGAAGGTTCGGCGCTCGTGATGACAAGCCCCTCCTTCAAGAGGTGATCCAGAAACTGGGTGACGTCCGCCGTGATCTGATCGCGGCGGTCTTCGCCATAGTGAGAGATGAGCCTGTCGAGGATTTGCGCACGTGTGGAGTTGGCCTTGAGAGAGCGCCAGACAAATAGCCCGATCGGATCGAGCCCGAAGTAAACGTTGCGCTCCATGTCGAGGACCAGACACTCCCCATCGATCTCTTCGACGATGAGATCCTCTCTGGGCATGAGCTGTTCGTCTTGCTGCGTCATCGACGTCCTCCTCTCCATCACTGGCACGAAGCCACAGACGCTATGCGAGATGCTCGCGGGGCGCAAGCCGACCATCCTCGAGCCAGTAGACAGCATCCGGCACGAAACCATCCGGGACGCGGTGCCCGAGGTAGAGGATCGCGCCCTCGAACTCGCGGGAGAGGCGCGTGAAGATCTCGCGATTGAGAGACGCCTCGAGATCACTGGCCATCTGATCGATGACGATCACCTCGGGCTTGCGAAGCAGCGCGCGCGCGAGCGCCACGCGCTTCTTCTGTCCCCCCGAGAGATCTCCTCCCCCCTGCCCGAGCATACTCTCCAGACCATCCTCGCGCTCGTCGACGATCGGCGAGACGCGCGAGACGTCGAGCACCCATTGCAAGTGCTCCTCCTCGACATCTTCGACAATGCCAAAGAGGAGGTTCTCTCGGAACGAGCCCTCGAACAACAAGACCTCCTGGCCGACGTACCCGACCTTGCGCCTGAGCTCGAGAGGATCGAGGTCCGTAAATGGGGCACTTCCGTAGTGGATGCGCCCCGCGCTCGGATCGAACAACCTCGGGATGAGCTTCCCCAGGGTGGACTTCCCGGCGCCGCTTGGCCCGAGGATGGCGACCCATTGCCCGGCCCCGATCTCCAGGTCGATCTCTTCCAGGACTGGCTCGGACGGTTTGTAGGAGAACCCCACCTGCTCGAGGCGCAACGCCCCCAGTGATTCTGGCAACGGAGATGGGTGCTCCACTGTCTGTAGTGGGAGCGCGTGCTCGAGAAAGCGCGAGATCCGCTCCCGGCTGGTGCGATAGCGGTTCCAGCCATAGATCAACTCTGTACCACCTCGAATCGGCGCGAGCGTCCTGGAGAGGTACACATAAAAGGCCGCGACCGATCCCACCGAGACCTCATCGCTCGCGGCGAAATACCCTCCCGCCACGAGCGCGCCGAGCATCGCCACGCCCAACCCGAGGTTGAGCGCCGGGAACAGGAGCGCCTGTTGGTAAGCGAGCTTCGTGCGGCTCTCGCTGAGTGCCTTGCCATGACGCGCGACGCGCGCCTTCACGAAGGACTCGCCAGTATAAACCTTGAGCGAGTCGAGCCCCGAGAGCGCGTCGAACAACGTCGACAGGACGCGACCTCTGGCCTGCTGGATACGCCCTATGCGCTTGCGAATCGAGCGCTCGAAGAGGATCAGCAAAAGCCCCAGGATGGGCAGTGGAAGAAGAAGCATCGCGCTCAAGCGCGGTTCCATCCAAAACAGGATCGCCCCCGTCCCGAGCAACAGGACGAGCGTCTGGACAAGAGATGGAAGAAAGCTCTCGTAAAAACCGACGAGCTCGCGCGTGTCATTCTCGAGCAACGTGGCCAACTCACCGGCGTGCTGACTCTTTAGCGCCAGCATGTTCGCCGCGAGCACGCGCTCGAGCAAGGCATCACGCAGGAGCCTGTGTCCTTCCTCTGCGGCGCCGCTCGCGAGGACGCGCTGCGCCCAGGCGAGCACGAACTGGCAGGTCAGGACCGCGACCCCCACTCCACCGAGGAAGAGAAACTCCTCGAGCGGCGCGTGCGCCATCATCTTGTCGATAAGAACTTTGAGCAGGTAGGGGAGCGCGAGCCCCAGTACAATGACAAAGACCATCGCGCTCACATTGGCGATGGCCTTTAACAAGAGGGGACGCGGTAATTTTTCGAGCGGAGGAAAGCGTCGGGTATCAGGGGCCAACAACGCAACCCTGCGTATCCGTTTGGTCGAGGCCATTGGAGGAACAGAAGCCGAGGTTGTTGTCGATACGGTTGGGCGTACCCGCACCCTTGATCAATGCGCGGAGTTGACCGAGGCAAAGCAACTGAGGGGCTTCGTATTCAGCAGGAAGCTCCACGTTTGTGGGCTCGCTCTGTGTGTGCTCTGTATTCATCTTTCTCACAACATCGAAACTTTTGGAGATACTGTATCGCGTTTGAACGAGGCCATGCTCGAAGAAGCGTCGCCCCATCTGATAGAACTTACCCACCTCACCCGAACATTTCAAGTTCACCCATCCTTTATCCAGAAATGCACTCGCCCGCAAGCAATTAGACGATGGAAAGCGAGAGTTTGCGAACCCAACGCTCCAGCGCGAAGATCGACCAGAGGCCAGCGACAGGGCTCCAGATGACATCCAGCGACACGCCCCCTCGAGCGATCCTCGAGAGCAACCTCGATGTGGCGCCGCGCTCGAGGACACCAGCGTCTTCGAGCGCCATGTCTGCGCTCCATTGCTCGAGCAGCGGAAACCCCTCCTGGCTCATCGACGCGTGCACGAAAGACTCGAGGAAGGCGGCCTTGCCTCTCCACGCGATGTTCGCTGGCAACGCCCCCTCGAGCGCGTGCGCCCGACGCAACAAACGCTTGTCTCGCAGCCTCCCAGGTTCCATGTCACTCCCCCCCAGGAGCAACCACGGCGGCGCAGCGAGCATCCACTCCCAGAGCTGCTCGTCGAGGAAGGGGAAGATCCCCTGGAGCGGGCTCTTCGTGTGGTGAATGCGCAGCTCTCGCATGTTGAGTTCCCAACGCCAGGAGCGGAGCGTATGAGAGAGCGCTGACGCATGAGGTCGCACCGACGCACGCGCGCGTGCGCTCATCCCGTCCGAGAGCACATCCGGGAGCACCACATCCTCCGGGATGACACCTCGCCACGCGGGGAAATGCTCGAGCAACCGGACACCGCGCGTCGAACGACGCGCCCTTATCGACTGTCCAATTGGAGAACTCCCGACCACGTGACGCAACACCGAAGCGGGGGCGCGCTCGAACCAGAAGCGCAGCTCACGATCGCGCTGGGTCGAAGGTCTCGCGCGCAGGAGCTGTCGTATCACCCAGTAATCGGGCACATCCATGAGCTGGTCACCGATCGCCCCAGAGATCTTGTGCGTGGCGCCCGTCTGTTCGTGGAGCCAGCGATCGAAGGCGACCTCGTAGTGCGCGCCAGGGTGCATGTGAGGCATGTCGTCGACAAACGCCTCCAACCCGGCGAGCCCCTCCAGGCTCGCTGGCCGCGAGGACGTCGCATCCCAAAGCAAGAGCGGCTTCTCGAGCGCGCGCGCGATCCGCTTCACATCGCGGGTCTCGTCAGCTCGAGGAAAGCCAGGATAGGAGATCGACGCGAAGGGAGCATCCTTTCGCGCACCGTGCCTCGACAGCATACCGAGCAGCGTCGAGTCCACGCCGCTGCTGATCGCGAGCGGAGCATCTGGCTCGCCAGCGCGATCGAGCGCGCCGCGAAGCTCACCGAGGAAGCGCGTGGCAGAGTAGGCGCGCTCATCCCAATCCTTTATGGCCGGGTCCACTCGTTCGCCTCGCAGCGGCGCGACGAGCCCTGGCGCGAACGTCAACGTGGCCCCCGGAGGCACGCGGTAGATGCCATCCCAGACGCTCTCCCAGGAGTCCACCAGGCCATCGAGGTTCAGGAGGTTGATCGAGAGGTGTGATTTGAGGACCGCATCGATCCTCGGGGAGAGGCGCCGCAACAACGCGACGCGCGTCGCGCATGCCCACCCTCCAGGGACCGCTCTATAATACAGCGGACTTACACCGAGCATGTCACGCGTGAGCGTCAAGCGGCCCCTACCCTCCACGCGCGCGCTCATCGCCCGTGGGAGCATCGCGCGAGGATCATAAAACAAGGTCGTGGAGGGGAGTGGTTTTGTCTCGCGAAAGGCCGCACACAATCGCCGCGCCTCCGCGTGGACACGAGGCGCGGTCGAGGTGATGAGGAGGAAGTGGTGAGTGGCCGCGTTCACGAGATCCTCACGCGAGGATGGAGGGAGCAGAGGCATATACGCCAGGTTGTCCTCGATGAAACATAGAGCGATGTTATAACGATCTTTTCGAGGGGGCTCCAATCACCTTCGGGTCGTTGATTCGCAAACACGTTGATGATAGAACCGCTCACGTACTTGAAAAAGGTGTGGATCTCGTGCGCAAAGAGCGCAGCGAAAATTACATCTCCAACCGCTCCAAGCCCACAAAAAGCGCGGGGGAAAACCTGACCCTCACTTGGTTTGCGCGGCAGCCCGAGCGGCTCCTTGAATCCAGAACGAAAACCATAGAATATCGTTCTTGTCGAACAGATTGTTTAGGCGCGTCATCAAATTTCTAATGAAATCACGCCATTGTATGGATGGCACCTGCGCCCTAAAACTACTGAATTACCTGCCTGAAGCTGAGGTTACCATGGGCACCCGAGATAGCTGGAAACACATCGCGCTTCTCTCGTGTGCGCTCGTTTTTGCGAGCGCATGCCAGGATGAAGCCGGCACCTCTCAACCGGGGTCAAGCCCTGCCGAGAAACAGACACAGCGTCTCGAGCCGAGCGCTTCTCCGACCCCGAAGGAGGTCAGCGCATCGCCATCGGCGACGATCCCAGCGAGCGCACTGACCACCGGGCATGGCTCCATCGCGAGCTCCGAGCGCGTCGCCTCTCTTCAGGGGTTTGACAAGACGCCAGAAGGCTTGCGCGCGACGCTCCTCGGGCTCGGCATGGACGTCACTCTCGACGCGACCGCGCCTGGTTTTTCGCTGCAAAGCTCACCGGTTTACGATCGCGCGCAGAAGAAACTGCTCGCGCCACGCGAGCGCTACCGCCTCGGCCAGTTGACGATCGAGCGCGAGGGCGGCGAGCGCTGGGAGCTCTCGTCAGCGAGCACCTCGAGCCAGGATGGCTCTCGCTTCGAGCGCCACTTCAAGCAACAGGGTGTGACCGAGCGCTATGATCACCGCGACGCGGGCCTCGAGCAGAGCCTCGTCCTCGCGCGCTTGCCCGAAGGTTCTGGCGAGCTCTCGGTGCGCTACGCGATCGAGACCCCAGGGCTCGAGCATGTCGCCGTCGATGGCAGCGATGACCTGATGGTTGTCGACAGCGCGACGGACAAGCGGCTCTTCCGCTGGACGAAGCTGATCGTGACGGATGCGCGCGGCGAGCGCTTTGACGCGCGCATGACCTCGGAAGATGGCGCGCTCGTTTACACGGTCGCCAACGTGGACCGCGCGGCGCTCCCGCTGACCATCGACCCGATCGCGACGATGCCAGATCAAGCCGCAGAGGGTGACATCACCTTCGGCGTCTTTGGCGCGGCGGCCTCTGGGCTCGGGGACATCAACAACGATGGCTTCGACGACTTGCTCGTCGGGCAACCCTACTACCCGACCGGCAACCCAGCCACGGGCACGGGCCGCGTGTTGCTCTTCCTCGGGCGCGCGAGCGGCCTCGGGAACACGGCAGACTGGACGATGGACGGCGAGCAAACTGGCAACGGTTTGGGCTTCGGTAACGTGCACATCGCCGAGGACGTCAACGACGACGGCTTCGACGAGATGACCTTTGCCGCCACCGGATTTAACGCAGACCCCAGCGATCCAAACGCGCCGACGCGCGTGGGCAAAGCCTACGTCGTCCTCGGCGCGAGCAACCTCGCGGACCTGACCGAGTCATGGACCTTCACGGGCACCATCACCGACGGTCGCATCGGCACCTCGCTTTCGAGCGTCGGTGACGTCAACTGCGATGGCTTCAACGACCTGGGCGTGGCGTCCTACTTCTACAACGGCCGCGGCCGCGTGGATGTCTTCTACGGCCAACCGACCTCGGTCGCGACGCCACAAGTCGGCGGCTTGAGCGCGACACCGAACTGGACGATCAACGGCGTCATCGCTTCGCAGCAGGGCTCGAACATGGGCCGCTCGATCGGACCGGCCGGGAACCCTCTCGGTCGCACTGGCCTCAATGGCGAGGAGTGTGGCGGCATCATCATCGGTGAATCCGGCCACCGCGTCACGCAACAGGCACAAGGGCGCGCGCTCGCCTTCTTTGGCTCGACCTCCGGCCTCCCAGCGCCAAACAGCCC
Source organism: Myxococcota bacterium (assembly GCA_036155555.1). GTDB lineage: Bacteria > Myxococcota_A > Bradymonadia > Bradymonadales > Bradymonadaceae > JAYZVO01. The sequence continues at coordinate 7,698 of JAYZVO010000041.1, forward strand.
GAGCTGGACGGTCGTTGGCGCCTCCGCCAACCTCAGCGTCGGTGTTGCTATCACCGGCGGCGGCGACTTCAACGGCGATAACATCGATGACATCGCCGTCAGTCAGAACGCCGCGAACAACGTCGGCAAGGTCGCCGTTTACTACGGCAACGCGACCACGGGTTACTCGACCACTCCTGACTGGGAGAAGTCGGGTTCGGCCAACAACGAACTCTATGGCTCTGCGCTCAAGCTCATCCCCTCGGTCAACGGTGACATCAACCGCGGTGTCCCGACACCGATCGATGACCTCCTTATCGGCGCGGCAAACTTCCAGGCAAACTCGGGCAAGGCAGAGCTTTACCTCGGCTCGGAGGATGGGCTGAGGACGTCTCCCAAATGGAGCGTTGTCGGTGCCGCCAACGAGCGCCTCGGCTATGCTGTCTCGGGTGGTGACTTTAACGGCGATGACGTGGGCGACCTGATCGTCGGCTCGCTCACTGCGACGAACACCAGCGGCAACGCGGCTGCGGGCAAAGTCGGCGTCTATCACGGCTCGCAAACTTGCTTCTTCTTCAAGAGCCACCTCTTTGACGGAGAGATCGACCCGGACACGGGCTGCGCCGAGTGTGACACCTCAGATCCTGCCAACCCGATCCCACAGAACGAAGGCGTCTCCTGCGATGATGGGAACTCCTGCACCTCCGGCAACACTTGCGTCAGCGGCGAGTGCGTCTTCCAAAACGCGGTCGATTGCTCGAACCTCGATGACGAGTGCAACGTCGGCGTGTGTAACCCTGCAGATGGCACCTGTAACGCAGAACCTGTCACGGACGGCACCAGCTGCTCTGATGACGGCGTGACCTGCACGGACGATGTCTGCGTCGCGGGCTCTTGCGAGCACGAGCTCCAGGCAGACAAGTGCCTTATCACTGGCACCTGCTACGATGAGAACGAGCCACAGGACGCCAACAACCCTTGTAGCGCAGCCTGTGTCCCGAGCTCGAGCCAGTCGATGTTCAGCGCCATCGGCGATGGCAACGCATGTGACGATGGCGACGCGTGCACCAGCGGCGAAACCTGCTCGGGTGGAAACTGCGGCGGTGGCAGCGCGATCACGTGCGATGACAACGATCTTTGCACCACCGACAGCTGCAACTCGGCCACAGGCTGTGTCTTCACCGACACCGCGCTCGACTGCACCGGCCTCGACGGCGACTGCACCCAGGGTGCCTGTGATCCTTCGACGGGCGCGTGCGCGTCGAACCCGATCAACGATGCCAACGCTTGCGATGATAATGACGCGTGCACAAGCGGCGAGGTTTGCTCCAACGGCGCCTGCACCAACGGCTCCACGGTCACCTGCAACGACGCCAACGATTGCACCGCGGACTTCTGCGACATGACCAGCGGTTGCGCGAGCACGCCGGTCGCGCAAGGGGTTGGCTGCAACGAAATGGACGCGCTCCCCTGCACCGCTGGCCAGTGTGATGGCTCGGGCAGCTGCACGACGGTCGTCACCACAGGCTGCGCCATCAACGGCGCGTGCGTGCCTGAAGGCGCAGAGAACCCACTCAACAACTGCGAGGTTTGTGACTCGAGCGTCTCGACGACCTCTTACAGCCCCAAGATGGCTGGCGAGGTTTGCCTGACCGCAGAGTGCTTGCTCGATGGTCGCTTCCAACCCGAGTCGACGTGCGATGGCGCTGGAACCTGCGCAGTGGTCACGCCGGAGAACTGTGGCCTCTACACCTGTGACGCAGGCTGCAAGACCACCTGCGCGAGCGATGCAGACTGCATCCAACCCGGCGCATTCTGTAACGTCGCCGCGAACGAGTGCCTCACCGATGGCACCAACCTCGCGCCAAACGCCGACGCTGGCGTCGATCAGGCTGTCACGGCCGAGACCCTCGTCACGCTCGACGCGTCCGGGAGCTCCGACCCCAACGCAGGCGACACGCTCACCTACGCATGGGAGTTCGTCTCCAGTTCGACCAACACCACCATCACGTTGACCGATGCTGACACCGTCTCGCCAAGCTTCACGGCTCCTCGCGAGCCTGTCGGTTCTTCCTACGTCTTCCGCGTCACGGTGACCGACTCCGGTATGCCCTCGCTCTCGGACACCGACGAGGTGACCATCAACATCGACGGGCTCAACAACACCGAGCCCACCGCTGTGATCACTGGCCAAACCACCGCCACCTCCGGCGAGACGTTTATCCTCTCGGGCGGCGACTCGACCGATCCTGAGAATGACCCGATCACGGGCTTCGAGTGGATTCTGGTCGACACCGGCGCACCTACTCCCACGCTCGTCGGGCTCGATCAGGAAGAACTCGAGGTCACGATCCCAGCAGATCTGACGCAAACCGCCGAGTACCGCTTCGAGCTCTACGTCACCGACGCGTTTGGCCTCGAGTCTCTGCAACCTGCCCAACACACCGTCACCGTCGAGGTGATGGTCGATCCTGACATGGGCATGGACATGGGGATGGATATGGGCATGGACATGGGCGGCGAGCCCGACATGGACGTCGATATGGGTGGTGAGCCTGATATGGATACGGACATGGGCGGCGAGCCTGACATGGACGTCGAAGACGACATGGGCGGCCAGGCCGATATGGGCCCGGTCACCATGGATGAAGACGCTGGCGAGCTCCAGGGCTCGAGCTGCTTCTGCGCTTCGGTCGATCACCAACAGCAAGCGCCGCCCACGTGGCTGCTCGCTGTCGCGCTCGGCTTCCTCGGCCTCGTCCGCAGGCGTCGCCAGAGCTGATGCCCTGGTAAAAACAGGCGATTGAAAAATCAATGGCGAGTGCTGTGCCTTCGAGCAAAGCACTCGCCATTTTTCTTTTCTCCAGACCGGAAAGGAAACGCCCTCGCTGGTGTAGTCGCTCTCCAGTCGGCGGAGTAGTTTTCCTCCGATCTCGAGAGCATCGATCTACGCCAGCATGTTCGAGCACGATAGCATGCGCATCTGGAGCCACTTTCTACAAAAACTCAAAACTGGCATCATCCTTGTAAGAGCATGTAGACCATGAATGTTTGGCGAAGCATTTAAACATACGACACCGAAAGGTTACCCCTTATGCGATTTTCATATCCTGATTTCTTATCCTCTCCCGACGAGCGAGAGAGAGAACGCGCCGACCAAACGCATGTGACACCGCTCGGCGCGATCACCTCTCCGATCTGGATCTCGGCGCTCTTCGTGCTGGTGCTCAATGACCATGTGCTCAAGGGACTTTATGCAGGCGTCTTGACCGGCAAACTCAGCGACCTCGCAGGTTTATTTATCGCCCCTGCCTTGCTCGCTGTCTTGTTCAGGCTCAAGACCCGCAGAGGTCTTGTCGCGGGGAGCATCGCCATCGGCGCGGTGTTCTCCGCGATCAACCTCTCCCCGTCCCTGGCGTCTGCCTGGGACGGCGCGATGAGCGCGCTGCTGCTCCCCTTCTATACAACCGTCGACCCGACCGATTTGCTCGCGCTGCCAGCGCTCGTGTCGGGGACGTGGCACGCGTCACGCTTCATGCACCAAAAATCGCGTGAGCGCGCGTCCATGCGTCTTCCTTCGCTGGCGCTCGCGGGGATCGCGACGGTCGCGTGCGCCGCGAGCGGTGGGCCGACAAATCCACAACGCACCCCGACCTACTTTACCGGCACGGTGACCATCCTCAACAAGACCAACGAGATGCATCAGATCGAGATTTATTCGCTCGATCCGGGTGTGGTGCTCGACTGTGATGAGGTCGCCAACAACCCGGACGCGATCCTGACCAACGAGCTCTTTGAAGGGAACTTCCCACAAGTCGTGCCGCTGTTCTCGGGAGAGGAGCTGGCCATCGATCCTTCCGAATGGTCTGCGAGTTGGAACCGCTGGGATGACCCCAGCGCCAATCAGCTCAACGACTGCCGAGCGTTCCTTATCCGCTCTCGCGTTTTGCCAGAGACGCTCGTCTTCTGGCGTCCACAAGACTTCTTCTCCCGCAGCTACTTACACAACGCGGACGCGCCACAAGAGCTCGACCCACAAACCCCCACGGTCGTCATCGACGCGGACTACAGCGGGGTCGAGGACAAGGAGCAACTCCACGGCTGGCGCGAGATCACCTGCCCGCTGCCCTCTGACACCTGGGAGACCGAGTTCGAGTGGAGCATGTGCAATGACCTCTCCGAGGAAGAACTCACCGAGGCCGCGCGTGTTCCTGAAGGGTCACGCTACTCACTCCGCTCGGTCAACGACAACGTACCGCTCCACTTCGAGCGCCCGAGGTTCGAGTCGGGCGGCGCGCTCCAGATTCCAGCGCGATGTCGCACCCCTGGACCTGGCGAGGGGCTCGACTGGGAGCGGCAAACGCTCTTCCCGGCCGTCACCCTCGACAGGATCGAGCGTGGCGTCGACGGTTGCCACACATTGCACATAACGCCCCCCTCCGAGGTCGCTGACGCTACCCTTGTTTGTGGCCCGTGGGAGGCAGTCTCGAGGTTGCAACCTCCAGAGGATGCGATCGTCAAGCTCGACATCTGGAGTTCGAACAGCGAGCTCGAGCTTCGTGTCACTCAGGGCGCCGACGCGCTCGGGTTCGGCAAGATGGAGTTCCGAAAAGGTCCCGCCGAGACCGTCCTGCGCAACTACGCCTACGAGATGGAGGTTCGCATCGGCTGTGATCCGATCCTCGAGTCTTGCGGTGAGGTCTCGCTCCCTATCGATCTGCGCCTCGAGAGCACGGATGGAAACATCCTCATCGGCCCTGGAGAATCCGTGGACCTCGGCCCGATACGCGGCGAGATCTTCCTGGCCCGCGCCAACTACAGGCCCCTGGCAAACACGCAGTGTGAAGAAGCAAACGAATCAGATACAGGGCAAGGCGTTTACGCCGAAATCATTGCCATCATTCGATAACCAGAACCAGCCCTGCACCTTGCGATATTACGATACGAAGCAAGCGGCTTTAACCCATGCACGCTCAACGCGACGAGGCAAAGATGAACTCCATACGACATATGATATCCAGGCGACACCGAGCCGGCGTCTTGCTCATAGCGCTGCTCCTCACTCTGGCCGGGTGTTTTGACGCGGGCGGCTTTGCAAACGAAGACGCCTCCCCCTCGCTCGGTGGCACGAATAACGGCAGCGGCGTCGGGCAATCTGGCGCGCAGGATTTCGGGCGGTTTCGCTCCATCATCGAGGCGGGTGAGATCCCTGCGCCAAACACGCTCGATGTGGTCGGCTTCTTTAACGAGCACAAGTTCGAGCTCCCCGATCCTGACTGCGGCGAGAACGTGTGCGTCCACGGGATGTTCGGCGTATGGGGGAACATGATCAATGGCGCGAACTGCACCCTGACGATGCTCGGCTTCAACACGCCGATCAACGCCAAGGACTTCGAGCGCCCTCCGCTCAATATGGCGATCGCGGTGGACACGAGCGGGTCGATGAGCGGGGAACCGATCGAGGCCGTGCGAAGCGGCTTGCTCGCCATGGCCGAGAAGCTCAACACCAAGGATCGCATCACGCTCGTGACCTACTCGACCGAGGCACAGGTCGCCATCGTCTCCAACAACGAGACCGATCCTGATCGCGCACAACTCAAGCAGTTTATCAGCAACCTGAAAGCGAGCGGCGGCACCAACATTTACGAGGGGCTTCGGATCGCGCTCGAAGAGGTCGACGCGTCAAAGAGTGAGGAGCTTCAAAACCGCGTGATCCTGCTCTCGGATGGTGTGGCCACCGAAGGACTCACCAACAACGAGCGCATCATCAACCTCGGCGCGTCCTACGCGGAACAGGGTGTCGGCATCACCACCATCGGCGTCGGCAAGGACTTCGACATCGAGTTGATGCGCAGGTTGAGCGAGTCAGGATCAGGAAACTTCTACTTCGTCGAGGATCTCTACAGCGTCGAGGAGATCTTTGTCGTCGAAGCAGACACCTTCCTCGTCCCCGTCGCGGAGGATGTCCGCATCGAGTTCGACGTGGCCAGGGGCTACCGATTCCGCGCTGCCTATGGCACGCGCACCTGGGAGGGGGACGCTGACGGCGCCACGATCTCCATCCCTGGTTTGTTCATCGCCAGCCGCGATAGCATCGAGGATATCGATCCTGGTGGTGGTCGCCGAGGTGGCGGTGGCGCGATCCTCTTCGAGGTCGTCCCGACCTCGGATCAGAACGAGCTCGACGAGGTCGGCGCCGGAGAGCCGATCGGACAAATTCGCATGACCTATCGCCAACCTGGCACCGAGGACATGGTCACCCAGGAGACCACCGTCCTCAACCAACTCGAGCCTGGCGAGACCCCCGAGGAAGGCGCTTTTGACAACGCGATGGTCGAGAAAGCCTTCGTCGCGCTCAACATCTTTGTCGGCTTCAAGCTCGCCACCGAGCGCTACGCCGCTGGCGCTCCGAACCAGGCGCTCTCGGTACTTGTCCCACTGGCCGAGCAGGTCGAGCGTTGGCTCGAAGACAACGAGGACGTCGACATTCGCAGTGACCTCGAAACACTCGACGCGCTCATCGAGTTGATCGAAGCCGAGGCTCCCAACCAGACCATCTCGGCACCACCCGAGCCGTGGCCTCGAGGGGATTGATTTTCGCCCCCTCGTTTCGGCCTATTTCAAGCGTAGCCATGAGCCCGATTTTGCAGTGAGATTTGCGTGAGGGAGCGTCGTTGCAGGTTTTGCAGAACGCGGAACATGCCCCCCGCTCTTCACTGCGTTCATCGCGACCCCCAAGTTTGGGGATTGCCCTCGCGCGTTTTCGGCTAGCGAGACAACACCCTCAGCGCGTTCTCGTGTGTGATGGCGGCGATCTCATCGCTCGAGAACCCTCGTGACTTCAAGCCGTCGAGGATTTTCTGGATGTCGCGACAATCCTTCATGTCATTGGGGATGGTGGCGAGCCAACCATCAAAATCAGAGCCGAGCGCCACGTGCTCGATGCCCACTCTGTCGATGACATACTCGACATGATCGAGCACACAATCACTCGGCGCGAACATCTTCCCCGTGAGGAAAAATGGGCCGAAGATGATGCCGATGACGCCGCCAGTAGAGGCGATGGCGTCGATCTCCTCGTCGGTGATGTTGCGCGGGTGATCATTGAGCGCGCGGCACCCTGTGTGCGTGCAAAAGAGCGGCTCCCTGGCGATGGCGCATGTATCGAGCACACCTGGCGTGTTGACATGCGCCAGGTCTATGCGCACGCCATGTCGCTCGAGCTCGACGACGAGCTCCTTGCCAAATGAGGTCAACCCTTTTGTATCACTGGCGCCTCTGCCCCACCCCGTGCACGCCGCCGCGTTGCTCGAGAAGTGCGTCAACGTCAGGTAGGCGACGCCGCGCTCTGCCAACACCTCGACGCGCTCGATCTTCCCATTGAGCATATGCGCGCCCTCGACGCCAGGCGCGAGCGCGAGCTTGCCTCGCGCTCTGGCGACCTCCCAATCGCCAGGCTGACGCACACGAAGCACCTCGTCATGTGCTCCTGCGATCCTGTCGAGGTAGTCGATCTGAGCATTCATCTCGCGCCACCCGCGCTCGCTCTCCCAGGGGAAGAAGTGAATCCCCAGACACGCGCCGACGTAGCCCGCCTCGCGCATGCGCGGGATATCGGCGTGGTAAAAGAGCGGCTGCCCCTTCATCCACGCGCGGTGCGCGCGCAAGGCGTTGTAGCGGAAGAGCCGCTGTTGGATGATAAAGTCGACGTGCAGATCGAGCATGACGCTTTCGTCCTGTTGTCTTTTTCAGGAATCTTCGCTGGAGAGCCCCAGCGTGGCGAGCAGTGGCCGGATGTGACGACGGTGGTAAAGCTCTTGCTCGAGCTCCTCGATCGGCGCCACGTAATCAAAGCCCTCGATGGTCAGCGGATCGAGCGGGCGGCCATGTCGACGCACCACAAAGTGCAAGTGTGGACCCGTGGAGCGCCCCGTGGTCCCGACCTCACCGATTTTTGATCCTGCCAAAACGGGATCACCAGCAGCGAGCCCATCTCGAATCTCGGAAAGGTGAGCATAGGCTGATGTATGGCCATCGAGGTGGTCGATCACCACGAGCTTACCGGCGGCACCTCTCCACCCCGCAGATTGCACGATGCCTGCTCTGGCAGCGCGCACGGGCGTGCCTGTAGGAGCGGCAAAGTCGACGCCATTGTGCAGCTTCCAGCGCTTCAAGATCGGGTGATAGCGCGGCCCGAAGTGGCTCGAGATCCGCACGCGAGGGCGCGCCTGTAGTTGCGGCGAAGCCACCAGCGAGAGCCAACGCTCGGGCGCAGCGATCGAGGGGAGTTGCTCGACCCAGAACGCCTCGGCGTTCACGCTCGGCGCGAACGCCCCCGCGAACTTCAACGCGGTGAAGGTGATCCAATCGAGCGGCGTGGATGGCGTGTAGTCACCATAACTGAGCGCCTCGTCGATGAGCTGGTCGACGGATTCGTCGATCGGCTTTGCCTGGGCGCCACGTACGATATCGATCGCTTCGAAGAGCGATGGCTTGGCGCGAAGCTCGGGCGGTGGTGCCACAGCGAACGCGCTCGTGCTCGTGGCGCACGTACAAATGGCGAGCACGAGCGCGATCGACGCGCCTTGTTTCGAGAGCAATCTGGACATGATCTTGAAAAGGGCGTTCGTGCTTGCCCTCATGCTTTCGGGTCTTGCCGCGCTCGATTCGAACTATCGAAGAGCAAATCCATGGCAAAGAAAATGCATCTTACCTTGACGCATCCATCTTCTCTGGTCTTAGTTGGTCGGATCAAGAGAAGATTCTCCAATCATATTGAAGGCAACATACACGATTCAGGTGGATATGACTCGCCCAAAAGCCGACGCCTCACCGCGCATCTTCCTCACAGGATTCGAGCCCTTTGGAGGGCTCGATTACAACCCATCCTGGGAGGTCGCCAAAGGGTGCGCCGCCGTGCTCGAGCGCGGCGGCGATGATATCCACACCTCTTGCCTCCCCGTGACCTTTGCCATCGCCGAGCAGTGGGGCAAGGAACACCTCGGCGCGAGCGAACAAGACCTCGTCTTGCACTTCGGGCTGGCCAACAGCCGCGCGCACATCTCGCTCGAACAGGTCGCCAGGGCGCAGACCTCCCAGTACCCAGACAACGATGGCGTGTGTCTCTCGCTCGAGCGACTCGACTCAGGACAGGCCATCGAGACCGCGCTCGACCTCGACGCCCTCGCCAGCGCGCTCAACGATGTGCACGGCGAGCAAGATGTCGCGTCGCCGTGGCCCGAGGTCCGCGTCACCACAGACGCAGGCGCGTATGTCTGCAACGCGATCTACTATTACTCGCTGTGCGCGCACCCCGGAAACCGCGTGGTTTTCGTGCACCTCCCGATGCAATCGGCCGAGGTTGCCTTCAGGCAAGGAGAGCTTCTTGGCGAGGCGATGCTGCGATTGACGTGGGAAGGAGCAGGTTCTAGGCTCACCCTCAACGTCTGAAGACGTCGCCAGGGGAACCGCGATTTTTCTTCAAAAATCGCGGTTGAGAATCATGTGAGCCACACGCTCACGCCAACCCTTGGAACCTGATCCGGTTAACACCGGCGTAGGGAGCGCGACGCACGAAAACAACGCCCAGCGATATCCTCGCTGTGTGTGATTTTGCCCGTGCTCCCGACCATATCGATCACACCTTCTGCCGTGACCAGAGCAAGGTCACGGCGAGAAACCACGCGTCGTTGGGAGCAGCCATGAGCGAGCAAACAAACAAGAAGACCCCTCACGTTTACGAAGCCCTCCCCAGGGAGATCTGGTCGCAATGCTATCCCGGCAGCGAGAAGGTCTTCATCAAACAGGGCGACCTCGAGATCCCGATGCGTCGCATCATGCTCTCGGGCGGCGAGCCACCGCTGGATGTGTATGACACGAGCGGCCCTCAGGGTGGGGATGTGCGCGTCGGTTTGCCCGCGCTGCGTCGTCAGTGGATTCTCGATCGCGGCGACGTCGAGGAGGTCGAGCGCGAGTTTGTCATCGAGTCCGAGATCGAGCGCGAGCTGATCCCCCAGGAGATGCGCCGCGACGCATTGCGCGGGAAGAAGTGCGTGACGCAATTGCACTACGCGCGCGAGGGCGTCATCACCCCGGAGATGCGCTACATCGCCGCGCGCGAAGGGGTCGAGCCCGAGTTCGTGCGCGATGAGGTCGCCGCCTGCCGCGCCATCATCCCCACCAACATCAACCACCCCGAGAGCGAGCCGATGATCATCGGCCGCAACTTCCACGTGAAGGTCAACGCCAACATCGGCAACTCGGCGGTCACATCGTCCATCCAGGAGGAGGTCGACAAGCTGCGCTGGGCGACGATCTGGGGCGCGGATACGGTGATGGATCTCTCCACCGGTAAGAACATTCACGCCACGCGCGAGTGGATCGTGCGCAACTCGCCCGTGCCCATCGGCACCGTGCCGCTCTACCAGGCGCTCGAGAAGGTCGGCGGCAAGCCCGAAGCGCTGACCTGGGAGATCTTCAAGGAGACGTGCATCGAGCAGGCCGAGCAAGGTGTCGATTACTTCACCGTCCACGCGGGCGTGCTGCTGCGCTACATCCCGATGACGGCAGATCGCGTCACCGGCATCGTCTCGCGCGGCGGCTCGATCATCGCCAAGTGGTGCTTGCATCACCACAAGGAGAACTTCCTCTACACGCACTTCCGCGAGCTTTGCGAGATCATGGCGAAGTACGATGTCGCGTTCAGCCTGGGCGATGGCTTGCGCCCAGGATCGATCGCAGACGCGAACGACGAGGCGCAGTTCGCCGAGCTCAAGACCCAGGGCGAGCTCAACAGGATCGCCTGGGAGTACGGTGTGCAGGTGATGAACGAGGGGCCAGGTCACGTGCCCATGCACCTGATCAAGGAGAACATGGAGAAGCAGCTCGAGTGGTGTGACGAGGCTCCCTTCTACACGCTCGGGCCGCTCACGACCGATATCGCGCCAGGTTACGATCACATCACCAGCGCGATCGGCGCGGCGATGATCGGTTGGTTTGGCACCGCCATGCTCTGCTATGTGACGCCAAAAGAGCACCTCGGGCTTCCAAACCGCGATGACGTCAAGCAAGGACTGATTGCCTACAAGATCGCTGCGCACGCCGCAGATCTTGCCAAGGGACACCCTCGCGCGCAGCAGTGGGATGACGCGCTCTCCAAGGCGCGCTTCGAGTTCCGCTGGCAAGACCAGTTCAACCTCGCGCTCGATCCCGTCACCGCGCTCGCCTACCACGACGAGACGCTGCCTGCGGACGGCGCCAAGGTCGCGCACTTCTGCTCGATGTGCGGGCCGAAGTTCTGCTCGATGAAGATCTCGCAAGACATCCGCGATCAGGCTGGCGAGCTGTCCGCTGCTGCGGCAGAGGGGATGGAGCAAATGGCCGAGAAGTTCCGCGAGGAAGGTGGCGAGATCTACGTGGAACAAGCTGGCGAGTAATCACCAGCTCGCGCTGCGCACCACCCGACACGAAGTGTCTGGCCTAGCATCGGGGCGCAAGCCCCGATCGCGGTTGGGCTCCATGCCATGCAATGATGGTGTGGAGGTTCGTCGCGGGTGGTGGTATCGTCTCTCCTGTCTGGAAAAAGCCATTTCACAAGGAGAACGAAGTGCATCGCCCTACCCTCGCCACGCTCGGCGCGGTCGCTCTCTGCGCCGCATCGCTCGGGTGCCAGCCAGAACAAGACGGCGAATCCACCAGGGAGATCTCTCTGGGGATCTCGCCCGCGGCGGCAAACCCGACCCCCAAAGAAAGTCCCACGCCAAAGGAAGCCCCGACGCCAAAAGAGGCGCCCGCGGCGACCCCTGATCCAGGGCCGATCAAGAAGCCCCTGTACCCACGCGGCACGACGTACAAGGCCGAGGTGGATTGGGACGCGGCGAAAGCCTATCAACCAAAGCTCTCGACCTCGGCGCTCTCTGTGGAGGATCACGGCAAGCTCCAGGCAGCAAAGATGCCCGTGTTGCTCCCATCGGATAACGCGCTCCTCGAGGCGGCGAAGCACTACAGCGTGCGCGAGCATGGCTACTCGGCGTCGCTCGCGCCCCAGGGTCATCACATCTACGTGGCGGGCATCCGCACCGTACACGAGTACCCTCAGATCGAGCTGGACGAGGCTGGCGATGAGCTCTTGAAGCTCCCCTACCGCATCTCGCGCACACACCAGATCGTGACCCTCTCATTCTCGCGCTTTGGCGTCGGCTACACCATCGACGTCGAGTGCGCCAGGCCGATGGAGGACACGCGATGCACCGAGGATGGTTACGTCAAGAAGCTCTACGAATCGCTCGCGGTGCTCGAGTCGCAAGGAGGTGCCCCGTGAAAACCTCCAAAACAAACCTCATCAAGGGCGCATGCTGGGCCATCCTCGCGACACTCGCGCTGCCGGTTGCCGAGAGCAACGCGCAGGAGTTCACCTACAACCCACCCGGAACGTTGACCCCAGGTAGCGGCACGGGTCGCGAGGACTACACGGTCTACGTGCCCGATATGCGCTACCCGATCGAGGAGGCGCCCTCCTTCCCGAACTCGCAGGTCTGGGGACGCGGTGGCTCGCAAGGTGGAGGTGGTGGCCAGTGCGACGCGCAGAACTACTCCTACCCCTGGTGGGACAACTTCTGCGAGACGCGCACCTGGGATGTCCCGATGTGTCCTGGCGGAAAGGGGCACCAGGGGCAGGATATTCGCCCCTCGACGTGTGAGAAGAACGTACACTGGGCGGTGGCCGCCGAGGATGGAGAGATCACGCAGATCGGCACCTACTCGGTCTACCTCGAGAGCACACCGAGCGGGACACGCCACCGCTACCTGCATATGGAGCCCTCATCGCTCACTGTCAGCGTGGGCGATCGCGTGACCAAGGGGCAACGTTTGGGCAAGGTCTCGAACGCGTTCGGAGGGACGCCGACGACAATCCACCTGCACTACGACCTCTATCAAAACGCGAGCCCGATGGGGCCAAGCTACATCCCGACCTACATGTCGCTGGTGACATCATACGAGCGGCTGTTGGGGATTCCCCAGGAGCCCTGCGCGGTGGTCCCAGCGGCAGGCGGCGTGGTCGATGACAGCGGCCCTTGCTTCAGGTTGCAAGGGAACGTCGCATCCTGGCGCACCGAAGAGGGGCCAGGCGAAGCTGGCGGCTTGCGCTGGACCTATGCCTGGGAGGACGCGAACGAGGACGCCTGGGCGGAGTGGTTGCTCGATCTCGAAGAGGCTGGCGAGTACAGGGTCGAGGTCTTCCTCGTGGCAGACTTCGCCAAGTCAAAGCAAGCGCGCTATGCGCTCACGCACGCGGGACAGACCGAGGAGCTTCGCCTCGACATGACCTCGGGCGCGGGATGGAGAGAGCTCGGCACGTTTAACTTCGCCGCAGGCGGAGAGCAATCGCTGGCGATCTTCGATAACACGGGCGACCCGCTCGCAGACCGCGTCCAGATCATGGCAGACGCGGTGCGTCTGACGCCTGCGGGGAACACACCGCCAGAAGATATGGGGCAACCACCCACGCAAGATATGGGCACACCGCCTGCGGACATGGGCACGACTCCTGGCATGGACCCTGATCCTGGCCCCGGCCCTTCGCCGGACATGGGGCAACCTCCGACGGGGAACAACACCACGCCGCCTTCCATGGACATGGGCGGTGAGGGTGGTGACGGCTCGGCGAGCACGAGCAGTTGTGCATGCCGCACGGTGGCAGATCAAAGAGAGGGAGCGCCTGCGGGGCTGGCGGCGTTTCTCGGATTGCTCGGGCTCTCATTTGTAAGGCGGCGAAGGAAACGCGATGAAGCATGACTTCTTTTTGATCCCGGGCTTCTTTGGCTTCGCGGATCTCGGTGGGATCACCTACTTCCACCACGTGGACAAGATCCTGGAGAAGTTGCTCGCGCCGCATGGCATCGAGCCAAACATCCACTACGTCTCGACGGTGCCGACGGGGTCGATCCGAACGCGCGCGCACCGGCTCTTCGAGCAAATCGCGGAGAAGTCGAGCGGGCCAGGAGTGCCGATCCATCTGATCGGACACTCGACCGGCGGGCTCGACGCGAGGTTGTTCGCGACGCCGACGGTGACGTTGCTCGAGGATGATCACCTGGTCGAGGAGTACGCCTCGCGTGTGAGCACGGTGGTTTCTGTGGCATCGCCGCACCTGGGGACGCCGCTGGCGTTCTTCTTCAACAGCATCCTGGGGCAAAACCTGCTCTATTTGCTCTCGATGGCCACGATCTACGCGCTGCGTTTCGGGAAGTTCCCGCTGGCGACGCTCTTTTCGTTGGTGGGCGTGATCGCCAAGCTCGATGATCGGCTCGGGTGGGAGAACACGATCGTGGACCAGTTCTACGACAACCTGTTCGCTGACTTCGAGACCGAGCACATGGACGAGGTCTCGCTCTTTTTGGAGTCGATCCGCGAGGATCAAGCCTTGCTCGGGCAACTTACTCCGGGAGGGATCGACCTGCTGAACGCCGCCGCCGAGGATCGCCCGACGGCGCGTTATGGCTGCGTGATCACGCAGGCTCGCAAGCCAGAGCTCGCGCGCATCAGAGAGCTGGGCTTCGAGCCTTACCGTCAAGCCTCTCACCAGGTCTACAGGTTGCTCTACTGGCTGACATCGTTTGTCCCCAAATACCCGGTGCAAACCGAAGCCGCGCGCGAGACCTTGAGGCAGGCTTACGGAGAGCTACCCCCCAGGGGCGCGAACGATGGCGTCGTCCCGACGTGGTCACAGATCCATGGCGAGATTATCCACGCGACCTGGGCCGATCACCTGGATGTGTGTGGACACTTCTCGGACCTGAGCAATGATCCGCCACACGTCGACTGGTTGTGTTCCGGGACAGGCTTTGCCAACGCGCGCTTCGAGCGACTCTGGGAAGACGTCGTCGGGTTCATCACGCGCGAGGCTTGAGGCGAATCACTCGGGGCATCGCCCCTGAGTGGCGAGCCTGGTGCCTTTTCCATGCTGATAGCAGAAATACACCGCGTCAGGCTCTCCCTGACGTTGGAACGTGATCTCACACCGTGAGGGCTCCTGAGGGAGACTGCGCGCGTGGAAGGGCTTGATGGAGTCATGCACTTTGGCGCCAGCTTTGGCGCCATTGAGCGTCATATGAAAAGCCATCGCGTCGCCGCTCTTGCTGCGCTCCCCGAGCATGCATCGCACCATGGTGGAGTAGCTCGGCTCGACGAAGTCGAGGTCGCGCAAGACGATCGCGTCCACCTCGAGCTCCGGCGCGATGCCCAGCACACCATCAGCCATATGAACCTCGACGCGCTCGATGCGAATGGCGGGCTCGGAGACCTGGACGGGCAAGTTCTCGATCTCGACGCGCACCTGCTCGCGAGCCTCCTCGGGGTCGATGTTATGGCGCCGCTCGGGCGCGACCGTGAACGCCATCACCGCCGCGAACACGCAAGGGAGGACAAAAAAGAGGACCACCCCCCCGACGCTGATCAGGATATTCGCCGCGAGGAAGGCAATGAGTGCGCCGATGAAGGTCTTCTTATGGCGCTCCCCACGTTCGTGAGGTGTTTCGACAGCGCGAGGCTGTTCGAAGCGTTTATTGTGTGGCTGTTCCAATACCTCGACCTCTCTTTTACCCGCGTTGTTTTGCTTGCCATTCATCGCCAAACGGCTCAAGTTGGCGATGTTGCTGCCACAACTGTACCACGCAGCGACAAAGGAATACCACGCCCCCACAGATCTCCGCGTCTCTCTGCCCCATCACGTCACGCCCGCAGGCGGAAACTGCTGGTCTAATAGTGCGACTACGATTAGACTTGTTTCTACACTCTGCCACACGAAAAGCCACCGTGTACGACGCGATTTTGGGGGCGTACTCGAACCATGACCAAGGTTTGTCGCCATGCACCCTGAGCTTCTGAAACAACTCGAAGCGCTCTCGCTCTCCTCCAAGGAGCCGCCCTCGCAAGAGACCTGGGCCATGCTCTGCGCCTCGCTCAGCGAGCAATACGAGAAGCATGATCGCAAGAACTTCTTGCTCGAGCAGGCGCTCGAGACGCTCGAGCACTCCCAACGGGAGTACAAAACGAGCATCGATCAGGCCAAGGACTCCGCAGAAATGGTGTTCGAGTCCACGAGCGATGCGTTGCTCGTGCTGGATCGTTCAGGGAGGATCATCGACGCCAACAGCGCCGCAGAAGAGCTCTTCGGGGAGGACAGGCTCGAGGACAAGATCATCTTCAAGCTCCTCACGCTCGAGGGGATCGCGAGCGAGCGTGACTTCATCGAGCGTCTCGGCCAGGGCTCCTGGCCCACGGAAGAGGTCATGTTCCAGACCAGTGAAGGCGCGCCAGTCTATCTCTCATGCGCGTTCAACACGGTCGCGCCCAGGCGAGGGAAGGTGGTCCGACGCGTCGTCTGCTCGCTGCATGATGTCACCGAGCAACGCATCTACGCGCAGCAGCTCGAGGGGCTCAACAGCAAGCTCTCCGCAGCGCGCGACGAGGCGCTCGACGCGAGCGCTGCGAAGAGCCAATTTTTGGCGAACATGTCGCACGAGCTTCGCACCCCGCTCAACGCCATCATGGGGTACGCCGAGTTGCTCCAGGAGGAGCATGACTCCTCCGGGATCACGAACCCTCAGATCAACGAGGATCTCCACAAAATCATCGGCGCGGCCAAGCACCTGCTCTCACTGATCAACGACCTGCTCGACCTCTCCAAGATCGAGGCGGGCAAGTTCCACCTCAGGCGCGAGGCGGTGCTGCTCGAACCTCTCCTCGAGGAGTGCATCGCGCTCTTCGGGCCGATCGCGAAGGAGAACAACAACACGCTCGAGGTCTCCATCGAAGCCGACATCGGCGAGAGCATGGGCGACAGGATGAGGCTCAAGCAGATCCTCGTGAACCTGCTCTCGAACGCCTGCAAATTCACCAAAAACGGGGTCGTCAAACTGAGCGCGGGCAGGATTCCACGCGCCAACGCCGATCTGATCGTGATCCGGGTCGAGGATGATGGCATCGGGATGCCCGAGGAGATGCTGCACGAGATCTTCAAACCATTCACCCAGGTCGACGGCTCGAACACACGCGTTCATGGGGGCACGGGGCTCGGCTTGACGATCGCGCGCAGGCTGTGTCGCATGATGGGTGGCGAGTTGACCGTCTCGAGCGAAGTGGGCAAGGGGAGTTGCTTCGAGATCGAGCTGTTGGCGACGGTTCATCAGGACCTCGCGGCGCTCGCGCGCGAGGAGCGCCACGATATGGAGGGCACCGTCGTGTTGTTGATCGATGACGACCCGGCCATCCAGGAGATCGTCAGGCGTCAGCTCGCGCCTTGCCGCGTCCAGCTCGTGATCGCCTCGGACGGCGAGGAGGGGTTGATGATGGCGCGCGCGGTGCCTCCCGATGTCGTGGTGTTGGATATGTTGATGCCCAACATGAACGGCGAGCAGGTCCTCTCGAGGATGAGACAGGACACGGAGTTGGCGAATGTGCCTGTGATTCTGATCTCGAATCAGGAGCTCGACAACTCGCTCATCGCGCTGGGCGTCGAGGACTTCCTGCTCAAGCCGATCGAGCGCAGCAGCTTGCTGCGATCGATCGGGCGCTTTGTCGATCTGGCGCGGGGGCAATCCAACATCCTGATCGTCGAAGATGACCCGATGGTTCGCGACATTCTGCGCCGAACCATCAAGCTCGAGGGGCTCTCGGTGCTCGAAGCAAGAGACGGGATCGAGGGGTTAGAGCGCCTCGGCCAGCACCCCGACATCTCATTGATCCTGCTCGACCTGATGATGCCGCGCATGGATGGCTTCACCTTCCTCGAGCGCGTGCGCGAGGATGCGCGCCACAAGAACATCCCGGTCGTGGTGTTGACCGCCAAGACGCTCGACGAGCAAGAGCGCGAGCTCCTCGAAGCGAGCACCGAGCGCGTCTTCGGGAAAGACACGATGGGCACAGGAGAATTGCTCTCGGAGCTTATCCATGTCCTCAAGCAACAAGACCACGAAGGCAAGAAAGGAGCGCCATAAGGCGCGCGCGAAAAGGCGCACGAAGTTTGCCAAAGCAACGCAACATGTTACAAGATAAGAAAACATTCATACATGGAGCGCGTCGATGAGCGGAGAGGCCGAGCAAGAGTTCTTGCAATGGGATCACGAACGAAATTACCTGTACGCAGGTGATCAACCCGTTTGCTTCCACTGCCACCACTACAACCTGTTTATCCAGGAGACGATCGACGAGGCGCTCGGTTCGACGCGTGGCGAGCAATTGCGCAAGGAGGCCAGCGCGGATGCCTGGCGCCCTGTGCTCGAGGCGCTGTTCACCGCGCAAGCGATCCATGGCTCCTACGAGAAGCTCTCTGCCGCCTTCGATCTCTTTGCCAACACAGGTCAGGGCAAGCTCGTGCTCGAGGACGCCTCGCTCCAGAGCGCGTTCGTGAGCAGTGATTCGCTCCACTATGGCACCGCGTGGCGCGTCGTTCACGGCGCGCAACCAGCGCTCCACCCCACCGATGGGCTCGCGGCCGGGTTTATCGGCGTGGCCTTCGAGCTCGCCTACGACCTGGCGCCCGGCTCCATCGAGGTCACGCAGACCTCGTGCGTCGCCATGGGAGACTCGCGCGATGGGTTCAAACTGACGCAACACGATCGACCGCGCGAGCTCCATCCTGCGATCGGGCGCGCCGAGATGGAGGCCCACACCGGCGAGATGATCGACTCGCTCGAGGAAGCGACCGTGAGCGAGATCACCCAGGCATTCTGCGGGATGCTCGCGCAAATCACGTCGGACGAGCGCGGGCTCGTCGAGGGCTTCGGCATCCTCGTCACGCTCACCCCCACGGCGTACTACAACACGCTCTGCCTCAAGGTCATGGAGTACCTCGAAGAGGAGCACCCGACCTTGCTCCAGGTGAGCGAGCAGATGCTCTACGAGGCAGGTCGCCTTTGCGGCTTCAACACCTTCGGAGGCGTGCTCAAGTCCCCCGAGTGGGAGGCGCTGATCGGTGGCGAACGCACCGCTGATCCCCGAGAGACCCTGCTGCACACATGCGCCATCGCGCGCAGCTTCGGCTTTGGCAAGTGGTCGGTGCACGAGTACTTCAACGAGGATCTCCTCGTCTTGCGCGCACCAGCAACCTACGAAGATCCTTTCGTGCGCGCGCTCCGCGGCGAGAGCAAGCGCCCGGTGTGTTACCTGTTCACGGGCGCCGGAGAGTCGATGGCGCGGCTCGCCGAGGACGTGGACTGGAGCATGGTGCCCATGTTCGGGCTGGATTATTACGACAAGACCGTCAAGCAAGCCGACACGTCGTGGCGCGCCAAGCAGACGCAATGCCGCGCTCGCGGTGACGCCTTCGTCGAGGTCACCGTGGAGCATTGAGCTTCATCACGAAGGGTGAAAGACACAAGGATCGAGGATGAGGCGGCTCTCCCCTGAACCGGGGTGTCAAAACAACATGCTCTGGCGCTACGAGCTCTCGGAGACCATCCCGATCGAAGCGTTCGTCACAGCGCTCGCCGAGCGAGGCTGGGAGAATCAGAGCAAACCCAACATGCCCCTGTTTATGCTCGCGCATCGAGGAGGGGAGCACCGACTGATTGTCGTCAAGGCCACGCGCCGCATCCAGCTGAGGTTGTTTTACCTCACCCCCAGAGAAGAACGCGTCGCGCTCTCACAAACGCTCGGCGAAACATTCGACGCGATCAGCGAGGAGCTCGCGACACGCGACCCTGCATAAGATCCTTCCAGTGCCAGAAAACAAAGAGGGCGCGTGGTTTTCCTTTTAAAAGGAAAACCAC
>JAYZVO010000042.1:0-33803 GCA_036155555.1 Myxococcota bacterium
TCGGGGGGGGGGTTTTGATGTTTGAGCCCCTCCCAACCCCCCCCCTCTCATGTCGCATTTGTTTTCTGGCGCGCGCTTTTAGCGCTCGCTCTCTTCGAGGACATGTTGCAGTTCGCGCGCGTGGTCTTCTCCAAAGCGACCTCGCAACAACATGAATACGCGTTGGTAGGGATCGGACCAGTCGAGCAAGTCTTCGAAGTCATACTGGTCGAACTTGCGTCGCATCCCGGCGCGCTCGTTGATGATGTAGCAGGCATCCCCGCGGCCAGGCTCGGCGCCCTCGCGCAACCCCATGAAGGGATCGAACGCCATCACCACGCCTTGCTCCTCGGCCCACTCCTTCTCCATCAACGGCTGCCAGAGGCCCTCGCTCTCCCAGAAGAGCGCCGCCTTGATCTCCTTGGCTCGCTCGCCGAGCTGCGCGATGAGCGCGCGGCTCGTCTCGCCAGGGGAGAACTCCATCGGCGTCGCGATAAGGATCGCCTTCGCCGCGCACGCGTGCGCGAGCTTGGTGGTCTCCTCCCACGCCGCGTTTAACTCCTCGCTCCAGCTCGCGTCATCCCTTTTGTGGCCGCGGACAAGCGCCTGCGAGAGCTCGGGCGTCGAGTGCAGCACGAAGGAGAACCCCTTTGGCGAGTTGACCCTCCATCGGTTGAGCGTCTTGACGCTCGGGTCATGCTCTCCACCGCTCAACGCGATCTCGAACAGGTTGCTCCGCTCGTAGTAGCGCTCCCAGCCTCGCTCCAGTTCGCTCGTACCGTAATAAACCTTGGGCATCGTCTCTCTTCCTCGCTATTCGATATTCTGGCGCCGTGGCGCCAGAGATGCGCTGTCTGCAAAAATCAATGGCGCGCTGGATTCTCATCTCCAGCGCGCCATCGTTGTTTCATTGCTTATCGGTGTGCGTCAATGCTGCATTGCGGACGCGCTTTATAAAAAGAGGCGCGCGGGCAACACCTTACTCGAAGCCCAACGCCTCTTCCTTGCCGTAGCGCTTCTCCCGCTCTTCGATCTCGCCGAGCAGCTTGGCGTGGCGACTCCAGAACGCGCGCTGATCGCTCGAGGAGAAGTTCGCGTCTTCGGGGAAGAGGATGGCGTTTGCCTTCTCCTCATCGAGCGCACGGATCGACTCGGCTTGCGATTTACTCAACCTCGTCACCCAGCTCATTCGACCGCGAACGCGGCTGGAGAGCCGCGCGTCGAGCGCCGCGGTGTGATCGTAGGAGACGATACGCCCATCGACGATCTGGTTGTCGACGCCGTTGTAGGTCGGGCGCTCGCGGAAGCGATCGCGGTTGTTGAGCAGGAAGTCGAGCACGATCATGCTCGAAACCTGACGCCCGAACTCGCGCGTGCTCAGCTTGCCTTTCTGGGCGATGAGCTGGTTGTAGAGCTCCTCGTTCTCGCCCTTGACCCCCTCGAGTGATTTCTCCAGCGGCTCGTCGAGCTGCGCGGCATCGAGAGAGGCATCGACCCAACCACGCCAGGTCTTGGTGTAGTTCATGTCGAACGCAGGACCTGGCTCGACCCAGCGTCGCAACACTCCCTCGACGTAGCGCGTCTTCTCGTCTCCCTCGCCATCACTCTTCCAGTTCAGGCGGCTGTAGCGCTCGCTAGGAGACGCCGCGCCGCTGCCCTGGCCACGAGAGAGGAGGGTGTTGAAGGTCTCCTCGTCAATGCGCGCAGGGACCGTCTCGGGGATAAGGATGTTGCAAGTGATGAGCTGGCAGAGGCGCCAGGAGATCACATCGCGTGCATACTCACTGCGATCATAGCGAGACTGGCTTGGCAGGAAGACCCAGGTGTTCTCGTCCGCTTCGTTCGAGAGCGCGAAGGCGACCTGACGACCAGGCAAGACCTTCATGGAGTCGCCATGGAGACCTTCCTTGATCGGCTCGTGGACAAAGCCTCGCATCGCGGGATCATTGTCGATCGCCTTGGTTCGCAGCGCGTCGATGTCGGCGTTGCTGCCTGGTGCGATGGCTCCCACGACCTGGCGAAGCTCGCCCCAGTTCTCGGTCGCTGCGAGCGCGTTGGCGTAAGCCACCGTCGCCGCCGAGTCCGCCTGGGGGGTCCACGCCGCGCGATAAATCGAGAGCGCTTGCTCCCCCTTGGCTTCAGCGGCGAGCCCGAGGAGCGTTGTTTGATCGCTGAAGTCGAACGCGGTCGTGGCTTCGAACAGCTTGGCGCTCGCAGCAGCGACCGCCTTGCCTGGGTCCTGTTTCGGAGCCTCGGGCGTCGTGTTCGAGGGCTCCTTGGGGCCATCGATGGTCTCGTTGATCCCGAGCGGTCCGAGCACGCTCGCGCGAAGATCAGGACTCACCGCGAGCACGATCGCGCCGATGCCGAGCCCGACGAGCAACAACACCAGGAGTATCCCACCGATCGGGAGGCGTCGACCAGGGGTCGGCGCGAACGGGTCCTCGATATCGGTGTCATCCTCGACGGGAGGCGTCTGGATCTGGACCGCAGGTGCAACAGGCTCTTCGAAGTGATCGGGTTGCTCGATTTGACCCAACCCATCATCGCTGCCGGTCTCCTCGATATCGCTCGGTTCGAAGAGATCCTCGGAGTCTTCGTCGGCGGGAGGGTCCTTGTAGACAGGGAGCTCGAACGAGATGGAAGGCCCATCATCGAGTTCGGAGTTGAACCGTGGGAACTGATCGTCATCGTCGCCGATAGGATCGGATGCGTCGTCCTCGAGATCCTCGGAAAGCTCTGATGAGCTCTCTTCAACAGCCACGTCCTCGTTCTCTCGAGGCGCGTCGTCCGTGAGCGGTTCGCTCTCGTCGCGGATCTTTGGCGCGTTCGGCAGATCGAGCAACGACGCAGGCTTGGCAGCTTCTTCCTCTTCCTCAGAGGAGAGGTCATCGAGGCCGAAGGCGCCGACCTCGCCAGAGGCGTCAGCGGGGAGGGCAGGCGGGAGCTCGATGTTGGCCATGGAGACGAGCGCATCGCTCATGTCCTCGACCTTCGAGTCATCTTGCTGCGATTCGATCGAACCCTCCGTCACGGGCATCGCGACGCTGGTCATCTCCTGGCTGCTGTCCGCGGCGCGTTGGTATTGCGCGAGCAGCGCATGCGCCTCGAGCGCCATCTTCTTGCGCAAGCGCTTGAAGACGGGGTGCTCGACGATGGGAATCCACTCGCCGCCTTGCTCGGCGATGAGCTCTGCGCCCATGAGGACACCGCGCTTGACCAGTTCTGTGAGGCCAACCTCGTCGACAGGCTCGTAGACGATGTCTTCGACCATCAGGCGATACTGGCCTGCGCCGAGGACGTCGAGGATCTCCGAGGTCGGGAGGCGAATATAACCGCTCCCCCTACGCTCGCTCGCCATCCCCACCGAGGACTCTTGCCCGAGCCCTCCGGTAATGGGGAAGAGGCCCGAGTGTGATTCCTGGCGACGGCGCTTGCGCCCGAAGCTCGAGATATCTCCGCGATGCAAGGCTGCATCACCCCAGGAGAGACCGCTCGGTTGCTCCTGATGATCATCGACCGAAGAGACCTCCTCGGTCTCTTGCGCGGGGGTCGTGTCTTTCTTTGTATCAAGCGAGCGGAGCAGCGAGCGCGCCTTGTCCCGCTTTTGACTGAGCGAGAGGCGTGGCTTTGGCTGCTCGATCGGCGCGGGTGCTGCCTTCAGTCGAGCGAGCACTGGCGCTGGTTTCTCTTCCGCTTCTGGCTGCTGCTCGGCCTGATCTTCGAGCCCGTCCTCGTGGGGAGGGATCTTGATGGCGGCGAAACCTCCGAGCTTCGTGTTGGCGCGAGGTTTCGAGCCGGAATCACTGGCGCTTCGAGGTGTCGTCTGCGCAGTCGTCGAGGGGGTCGCCGCAGCAGGTGACTTTGGCCACGTGCTCAGATCGCCTGCCTCATCGAGCACGCGCGCGAGATCGTCCTCGTCGGCCCCCGAGAGGATGTCATCGAGGCCAGGGCTCCTGGAGTGATTCTTCGCGGAGCTCTCCGAGGCTTCGGAGAGGCTATCGTCATAAGCCTCTGATGCGCCTTCGACCTTGCCCCGAAGTTCGTCCACGCCTGCCTTGCCGAGCTTTCGCTTGAGCAAGGCTGCCAGCGGAGGTTTGCCGCCAGGAGTGCTACCCGCGTCATCGGCTTCGGGGAGCGAGGGTTCGCTCCTTTGCTCTTCAGGACTCGACGAGCTCGCCACGCTGTCCTGCGCGACCGAAGACTCCTCGAAGATATCACTCGCCGAGACGGCGGGAGAGTCTTCCTGTTCGAAGGTGGCGCGCGTGTTCTCGGTGGTTTCGCGCGCGACGGTCTTGCTCGATTGCTCGGAGGATTCGATGGCGAGCGAACCGAGATCGCCTCGTTCGAGGCGTTCGAGCCTCGCCGCGAGCGCCTCGGCTGGATCTTCTTCCTGTTCGTCTTTGGACGGAATGGTGCTCGAGCGCAGGCTCTTCTTGAGCCTTCCGAGTACATCAGCGCGCGAGGATGTATTGGGGGAGTCCTGCTGCTTGTCCCCGACCTCGTGCACGGTCGTCTTCTCTTGCGCGCTCCCCGCTTCATCTGCATCAGGGATGTCGAAGAAGGGATCGGTGGGGAGCGGCTTGGGTCCGCTCTTGCTCTCGGCGTCGCCGACCGGGTTGTTCTGGTCGAGGGCGGGGTTGCGCGTGACCTCGTTCGAGACCTGCGGGCCGATCTGTTCCTTCTCTGCTTCGAGGATGTCGCGCAGATCAAAGGGGCCTGGCTCGTTCTCTTGCGACCAGTCCGGGCTGCCCGGGGTCTTGTTGCCGCCAGCGCCCTTTTCGTGATCGAAGGAGAGCTTCTCGAGCTGCATCGGCGTCTCGCGATCAGAGATCCCTCTGGCGCCCTCGCGGAGGTCTTGCGCGGCAGCGTTGGGGTCCATCTCGCCGGTTTCGTTCTCGCCCTCCTCGGTCCTGCTCCTCATAAAGTGAGAGGTGTCAGTGGTCGAGCCTCGCTCATCAGGGCTCTTCTGCTGAGGGGAGGGGACGGAGGGGTTCTCCGTGGTCGGCTTGGTGCTCGTCGAGCGCACCTGCTCGAGGATCTTTTCATCGATCGCGGCGGTCTTCTCTTGTGCCCCTTTCTTGGTCAAGCCAAAGCCAAGGAAGGTGGAGTTTGGCCCCTTGTCTTCATCGAGCAGAGCTTCGAGCGCAGCGCGGTGCTTGTCGACGGTGGGCGCCTTGTCCGATACCTCCGGCTCCTCCTCCTTGTTCGCCAGCGCGTGCGAGGACACAGGCGGCGATGAGGAGGCCGGTTTGGAAGACGCGCTCGCGCGCTTTTCCTCTTCTGATGAGGACGTGCGCGCGCTCTTGCGCGGCCTGCTGATGATCCCGCTCATCGGAGGGGACTTCGGCTTCTTGGCTGCTGGCGCAGAGGTGTCACCACGCTCCTCGACAGGATCGGAGTCCTGTGAGGGGTCATGGCCTTGTGTCTCATCGGCCCCCATGTCGCTGTTCTCCGGCGTGGAGGCCAACTCGACAGGGATGGAGGTCCCGCACTTGGGACACGGGATGGGCCCTTTCGGGAGCTTGCCCTTTTTGGGCTTGAGCCGAAAGTACGCCCCGCATCCAGGACAGATGAGCTCGACTGTACTGGGAGGGGTCTCTCCCATAGACCTGACTCGCGTGAAATCGTAGTGTCGCACACTGCGACGAAGTTTAGCGCACGACTACGCTGGCGACAATCACCGGCTTCACCCGTGCGCGGGCTTCTACTTCACCATGGAGCATGCTCTGGGACGAGGAAGGCGTCAAAATAAACGCTCTCGTGCAGAATCTCCGCGTGGTGGTTTCTCTCTAACCTTTTATCTCAGGCCGATACCTTCCTGCAACGCCGCGATCAGAGGCGTCCCCATCGCCTCCTCAACGTCCACTCTGAACCGAGCAGGGTGAGGATGAGCAAAAACATGATCGCGGAGTCCCAGAGGTGAATCACCTTGCGGCGGTTGATCTTGACGGCCCTCGGCTCGGCGAACGCGAAGTTGCTCACCGATGCGTCCGGGAGCGCCATGTGCTCTCCCTGAGTGAGGTTGGAGATCGACTCGAGCAGCGCGTCGCGTGGGATGATATCTCGCCACTCGCGCACATCGTCCACCACCAACATCGTGCTCTGATCCTCGAGCTCGCCGTCAGCGACAGCGACCTTCGCGCGAAGCTCGTAGGCGCCTGGCTTGACCGGCGTATACTCCAGGTTGGCCACGCCGCTGGCGCCCGTCTTGAACGGGATCGAGGGGAGCGTCTCGCGCTTATCCTCCGCATCAGAGCTGAGCCCCTCGAGCGACCTCCAGACGATCTCGAGCTCGCCCGTGACGTTCTCGGCGGGCGTGTAATCTGGCTTCGAGACCCGCACCGTAAGCGGCACGGCGGCGCCTGGGGTGTGCGTGTCCTCGGCCATCTCGAGCTTGACCAGCTTGAGCTCCGGGTCCTTGATCAACCAACGGATCGCGTTGTTCCAAAACAGCTGGTACTCGCGAGGCGTTCCTCCCTTCCCCAGATACTCGAACCCCCAACGCCACGTCGAATCTGTCGTCAGCGCCATCACGCGACCATCGTCGACCTCGCCGATCGTGATCACGGGCATCCTCTCGCCGTTGTAGGTCAGAGACTCGTGCCGCGCGAGGACTGTGGCCCATGGCTTCGCGCCGAGGACGATGTTCGTTCCTTTTTGTTCGGGCAGCTCACCCCAGAGCTTGGCGTTGGTGGCAGGATCGAAGGCGAGCTGGGTGATCGGGTGGCGTTTGCCCGCCTCGGTCAGGACAGGGCGAAAGTTTTTCTTGTCGATCACCGCGTCGCCAGAGCCAGGCGGCAACTCCACGGGCAAGACGCTCTCGATGGGAGTGCGGGTGTAACCTCCGCTGGCGAACGAGAGGTCGCCGCCAATCATCACGAACCCGCCGCCGTCGCGCACGAACTGCTCGATCTCGGGCAGGTACTTGCGCATGTCGTAGGGGCCGAAGTTGAAGTTCTGGAAAATCACCAGATCGAACGAGCCGAGCTCCTGCTCGAAGAGCTCCTGCGTGGGAAACGGGATCAGGCTCATCTCCTCCTGGCGCACGTTGTTCAAGCTCTGGTTGGTGCGCAGGATGAAGAAGCTGATCAGGTCCACGTTCGGGTTGCGCTTGAGCAACCTGCGCATCAGGCGCTCGTCCCAGCTCGGCCTGCCGACCACCTGGAGCACGCGCACCTTGTCGCGGATCACCTTGAGGAGGAAATATCCCTTGTTGTTGCGATCGAGCGCTTCGCCATCGAACACAGGCACGCTGACAGCGTAGATCTCCTTGCCGATCTTCTCGGGCACGAAGTCAAAGTCGACCAGATAGCGCGTCTTGCCTGGCTCGAGCGTGACCTGACGCGTCTGCAATACTTGCCCCTCGCGCCTTAACGTGACCGGGAAGCTCATCTCGGACATGCCGATCACTTGCAGCTCGACCTGCACGCTGAGCTTGTTGTGCACGAAGCCAAAGTCCTCGTGCAGGATGCGCGAGATGGCCACATCCTTTAACCCCTCGGCGCGGCCTGCTGCGACCGTGTTGATCGGCGCCTCGAGCTCTGCGAGAAGCGCCTGGCTCGTCACGTCGAGCTCCTCGCCGCGCTTGGTCCTCCGACCGATCGCGCCCGAGTCGATGCCATCGCTCAGGACGATCACGCCACCGATCTCCTTGCCCTCGTAGTGCTTCTTTACGCCGATAAGCGCTTGCGTCAGATCCGAGGCGTGCGCAGAGGGTTGCTTGGACTTCTCGAGCGCTTGCCTGCTCGATGGCGCGAGTGATTCTCCATAGGAGAAGAAGGTGAACTCGTGCGCCTCCTTCTCGCGCTCGACGAGCGCGGCGAACTCGGGCAAGAAATCGCGGATCAACGCGTAGCGCGAGCTCCCCTCGTCGCCCTTTCCTTGCTCGAGCGTCTTGAGCTGCATCGAGCTGCTCGTGTCCACCAGTACGGCGACGTTGTTCTTGACCTTGGAGACGTTCTTCAGGTCGAGCGCGGGCTCGAGCAGCATCGCCACCGCGAGCAGGTAAACGAGCGCGCGCAAGGCCACCAGCGTCCATCGCCGCAGCGGCTTTAATGGCCTGAGATCATAAGCGCTCAAGCCCACCACCAGCGCGCCGATCACGAGCAGCCCCACGATCCAGAGCAACCCCCAGTCGCCCAACCAGAGGACATCACCGCTGTTGTATTGCTCGAAGATCTCGAGGTTCATGCTACTTGCCCGCTCACGTGGTCCGGTCTGGCGTATTCGCCGGTGGTCATGACTGTCACTGCACGCGCCATTTGCGGCGCTTGAGGATGAAGGGGATATGCACCTGATCCGCCTTGTAATTGACGCAGAGCGCGTACATCACGAGGTTGATGCCCATGCGGAACGAGAGCTCGCGCTGGGGCGATCCTCCCGGCACCACATCATACTCCCACCTGCCAAATCCATCGCGCGCCCATGCGCCGAGCATGTCGTTGGCGCTGATGACGACCGGGACGCGATCGCCGTCGAAGTGGCCGCGCAGCTTCCTGTCCACCTCCACTCTGCCGTGGGGCTCGGCGTAGGGGTTCTGGTCGTTGTTAAACAGGTAGAACGACTTGTAGATGACGTGATCTGTGGGGATGGCGCGCTCGGGCTCGTCCGGGAAGATGCGCGCGAGCTCTCGGCGCACCGATCTTAAAAACGGTCCGTCCGAGACCCCTTCGCTCGAGTCGACGACGAGGAATCCACCCGCCATCATCCACTGTCGCATCATATCGATGCGCTCGTTGCTCCAGGGCTCGAAGCTCGACTCGCCGCACATAAAGAGCATGGGGCGCGTGAAGAGGTCTGGCCCGAAGGTGACATGATCGCCATCAGGGGGAGGTTTGATCTCGACGCTGGTGCGCTTCTCGACCTCTTGCAGCATGCGGCGTAGTGCGGTCGGGCGAGTGTTCCAGCCCTTGTCGCTGTATTTGAGCAGAGAGACGGTGAAGCGATCGTCATCGCCGATGGCGAGCGCGCTGCTCGGCAGCCCGAGCACGCCGAGCGCGCCCGCAAGACTGTGGGTTAGAAAATCTCTCCTGTGCACGCGAACTCCTGACCTGACCGTCGATGCGCCACGCTGCTCGTTCCTCACCTATCACTACTCTTGTGAGCGCGCGGACATTCCAACTCACCATGCATCGAAGCCGGGTCAGAAGTCGAACATCTTTTTGGCGAGCTCGAGGTACTTGCTGTTGCGCTGATCCTGGTGCGCAGCGAGGCTCGCTGTCTCCTCGGCGTACTCCTTGGCGATCAGGTGCGTGGGGATCTCCTCGATGAAGCGGCTCGGCTCTCTGGACTCGCTCTTTCCATACTTGGTGCGCTTGGAGACGGTCGTCATATAGAGGGTCTCCTTGGCGCGCGTGATGCCGACGTAGGCGAGTCGGCGCTCCTCGCAGAGATCCTTGAGTGAGTCCTGGCTGTTCTCGTGGGGGAGGTAGCCTTCCTCGACGCCGACCATGAAGACACAGGGGAACTCGAGCCCCTTGGAGGAGTGGAAGGTCATCAGGCGCACGGAGTTTGGCACGTCGTCATCCTCGCTACTGACCGAGGTGCGGTCGAGCGCGAGGCGTGTCAGGAACTTGTCGAGCGATCCGCCGTGGCGCTCGCAAAACGCGCTGATATCCGAGAGCAGGTTCTCCACGTTCTCGACGCGACGACGCGCGATCTTGTTGTTGGTCTCCTGGCTGCGGATGTGATCCTCGAAGTCGAGGCGCTTCATCAGCGAGCGCGCGGCCTCGGGGAGGCTCCCTTCGTTGGTCTCCTCGATCTCGGCAAAGCGCGCGTTGAATTCCTCGATCAGGCGCACGAACTTGGCGAGCCTGCCGCCGACGGTGGGGCCAATGCCGTGGATGGTAGAGTGATCATCGG
This sequence comes from Myxococcota bacterium, assembly GCA_036155555.1. Taxonomy (GTDB): domain Bacteria; phylum Myxococcota_A; class Bradymonadia; order Bradymonadales; family Bradymonadaceae; genus JAYZVO01. Next base: position 9,844 of record JAYZVO010000042.1, read on the forward strand.
AGATATCACAGAGCGCCTTGTAGAAGCTCAGGCCGTTCTCGTGCGCGTAATCACTGATGCGCTCGACGAGCACGGGGCCAAGTCCGCGCGGCGGGAGGTTGACGATGCGCCGGATGCTGTTCTCGTCCGTCAGGTTGAAACAGACCTTGAGGTAGGCGACAAAGTCCTTGACCTCCTTGCGATCGTAGAACTCCTGGCCGCCGATGACTTCGTAGGGGATGCGGCTCGCACGCAGCGCCTCTTCGAAGAGGCGCGCCTGCGAGTTCGAGCGGTAGAGGATGGTGAAGTCGCGGTAGGTCAGGTTTAAATCGAGCTTGAGCTTTTCGATCTCGCTGGCGACGAACTCGGCCTCGTCCCTGTCCGATGCGCACTCGATCCAGCGAAGCTTGTCGCCATCTCCCTTCGCGCTCCAGAGCTGCTTGTCATGGCGCACGGAGTTGTTGGCGATGACGGCGTTGGCCGCGTCGAGGATCATGTTGGTGGAGCGGTAGTTTTGCTCGAGCTTGATGACGCGCGCGCCAGGATACTGGCTGTCGAACTGGAGGATGTTGTCAGCGACCGCGCCGCGAAAGCCGTAGATGCTCTGGTCATCATCGCCCACCACGCACAGGTTCATGTGCTCCTTGACGATCTCGTGCAAGAACATCAGCTGCGTGTGGTTGGTGTCCTGGTACTCGTCGATCATGACGTACTGGAACTTGTTCGCCCACTTGAGGCGGATTTTCTCATGCTCCCGGAAGAGCTGCACTGGCAGGCAGATCAGGTCGTCGAAGTCGACGGCGTTTCGCCCCTTGAGCGCGCTCTGATAGAGCTTGTAGGCGCGCTGGGCGAAGTGGATGTCGGGGTTAAAGCGGAACTCATCGAGCGCGTTTGGCTCGCAAAACGCCATCTTCGCGCGCCCGATCAAGAACAGCACCGACTTCGGATCGACGATCTTGCTGTCGAGGTTGAGTTCGCTAAAGATCTCGCGCACGATCTCGCGTTGGTCGGCGTCATCCAGAATCGTGAACGGTTTCTTGTAGCCGAGCGCGTCGATGTCCTCGCGCAAGATCTGGTTGCCGAGGCTGTGGAAGGTCGACAGGTGCACCTTGTTGGCGGTCTCCTTGCCGATCAGGTGCGCCACGCGCTCGACCATCTCGTTGGCGGCCTTGTTCGTGAAGCTCACCGCGAGGATGTTGCCTGGCGCGATCCCCTTGGCGATCAGGTAACCGATACGGTGTGTGATCACGCGGGTCTTGCCGCTGCCTGCACCCGCCAAAATCAACAGCGGACCGTTCATATGAACGGTCGCCTCACGCTGTTCCGGGTTGAGCATATGGAGGTTGAGTCGCTCGAGCATCGCCTTCTCCTGACTGCGTCGGCGACTGAGCATATGTCCAGCCCATGCCTGTGACAACCCTCATCACGCCAGAGCGGCGCGGGAAAATGGGGGCGCTTCGAAACATGGAGTACGTATTGAGAGCGGTTTGGCCGAGACCGACGGTCGAGAAGGGGGCGCTCTCATAACTTGCTTGCTCGCGGGTCGACAGGGTTGCTACAAGTCAAACCTCAACGTCCGCTTGTTTAAACTACGTGATGCAACAGGGAGAGGGAAAGATGGGAGAAGATCGCGACGTCGAACGTCAGGACCCACGCGAGCGCTTTGTCGATACGCTGCGCCGTATCGCAGATGCCGTCGAAGAAGGGACCTCGTTCCGCATTCAGGTGCGTGGTGAGCGCTTTACCGTCCCGGCGGATGCCGAGTGGTCGATCGAGCACGAGCGTGAGGATGGCGAGGAAGAGCTCGAGCTACAGTTCAAGTGGACCAGCGGCGCAGGGGACGACGAGGAGGAGTGAGGTTGCTCCACCGGCTGGCGTAATGGTTCGCCAGAGGAACGCAAAAAGGACGAAGAAATGCGGCGAATCCCGCATTCCTTCGTCCTTTTTACTTTTGGCACGCATGCTGCAAAACAAAATGCATGTGGGTGATTGGCCCATTTGTTTGCGGTGATAGACCGAAACCTCATTACACCGAAAGGGATGCATCATGTCTTACGATTACACCTCCATGCGCCTGCTCTCCTATGCTCTCGTTGCCTCCAGCGCCGCCCTCTTGATGGTAGGGTGCGGTGCGGAGGAGTCGGACTACGGCTTCGAGTATGGCGGGGGTCGCTATGCGCCTGCCCCTCAAGGCGCGGACTATCAGGATGGCGAGACCTACGATGAGATCATCGAGAATGACTTCATCGAGGCGGCGCAGGAGAACACCTCGACCTTCTCGATCGATGTCGACACGGCCTCCTATACAGTGATGCGCCGCGACATCAACAACGGCGCCTTGCCCGCGCCCGAGTCCGTCCGCACCGAAGAGTATATCAATTACTTCGACTACGATTACCCCGAACCCGCCGACGAGCATCCGTTCTCGGTCAATATGGAGGTCGCGCCGAGCCGGTTTGGCGAGGGGCTCCATCTGATGCGGGTTGGCGTCAAGGGCAAGGATATCCACGCCGAGGACCTTCGCCCCACGGCGCTGACCTTCCTCATCGATGTCTCAGGTTCGATGCAGTCCGATGCGAAGCTCCCGTTGGTCAAGCAGTCGCTCAACACGCTCATCGATAACCTTCGCCCGAGCGACACGATCGGCATCGTCGTCTACGCAGGCGCGGATGGCGTCGTGCTCGAGCACACGCCAGTGCGCGAGGCGCAGAAGATCAAGGCCGCCATCGATCGCCTCGGCGCCGGTGGTTCGACAAACGCCGAGGCGGGCATCGTCACAGCTTACAAGATGGCCGAGGCGGCGAGAAAGGAAGAGGGCAACAACCGCGTGATCATCCTCACCGATGGAGACTTCAACGTCGGCAAGACGGGAGATCAGCTCTTCGAGGTCATCGAGGACTACCGCGAGAAAGAGATCAGCCTGACGTGCATGGGGTATGGGCTCGGCAACTACAACGACTACCACATGGAGAACCTGTCGAATAAAGGCAACGGGAACTACTTCTATGTGGACAGCCTCGACGAGGCAAAGCGCGTCTTTGGCACCGAGCTCTCGAGCACGCTCGAGGTGATCGCGGCCGACGTCAAGATCCAGGTCGAGTTCAACCAGGACGCCGTCTCGAAGTACCGCCTCGTCGGCTACGAGAACCGCGTGCTCGACAACGAGGACTTCGAGGACGACACGGTCGACGCCGGAGAGATCGGGCCAGGACACACCGTGACTGCTTACTACGAACTCGAGCTCTCCGAGGGTGTTCAGGAGGAATCACTCCTCTCGACCGTGCGCCTTCGCTACAAGTCTCAGTATGGCGCGGAGTCCAACCTGATCGAGCGCGCCATCAAGCTCTCGCAGACCGCGGGTGGCTTCGATGACGCCAGCGAGAGCTTCCGCTTTGCCGCTGCTGTGGTCGAGTTCGCCGAGATCCTTCGCGGCTCCAAACACGTCGACGAGCCTGACATGGAAGCCGTGATCGAGGTCGCCACGGACGCCTCGAGCGGCTCTACAAAAGAGCGCGAGTTCCTCGAGCTCGCGAACAAGGCAAGCTCCATGACGCGTGAGTGATGCACCCTGGTTCCTCCACGAAACAGGACGCAAAGAAAAGGCGCCCTTCGAAGCTCGAAGGGCGCCTTTTCTTTGCCCACACAACTGTCGGGAGCAAGAGCTCTCGACAGTTGTGTGTGTCTGCTGGACATCCTCGAAGATGCGACTACGTTGAATTCGAGCGTCGATATTGATATTGATTCTCAAATTCACCATTTTGGTCGCAGCAGAGGACAACGCAGATGGGTATGACGACGGGACGCGTGACAAGGGTCGAGGCATCGAGCCCGACGGTAAAAAGGATCACCTGGGTGAGCGACCTGGATCGCGACTGGAGCCCTGGTGACAAGATCAAGATCCTCGTGGATGCATCGGATGGTGTGATGCGAAGTTACACGCCAAGCCGCGTGGACGCGTCGACGGGAGAGATGGAGCTCCTCGCGCACATCCATGGGGGTGGCCCGGGCTCGAGCTGGGCTGATGCGTTGGAGGTCGGAGATCAGTTCTCGTTCAAGGGCCCGGTGCGGAGCTTTCCCGTCGATCTCGGCGCGGCCGCGCCGTGGGCGATGTTTTTTGGTGACGAGACGACGCTCGGGCTGCTCCAGGCGTTAAAGGAGAGCGGCGTCGCCGCTCGCGTCCTCGGCGCGGTCGAGGTCGAGCAAGGCGCGCGTGGGTTTGGCGAGGCGTTCGACCTCGACGAGCTCTCCCGGCAAGCATCGCGCGGCGACGCCATCGTGGCCTATGCCAGGGAGGTCGAGATCCCGGATGGTGATGGCGTGTTCTGGTTGTCAGGGGAAGCGGATAGCGTCGTCGCTATCCGCAAGATCCTCATCGAGCGTGGCGTCGAGCGAAGGCGCATGCACATCAAGACCTACTGGTCTGTGCGTAGCAAGGCGCGTCGAAAACAGCTCGATCTCCAGATGGCGCTGAGCTGATAAACAACCGAGGGCTCAGATATGCGCCTCGCTCACCTCGGAGGAGTGCTCGGGCGTGCCTCGATCCATGCGCTTTTTGACGCTCGCGTCCGCGAGCAACTCGACGAGCGTCTCGCGCATCCACTGGTGGCTTGGCTCGGAGTCGTGGCGATCGTGCCAGGCGAGCTTGACCTTGAAGGATGGTGTCGGAAGTGGCGGCGAGTAGAGCTGGAGGCTCGGGTATTTGCCGACCAGATCGTTGGCCAACTTGCTCGGGAGCGTGGCGATGAGGTGGGAGTTGAGCAGCAGATCTCCCGCCGCCAAAAAGCTCGGGATAGAGATGGCGACCTCGCGCGTCTTGCCGCGTTTGGCGAGCTCCTTGTCGATGACGTCGTTGCTCTGGCAACGCATGGCGACGAGCAGGTGCCGCATCTCGGCGTAGGTGTCGAGATCCAGGTGATCCTCCCCTTGCAAAAGCGGGTGATTCTTTCGGACCACGCAGCTAAACCCTTCCTCGAAGATCTCGCGCGAGTGCAGGTTGTTGTTCTCCGGGACGCTCACGCTCATCGAAAAATCGAGGTCCATGGCGAGCGCGTCCGTGAGGCTCTCGTCGGCGGGGTGGTTGGCCAGGCAGATGCGCACGTTTGGCGCGCGGCGCTCGAGCTCGTGGAAGAGGTTCGAGGCGAACATATGCTGGATAAGGTCCGAGCCCGCGATGCTGAAGACATTCTCCGCGCGCACTGGATCGAACGGGGCCTGGGGCGCGAGCGCGGTGCTCAGAGGTGGGAACAGCTGCTCGAGTTGCTGTGTGATCTCCTCGGCGCGAGGCGTCGCAACGAGCTGGAGTCCCGAGCGCACGAGCAGCGGATCATCGAGGTCATCTCGCAACCGGGAGAGCGCGTGGCTGATGGCCGATTGGCTCCGTCCGAGGATGCGCGCGGCTTCTGTCACGCTCCCTTCACGCATCACCGCCAGAAGAACGACGAGGTGGTTCAGATTCAAGTTAGATAGAACTTCGATATCTTGCATGCCTTTCTCCTTGGGGGGCGGTTTTACATCATGATGGTATGATGAGTGGATCAGCACGATCAACGAATCTCTATCGTATTATTGCACTTAACGTTCTCAGTGAGAGTACATCAGAGTACAACACAGTTTTCTCTACATGTTCGTGGTGGGATGGGAGCGCGAATCCCATTACAATGGTCATGTATGTTCGCGAGGGGGCGCGAGCCAGATACAACTGACCGACTGATTCGTGTTCCTCTGGTGTCGAGTGGATGATGCAAAAATTCGATGTGTTCCCCTGGGTTTCTTCCCGTCGTGTGCTCTTTTCGCTGATCACCTGCGCGTTTCTTGTCGCCGCGAGCTCCTGCTCGGGGTGCCGCAACAAGAACAATGATGACGCTGAATGCAGCGGTGATGACGGGTGTGACGCGGGGTTTTATTGCTCGTCAGGGGGCTCCTGCACGCAGGATTGCGACCCGACCTCCACGACAAAGACGTGCGAGACCGGAGAGAGCTGTACGCCCAATGGCAAGTGCGTGGACTCGACGGTGTCTTGCTCGATCAACTCCGATTGCGATCTTCCGCCGGACGCGCGCGTGTACTGCGACGGCCAGACGAGCGTGCGCGAGGCCGTGATCGGCCGCTGCATCTCGCTCTCGGAGGAAGAGGGCAAGATGTGTCGCTACGATGACGACCGCACCCCCTGCCTGGAGGGGTGCAACGAGGAGACTGGCGAGTGCGTCCCGCGCACGCCCGATCCTTGCGATGACGTGGTCTGCGATCAGAGCCCTCAGAACACATGCAAGGATGGGCAGACGCTCACGCGCTACCCCAACATGGGGACCTGCAACGAGGGGATGTGCGTCTACCAACCTGGCGACGTGGATTGTCCCACGGGTTGTGAGAACGGCGCGTGCAACCCCGGCATCTGCGAGGATGACACGTGCAATATGGCGACGCCTCCGGAGGCCACCTGCTCTCAGGCAGATCCTCGCGTGGCGATCGCCGCCAGCGGTGACCCCACCTGCGTCGAGGAGGATGGCAGCCCCGTCTGCGAGTTCACCATCACGCAGACAAACTGCGCCTACATCGGCGGCACCTGCAACGCGGGCGCTTGCGATGGCGCGGTGACTCAATCTGGCGAGGTCGTGATCACGGAGTACATGGTCGATCCCGCAGGGATGGGCACCCCGAGCAACAGCGCGCAATGGATCGAGGTCACCAACGCCAGCGGAGGCGCGCTCGATCTCTCGGGTTGGGTCCTGCGCATCGAGGACACCAACGGCAACAGCTCGGATCACACCATCGGCGCGGTGATGCTCCCACAAGATGGACGCATCCTGCTCGCCAACGGCTCCGACCCGCTGTTTGACGGCGCCACCACGCCAGATGTCCAGTACATGGACATCGTCATGCGTTCGGCGGGCTCCATCTCGCTGCGCAAACCGGGCGGCGAGGTTTCGGATTACCTGTTCTGGGAGAGCGGCGCGCACGCGCGTGGTTACGCGCGTCAACTCGACGCCAGCGCGGAGGTCACCGCCATCGCCAACGACAACCCTGGCAGCTGGTGTCCAAATATCAGCGACAGCTTCGGCGGCGGTAACAACGGCACGCCAAAGGGAGCGAACACGGCGTGTCCCGCTGATCCTTGCATGGGGGTCTCGTGCAACAGCGCTCCGGCGCCAAGTTGCAACGGGCAAGGCAACGCCGTCGCGCCCGCAAACCCCAACCCCACCTGCATGGCCAACGCTTTTGGCAACCCGAGCTGTGATTATCAGGTCATGGAGACGACCTGCGATCCCAATACGACGCGCTGCATGAACGGAGCGTGCGAGATGCTGCCTTCGAACTTGCCTGGCGCGGGCGATGTGATCTTCACCGAGTTTCTGGGGAACCCGATCGGGGACGACAACACCTACGAGTGGATCGAGCTTCACAACACGACGGCCAGCGAAATCTCGCTGTTCTCGATGCTCATCGAGGATAACGAGGCAGGCGGCGCGTTCACGAGCTGGAGCATCATGGATCAAAACGCGGTGATCCCCGCCAATGGCTATGTGATCCTCGCTCCGAACACCGACAGCGCGACCAACGGCGGCCTCACTGGCGCATATCAGCTGGTCACAGGCTTGCTCAAGAACGCACCTGATCTGGACGTGAATGGTCAGAGCGCGATGCGCATCTCGCTCAAGCTCGCTGATGGCACCGTCATCGACGAAGCCTACTACGGCACACCTGTCGAGGGCGTCTCGCAGCAGCTCTCCTCGAGCGCTTACGTCGGGATGGGCGCGGCGGCGGCCACGAGCAATGATGGCGCCGCGAACTTCTGCGACGCGACCATGTCATACGACGTGGGCATCGGCACAGGTTCTCCCGGCGCCGCGAACGAGGCGTGTCCGTGAGTCTTTGACGAGACAAGAAAAGAAAGAGGCGAACGCTGCGGTAAGAGCAGCGTTCGCCTCTTTCTTTTCTTGCCTCGTCTCCCTCGAGAGGATCAGCCGCGCATGGTGACCATCAGCGCCGAGATCGCGGCAGGGGTCACGCCGTTGATGCGCGACGCCTGACCGAGCGTGCGCGGGCGCACGCGGTGGAGTTTCTGGCGAACCTCGGTGGAGAGCCCGTTGATCGCGTCATAATCGATATCTCCCGGGATGAGTTTGTCTTCCATCTCGCGGGTTTCCTCGATCATGCGTTCCTGGCGTTTGATGTAACCATCGTATTGCACCTGGATCTCGATCGCCTCGGCGACCTCTTCGGGGATGGCGTCGAGGTCGAGTGATGGCGCCAGGTGCGCGGCGAGTGGCTTGATCTGGTCCATGGTCATCTTGGGGCGCTTGAGCAGATCCTCGAGCATGCAGCCGTTGCCGAGGCTCCCCAGGCCGCTCGCGTCCGCGATGGCCTGGTTTTCGTTGTTCGCGCCGACGGTGATGCCTGCGAGCGCCTCGCGCGTTTGCTCGATGAGGTCGCGCTTTTTGCAAAAGCGCTGCCACTGCTCGCCGTTTAGCAACCCGAGGCGATGGCCATGTGGCGAGAGGCGCCAGTCGGCGTTGTCCTCGCGCAAGATCAGGCGATGCTCGGCGCGGCTCGTGAACATGCGGTAAGGCTCCTCGACGCCCATCGTCACGAGGTCATCGATGAGCACCCCGATGTATGCCTCGTGTCGACCCAGCACGAAAGGTTGCTCGCCGCGCAGCTTGAGCGCGGCATTGATTCCCGCCATGAGCCCTTGCGCGGCGGCTTCTTCGTAGCCGGAGGTGCCATTGATCTGGCCAGCGAGGTAGAGCCCACGGATCTTTCGCAGCTCGAGCGTGTGGTCGAGCTGGATCGGGTTCACGTAGTCGTACTCGACGGCGTAGCCTGGGCGCATGATATCGGCTTTTTCGAGGCCAGGGATGGTGTGCAGGATCTCGAGCTGCACATCGAGCGGGAGGCTGGTCGAGAGGCCGCTGGGGTAAACCTCGTTGGTGGTCAATCCTTGCGGCTCGAGGAAGATCTGGTGGCGCGTCTTGTCGGCAAAGCGCGTGACCTTGTCCTCGATGCTCGGGCAGTAGCGCGCGCCGATGCCTTCGATGACGCCGGTGAACATGGGCGATCGATCGGTGTTCGCGAGGATGATCTCGTGGGTGCGCTCGTTGGTGTAGGTGATGGCGCAGGAGACCTGCTCGAGCATGGGTGGCTCGTGATAGAACGAGAAGCGACGGGGTGGGTTGTCGCCAGGCTGCTCTTCGAGCGATGCCCAATCGATGGTGCGCGTGTCGAGGCGAGGGGTCGTGCCAGTCTTGAGGCGGCCCATCTCGAGCTGGAGCTCGGCGAGCTTGTGCGCGAGGCCATAGGATGCCTTGTCACCGGCGCGGCCCGCCTCGAAGTTCTCGAGGCCCACGTGGCAGAGGCCGCGCAGGAAGGTGCCCGCGGTGATAATCACTGCGTCAGCTTCGTACAAAACGCCGAGTTTGGAGAGCACGCCGCAGACGTGGTAGCTGCCATCGCGCTCCTTGATCTGGAGGTCCTCGACGCTCCCCTGCTTGATCGTCAGGTTTCGCGTGTTCATGAGCTGGACCTGCATCTCTTGCCGGTAGACGCGCATGTCGCACTGCGCGCGGCTCGAGCGCACGGCGGGGCCCTTGCGCGTGTTGAGGCGACGGTACTGGATGGCCGAGGCGTCGGCGATCTTGCCCATGATGCCGCCGAGCGCGTCGACTTCCTTGGCGAGGTGCCCCTTGGCGACGCCGCCGATGGCGGGGTTGCAGCTCATGTGGCCGATGGTGTCGATGTTCATCGTCAGCAGCAGGGTCTCGATGCCCATGGTCGCGAGCGCGTGCGCGGCTTCGCTTCCTGCGTGACCGCCGCCGATGACGATCGCTTCGAATTTCTTTGGGTAGCGCATGTTCTTCGCTCTATTTTTATCGCTTGCTCCCGCTGGCGAGGTTATCGCGCCAGGAGAGCTTTGGGGAGCAGGGGAGAGGAGGGCTCGCATGGCAACAATGGAGCGCGCCGAAGTGTTCCCTCCGGTGGAGACGTATCTCCGCTGAATGATTTGGTATGGGAAGAGTGAAGCGGCGTCAAGCACATCGCGCTTACGGCTCGAATTCGCAGTGATGCGGAGAGGTTAGACGAGCTTGAGCTTTCGCTTTCGGAAGTCGGGCGCTTCGACCTGAATGAAGTCGGTCATCTCGAAGAGGCGCGAGAAGATCCTGTCGCCGATGCGTTCAGAGAGGGTCTCGCGCGCGGCCTTTCGGAGTTGATCGCCCGAGGTGTCGTTGTAGTTAAACGCCTCGGGACGAATCAGGTAGTTGCTCGTGAAGAGGGTGGTGCGCCCGAGGTTGTAGCGTTTGGAGATGAGCTCGTCGAGGACGCCGAGTTGCCACTCGTTGTTGACCCCCTTGCCGAGCTCGTCGATGGCGAGCACGTCGACCTCGATCAGAGGTTGAATGACGCTCGTGTCACCGCGACCGATGTCGAACTGCTGGCGCAGGGTCGAGAGCAGGTGGGTGAACTCGATAAAGCGCGCGTTGGAGCCTTTCTCCAGGGTGATATGGTGGATAAAGGCGCTCAAAAGGTGTGTTTTTCCAGACCCCGGCGAGCCATACAACAGGAAGCCCTTGTCCGAGGGGACAAACCGGATGGCGTACTTGAAGAGGTTGACGCGCACGCGCATCAACTCGTCAGTGATCCCTTCGAAGTTTTCGAAGGTCTTGTCGCGGTAGCGCGCGGGGAGTTTGGCGTTATTGAATGCCTTGATCCGCCTTTCGCGAGGGGAGCATTCAGGGCACGAGGACGAGTATCGATACCCGCGCTCATCGCGCATGAAGATAAACCCCTCGCCGTCACACCGCGCGCACGGCTCGTAGCAATGTTGGCAGATCTCTGCGATGGCAAAGCTCTGTGTGCCGTCGGCGCTGCTCTTCAGGCCGGTGACGTAGCGCTTCTCGTTGCAATGCTCACAGGCGTGCTTTCTGCGCGTCTTTCCCTGCTGTTCGCTCATCCGATGCGTGCTCTTGTGCGTTGGTGGGGGGCGTTTTGTGAGGCCACAGGGGCCAGCACCCCACTGTAGATCAGCGAGGGCTTGATGGAAAGGAGGCGGTTTTACAAAGAAAAGCGGCGACCCCTTTGAGGGGGTCGCCGCCTATGCGCGTTCTCCCACATCACTTACAATAGTGATGGTATACACTTACACATTTCAATCATTTGATCGGCCAACCAATCATCATCCATCCAAACCAGTCGCGTGGCCGATATATCATCTCGCGCCGAGCGCCTTCATCTCACTGGATGTAGGACTCGATGCGTGCCTTGACGGCTTCGTGCTCTTCATTGGCCGAGAGCTCGACGAGCTTCTCCATGCCAGCCTGACCGCCGAAGCGACCGAGCGCGACGACGACAGCCATGCGCACATCCGCGCGCTTGTGCGTCGCCATCCCTTCCAAGCTGACCACCGCGTCTTCCCCGAACGCTTCTCCGAAGGCGATGATCGCCGTGGGGCAGAGCGCGTGACCGGGTTTAAAGCGGGAGAGGGCGTCGCGCAAGGACTCTCTGGCGCGATCGTCCTCGTGAGCGTAGAGCGCGAGCGACTGTAACGCGCGGCTCTGTGCTTGCTTGCCGAAGCGATCCGTTTCGCTGACCTCGATGAGATCCACGACAACATCCGCCGAGTACTTGCGCAGCTCGAGTCGGCTAAGGACAAAGAGGTCCGAAGCCAGGTAGTTGCCCACGTTCTCGACCGAGTCCACTTTCTGATCCTGGGCGCTGTCCTCGGGCAAATAGTCGGCCATGGCCACCGAGGCGCTCCCACACACAATCATTGCTCCGGTAAGGAGGCTCATCCAACCAGTCTTCATCTTCCAAACATTCATCATCACGTTCACCGTTCATTCGTGCGGCCTCCTCGAATCACCCAGCGAACATCCATTTCAATCCGAGAGGAGGCATTTATGTAATCACGGCAAATCATTCGCCGTTGTGTTGCTGCCTCTCTCTTACTTCAAGTCCTGTGCCAGCTTTCGTATTGATTGGTGGCGTGATGCTTCTGAGCGCATGAGCGCTGCTTCATCGCGTGTTGTCGCAATGTTTGCTCGCGGCGCGTGGTTCCTCGCGCTCTGCCAAAAACGTCACAGGTGGCTGATCCTTCTGCCATACTTGTCGGTATGGGTGGCAATAAGAGTAGCCACCCCCCGCGGCCTCACTCTCGGTCGTCCGCCGCCCCCCTGAATCTCGACCTGCGGTCTCGGGAGGGGGGCAGACTTGGCGTCGGGTGTTCGGGATATGGCCCACGGGGCATCTGTCTGAAAGGTCCATTGTTCGTTCGGGAGGAGGGCAAGGCTCGCGGCCTGCCGCGGGCCTTGCCCTCGAAACAAGCACGCGGACGAGCGAGAGCGAGGCCCGCGGGGGCGCCAAAAAAAGAGCGGCCATGCAAAGCATGGCCGCGTCGAGTCCAGGATATTAAAGATATCAAAAAATATCAGGGGCAGTTGGTGGAGTCGGGCTTGGTGCCGAGATGGGAGAAGTCGTCCACGGCGGCCGAACCGTCGTAGTAGACGCTCACGTCGAAGCTGCCATCGAGCGCCGTGTATGGCGTCAGGTTGCAGGTTCTGCGGTAGGTCGCGTTCTCCCAGAGCCTCGAGCTTGGAGGCATATCATAGTCGCCGAAGGCGTCGAGCACGGTGTCCGCGCCTGCGTCGAAGTCTCCGTTGGCCATGTCATCTTTCCACACCAGGAGGCGGTCATCGCCGTTGAAGTTGGTGACCGAAGACTCGAGCGTGCAGCTCGACTTGTCGGACAGGCCGCTGTTGCAGAGCACGATGGTGCCATCTGCCGGAATCATCCCCATCAGATCTTCGGTGTTGCCGCACGAGGTGTTCATGTTGCTGATCACGCAGATGTGGAAGGGGGTCAGGTCGAGCGGTGCGTTCGGGTTGCAGTTGTGAAGCTCGATCGCCTTGTTGTTCGAGCTTCCCTCGACGTACTCGGAGATGATCAGGCACTCGCTAGGGATCGCCGTCAACGTCAAGGTCGCCGTTTGCGCCTGACCGCCATCGATGCTCGCTTCGACCGTGCCGGAGGTTCCCGCTGCGTTCGCGGTGACGCTGACAATCGCCTCGAAGCTTCCTGCAGGAATCGTCACCGTCGCGGGCGCGCTGATGTCGCCTGTGACCACGAGATCGACGAGCTGTCCGCCCGAAGGTGCTGGCAGCGTGATGGCGACCGTCAGGTCGATCATCGCGCCAGGAGAGACGTTCGCCGTGCCAGGAGAGATCGACGCGACGTCGCGAATCGAGGCGTCATCGTAGACCTCGACGGTCGCCATTTGCATCGCGCCGTTGTACTCGGCGGTCACGGTGCCCGTGCCTGCTGCGGCTGCTGCGGTGAGGCTCAATGGTGCTTCGATATCTCCTTGCGGGATGATGATCGTCGCGGGGCCAGAGACAGCGCCCGTGTAAGTGAGGTTGACGGTCACATCCGCCAACGTCGTCGAGGTCATCTGGACCTTGAGTCCAGGCAATGGCTCGCCGGTGGTGTTCGCTTCGAGGAAGCTCGTCGCGTTGTCGAACCCGAGCAGTTCGGCAGGACCCGTCACGAGGTCATTCTCATCACGAGGTGCGATGCCGTTGTTGCCGCTCATGCCATAGAAGTCGCGGTAGGAGACGCAGCCGACGATGGAGCTGTAGTTGTCTCCGACCTCGGGCTTTGCGAAGGCAAAGAGCGTATCATCGACGGACAACCCGCTCGCCAGGCCGATCTCACCGAACTGGTCATACTTGGAGATGTCCGCCACGCTCGCCATCGAGATCTGAACGAGCAGTCCTTCGTAAGCCTCTCCCTTGCTGCCAGCGCGCACGAGGTCATCCTGAGCGACGGTGGTAGGCATGGGGGACATGCCGTTGCCATCGATGGTGACAGCGGCGTCGACGAGTTGGATGCCACCCTGGAAGCTGCCGATGCCAGCGTCGACGCTGACGCGGTCACCGCGCATCGGAGGAGTCATCGCGCCAGGGGTGTAGATGTAGATGCCCGAGTAATCGAGGTCGGTGAAGTCCATGCTGCTCTGGTCGAGCTGTGCGTAGAAGCCGTCATCGCCCACGCCGGTGACGATCATGTCCGTGATCGCCACGCGCGCGCCTTGCATGAACATGCCCTGGTTGACCTCGTAGACGGTCGCAGGGCAGCCTGCGGTGCCGTTGTTCTCGCGGTCGGGGCAAGGATCGCAAAGGTCACCCTTGTCATCGCCGTCCATGTTCGCTTGATCCATGTTCGGGATGTTGGGGCAGTTGTCCATCGCGTTGGGGGTGCCATCGCCGTCGCGGTCGTTCGGATCGAACATCTCGCACATCTCGCCCTCATTGACAGGGCAGATATCACAGCTGTCGCCATCAGGGTCCATGTCGAAGTTGGGCTGCGCGCCTTCGAGAGGGCGGCTCGGGTTAAAGACCGCGGGGCAGCTATCTGCGCTGTCCTCGATGCCATCACCGTCGGCATCCGATGCGGTCGCCATGCCCGTGTATTCGTCGGGGCGAGCGGGGACGCAGGAGGGCTCTTCTGGTGGTGCGTCGCAGTAGAAGAGCTCGTAGCGCTTGGGTTGCCCGAGGTTGTCCTCGAGGTTCTGGAGCGTGAAGCCGGTGTCGCGCTCGGCGCAGATCTTGATCGAGTCGGCGCAGACATCGAGCGCCTCACAACCGGATGCTTCATCCCCGAGCAGCGCGTCGATGCCAGCCGACTCGCCGAGCAAGGGCTGACCGCCACGCCAGACAAACGCCACATCGCGCACGCCTGCCTCGATCACCGCGCGGTAGTTCGCGCGCGTCGAGCCGTCGAAGACGGCGATGTCTGCGATCTTGCCAGCGTCGAGCGAGCCGAGCACATCCTGCGCGCCGAGCGCGAGGGCGCCGTTGATGGTGACCGTCTCCCAGAGGAAGCGGTCGGAGAGCTGCCTGTCGTAGTGGTTGGTGTTCAGGTAGTCGGCGCAGTTGAGCTCGCGCAAGGTGTTCATCGAACCGCTGATGATCCAGTCGGTGCCGAGCGCGACGGTCACGCCGAGGCGGCGGTAGGTCAACACGTCAGCGGTCTGGCCGTAGAGGTCGATGTTGGAGCGGGGCGACCAGACAAGCTTGGAGCCTTCTGCTGCCATCGCCGCGATATCATTGGCCTGGAGGCCGATGCCGTGAATGATCGAGGTGTTGGGCGCGATAAGATCGCGACCGCTCGCGCCGGAGAGGCAAACAAACTCGTTGCGTGCTTCGGCGTCGATCCCCTCGGAGACGTGCGGCAGATAAACGGTGTTGTCGAGGACGCTCTCGTTGTCGATGCCGCCGTAGTCACAGCCGTTGGCGATGAGCGCGCCGCCGGAGTCACCGAGCGGGAAGGTCTCGTACTGGACGCTGATCCCGCTCAGGCCGCCGTTGTTCGAGTTCTGGTCGATGTTGCGCAGGAAGCCGCCTGCGCCGCCGCTGCCTGCGAGCGTCGTCGTGCCCGCGAGCATGTGGCGAAGCTCTGCAAAGAGGATGTTCTCGCGGCTGCGCTCCGAGCCGAAGTGATCCACGGCGCTGTGGCCGCGGCTCCCGCGGCGCCAGTCGTGGCGGTGGTCGAAGCGCTCGTCACCGTGGCCCACGGGCTTGCCGTGCGCGTTGAAGGTGATGTGATCGTGCGCGTTGATGAGCCCTGGCGAGATAACGCCGTCGGCGCAGTCGACCATCGTCGCGTCAGTCGCCGCAGCTTCTGCCGCCCAGTCACAGCCGACGTACAGGATCTCGCCGTTCTCCTTGCCACCCTCGAAAATCACCGCGCCGTTTTCGTAGATCTTGTCACCAGCGAGCACGGTCCCGCGGAGCACCACGTTGGCGCCGGTTCCCGAGGTCACATCACACAAGCCACCCGAGGTTGGCGCTGGCACGGCATCCGAACATGACACGACCTCGGAGGGGGTGTTGTTGTTCGGGGTCGTGTTGTTTGGCGTCGTATTATTGGGGGTGGTGTTGTTCGGCGTCGTGTTGTTCGGCACCGTATTGTTTGGCGACGTCGTGTTATTTGGCGACGTATTGTTCGGTGACGTCGTGTTGTTTGGCGACGTCGTGTTGTTCGCGACGGTGTTGTTCGCGGTGTTGTTTGGCGTGGTCGAGTTGGTCGTGTTGTTCGGGGTGTTGTTCTCGTCCCCATCACACGAGGCGCAGGCTGGTGTCGCGGCGACAGCGGCAAGCGCGATCCACAACAAGAGGCGATTGGGTGCTCTCATCGGCAAGGCTCCAGATGAAGTTTCCGCCATAAGTCAGGCGGGGATCGTGGAAAAAATCCAGGGTCACTCACCTGCGAACCGTAGTCGAACATCGCGCGCAATGAAAGAGCCTATACGTGACATGCGCGTTACACGGACTTTACGGGGATCGCCTCAGGAGCGTTCGCGCAATGTGCGTGCTTGCTCCTCGAGCAAGCCGCGCAACCACTCGTTGCCGCCGTCCTCGTCCGAGCGCATATGCCAACTCATGGCGAGGATCACGCCAGGGAGTTGCAGCGGGGAGGGGAGGATTTGCAGATCCTCCGCCTCGAGCAGCGCGGCGACGCGCGCAGGCAGGGTGGCGATGGCGCCAGTGCGACGGATGACATCGGGGAGGGTGGCGATGTGAGCGACCTTGAAGGCCACATCTCGTCGCTTGCCCACTTGCTTTAGCGCGATATCGATGGCGCTCGCGGATTGTGTGGGGTGCTGCACGTCGACGTGCTTGGCGTCGATGAAGTCCGCCAGATCGAGGCGCTCGGTCGTGCGTCGTGGAGCGAGCAAGACGAGGTCATCGCGCAGCAGCTCGCGAGAGCGCAGCGCGGGCTCTTCCATCGGCGCGCGGCCGAGCACGAGGTCGACCTGTCCTTGCTCGAGCGCGCCTCTGGGGATCTGTAACCCTCTCGAGGAGACCTCGACCGTGATGGTCGGCGCCTGTTTTGCGACCTGTTCGAGCAGGGCGGGGATCAGCAAGAGCTGGCAGGTGTCATCGGCGACGACGCGGAGCGTGCGACGGTCGGAGCCAGGATCAAACGAGTCGACGCCGGTGATGGCGCGCTCGACATCGCGTAAGATCCTGCGAACCTCGGGCGCCAGGCGCAGCGCGAGCGGCGATGGGGCCATGCCATGAGTGGTCTTGACCAGCAGCTCGTCATCGAAGAGCTCGCGCAACCTCGAGAGCGCGCGGCTCATGGCCGATTGGCTCAAGCCCACGCGCTTGCTCGCGTTGGTGACGTGTTGCTCTTCGAGCAAGGCGTCGAGGTAGACGAGCAGGTTGAGATCGATGTCCGAGAGGGACATGGCGACTCCGCGTCAGCGATGGATCGAGGTAACTTTAAAGGTCGAAACAGAGCGAGAGTTTAGCAGCCCATCGCCTGTCCATAAAGCCACTGCGCGGTCTCGCGCTCGGCCTTGTTACGCGTCAGGAACTCGACCCCGTAGGCGCGCCTACCACCCTCGGTGGTCTCTCGCCGCACGATGCCCGTGACATCAGCGTTGATGCGCTTGCCATCGCCCAGGATGGTGACCGCGATATCGAGGATGGTTCCTGGTTCGATGGTGGTCTCGGTTTTTACCAGACACCCGCCAGGAGAGATATTGAGGACCTGACCGAAGATCTCGCGAGGACCACCATCCCAGGTGATCGAGGCGATGGCGCGAACGGGAGCGCGGCGAATACGCGCCTGCGCGCCATACGCTTCAAACATCGGCGCGCCAGGCCCGCTGCCGATCTCCATCACTTGCGACTTTTGCTCACCCACTTCGAGCTTCGGGATAAACTTGCCCAACATCGTATCGCCTCCGTGCGATCTGAATCTGTGTGGCCAGGCTCGCGTCCTTGCAAGCCTCTACCCCGGAGTTTGCCACCTCCCTACGATGTCGCAATTTTTTTCCCACAAACACCCGTGATGCCTTCAGGGCATCGACATTGGTGGCTCCCCCGACTCGAACTCACAGATCGGGATGCCTTCTTTGCTCAGGATGTAGCTCTGCGGAACTGTTCGGGTTTCTGTGTTTGCATTGTGGACTTGAAAGATCGTTGCCAGGGCGATGTTATCTGATGAGTGAGTTCGCAAGTTTCCACTGTCTCCTTCTGGCAGGAATGCGATCGTACTGTCTGTAATGAGGTTGAGGTTTTGATCAAAGAGATGAGAGTGGAGTTCTTGGTTGTAAGTGGCAATGATCAGAATGTTGTTGTTCAGGATCTCAATTTCGATTTCAAGTTGCGCCGGGTTGAGTTGCGTTAGTGCGATTTGCTTTTGGAATAGAGTGGTGTTGCTAGATGTGTCATGTTTGGAAATATAAATTTGTTGTTTCTGAGCCGTTGGGTGCTCGACGATATGGGAAGCAATGATTGTGGTGTCATCTAACCATTTGATGTCATGGTCTGCAATGGATCGAGAGCCTCCAACTGTTGAGTTGAGGGATATGTCTTGTGTTGTTTGGAGTTCTCCGTTGATGTCGGTTATGTATACTCTTGTTTTGTCTGCGAGTTGGATGTTTTCATCTGGGAGAATAGCCGTCGCTCCCTTCCCCGAAGGACTTATTGCTACAGATACTTGAGATTGGTTGGATGAATGGACTTCTGGGAGGTTGGTTGGTTCTTCACAAAGCAAGTTCTGTGGATGCATGGTGCACCAGACCAGTTTATATTCATCGGCCTGATGGATACGAGACCATGCAGCAATGATAAACTGGTTTGGTGATGATGCGATATCAAAAGTGTTGTTTTGGTACTGTGTTGTTCTAAGTTCTGTGATTATGTTCCAGTTGATGATTTGGTGGGTCAATCCTTCTGTCTGGAAATTTGCGACTCTTGGTATTTTTGTTAAGATTAAGTTTGTGGTTTCGTTTGGTTTGCAGGGGTAGGTTACATATTTTGAGTTGGTTGTTTCGGAGAAGCTGGACTCTATTCTGAGGTTTGGAGTGCAGGTTGCAGTATTGCTTGTTTCAGTTGAGGTAGGGGTTGTTGTTACTGTCTCTGGAATTGTGAGGGGAGTGTTGGTGTGTTCATGCTCGATAATTCTTATTTTGTTGGAATTGGTATAAGCAACGCTCGAGGTTTTGATTGTAGAATTGTCTGTGGAAACGATGTGTGAAGCATAGGAAGAGCCAGGGACTTCCACTGCTGTTACATTTGCCTCTTCTTTCCCCAGAGGTCTCTGGCAGCACGCTTCATCCACACTGCCATCACAGTCATTGTCTTCTCTATCACAGGAGAAATTCTCGAAATTGTCTATTGTGTAAAGGTTCGAGTTCGCCTGATAGTCTGCCTCTTCACACTCTTTTGCAAAGTCAGAGGCGACCCCACGACAAACCCGGTTTGCACCCACACAAACTCCGACCTGGTTTTCACATGGCTTCATCAAGTCTTCGTCGATCTGCGCGTCGCAATCGTTATCGCGGTTGTCACAGATTTCCTCGTTCACAGTGCAGGTACACCCATCGACAGTGATGTTTTCGCCATCTGTGACCGCCCAACTTTCGCTCGTGCATTGATAGGAACAGAGCCCTGTGCCATCACACGACGCGACGACGTTTTGTTGACCTGTTTCGCAATCTGCGACGCGCTCACAACTCATCGGTTCGGTCAGATCAGGCATATCCAGACCAAAATCCATCGACATGTCCTCTTCCGAAAACATGTCAGTGGTTTCCATGTCTTGCATGGTTTCCATGTCTTGCGTGGTTTCCATGTCTTGTGGTGTTTGGGCCATGTCTTTCTCACCGCCTTGATCTGGAGCGTTGTACCCTCCCACAGGATCGCAAGCGCTGTTGCCGCAAAGTATCGATGCGCTGCCGCAAACAAGCGACAGGAGCAATGCGCGCATCGGGGCGCTCAGACGGGTGATGTTTTCTGACATGGTCTCCTCCCTGGCTGGATAGGTCTCTCTATCTTGTATGCGTAACCCCCTCGAAGTAACAGGGGCAATCTGACGTCTCTCGTCATATTTTCGGACAACTCGAGGCGTATGTTTCGTGCAATTTTGCCCCTGTCGCGATCTGGGCGGCGATTGCTTCGCGGTTTGCCAGGTGATACGTTCTCCACCACCGCATCTAAGGGTCTTGTGAGGATGGTCGCGAGCGCGACCATATCCCCCCCAGCCATGGATTTTCTTGGGCATCGAGGGCAGCGAGAGGATGAGCAACAAAGAGATGGGTCTCAGGACGGTCTTTGTCGATGAACGAGCGACCTCGAGACAGCTGCAGAAAGCCAAACTCGTCGTCATCGATGGGGAGGACAGCGGGCGCGAGTTCACGATCGACAAGAGCAAGGTTTACGTTGGCCGCTCCAAGGTCAACGACATCACCCTCAAGGACAAGTCGATCTCTTCCACCCACTTCGAGCTTCGCGCCGAAGAGGATGGGTTCCTCCTCAAAGATCTTGGCTCGACCAATGGCACACACATCGGTGGATGCCGCGTGCGCGAGGTCTGGCTCGCGCCCGATGTGACCTTTCGCGCAGGCAACACCACCATCAAGGTCGTCGCCAGCAACGAGGTCGTCGAAATCCCCCTGAGCGAAGACGAGCAGTTCCACGGCGTGATCGGTCGATCGGTCGCCATGCGTGAGGTGTTTGCCACCCTCGCAAAGGTCGCGCCCAGTGAGCTGACCTGTTTGATCGAGGGAGAAACCGGCACCGGCAAGGAGCGCATCGCGCGCGCCATCCACGACGCCTCTCGCCGCAAGAGCAAGCCCTACGTCGTGCTCGACTGCTCCTCGATCCCAAGGGATCTGATGGAGTCCTACGTCTTTGGTCATGAAAAAGGCGCGTTCACTGGCGCGGTCTCCCAACGCCCTGGCGCCTTCGAGCAGGCTAGCGGCGGGACGCTGTTTATGGACGAGGTCGGCGAGCTCGATATCTCGCTTCAACCAAAGCTGTTGAGGGTGCTCGAGAATCGCGAGTTCAAGAGGGTAGGGGGCACCAAGGTTATTCGCTCTGACTGCCGCGTGATCGCTGCGACAAACAGAGACCTTCGTTCCATGGTCAACGAGGGGACGTTTCGCGAGGACCTCTACTTTCGCCTCTCGATCATCAATGTGCAGCTTCCCTCGTTGCGCCAGCGTCGCGAGGATGTCCCCTTGCTCGTCGAGCACTTCTTGAACGAGGTCGCCGAACGTAGGCCAGATCTTCCAAAGATGCGTCTCACCGCCGAGGCCATGGATCATCTCCTCGAGCATGGGTGGCCAGGAAACGTACGCGAGCTGCGCAATGTGATCTTGCGCGCTGGCAACCTCGCCACAGGAAGCGCCATCGAAAAGAGTGACCTGCTGCTCAACGCCGCTTTCGGCGCGCCGAGCCCTGTCGCTCAGCAAGAACCTTCGCCTCAGAGTGGCCATGGGTTCGATGTCGACATCGCGCACGAGTTCAAGGACGCCAAACAGGAGCTCATCGAGCGCTTCGAGATCCTCTACCTGGAAGAACTTATGAAAGCGCACGAAGGCAACATCTCCCAGGCATCGCGAGCCGCTGGGTTGACGCGTTATCACTTGCGGGAGTTGCTGAAGAAGTACGATCTGAAGTGATTTGATTCGGCAAGAAATGAAAAGGCGGCTGCAAATTGCAGCCGCCTTTTTTGTGGCAAGATACCCGATGTCAGCGTGACGTCGGGTATCTTGTTTTTACATCAGGGTGCGCAAGTGAAGTTAAGGCCCCACACGTTCACCGTACCGGTATCACCACCGGCGGTGTCTTCGACGCGAAGCGTCCAGTCACCCATCGCTTGAATGCCATTGAAGGCTGTGAGCGATTCGGCAGGTGCGGTTGCATTCGCGCCATAGGTTTCCTTGATGTCATCGGTGCTTCCGCCTGTTCCGTTGTGGAGTCTCACGATCGTGACGCCATCTGGAGCAGTGAGGTCCAGGAGCACATCCCCTTTGTAAGTGTGGGTGATGTCGATGACGACTTCCATGTCAGCAATGACGCACATGTCAGGAACGTTGAGCGTCGTTGTCGCTCCTGCTGCGTTGTTGTCAGGGATCGCGAGGCTGGGCAGGTCGTAGTAGTCAGCAGGCGTTTCGATAAAGCTCAAACCATACGAGTTACCGATGAAGTCTGTGCTGTTGAAGCCTGAGACTTTCACGAAGAAATCACCAGCAGTCAGAGAGGCAGAGCCCACTCCAAGGCTTGTTGTTCCTGTCGCGTCGAAGAACTCGAAGGTGATGCCGGGGTGAGGATTGGGTCCTGGGCCGAAGGGGCCTGGTGCTGCGGCGAGGGTGGCGTCTGCAGCAAGGGTGAACATGTACCAATCTTCATCCGTGGGAGATGTGATTGTTCCCAACGCCAGGGTTGCTGTCGGATCACCCGTGATGGCTACAGCGCTGGCCGAATCGTTGTTGGGCTCGACATCGAAGCCATCTGCTTGAGGAGTCGGATTGCTGATCGCTGCTTCGTAATCGAACGTCGCAGCATCACCTTGGCAGTTGCCCGAGACGCTGAACAGGTAGGTGTTTGCTTGCAAGTACGCCGAGACGGAAAGCGCTGCGTTGGCCGAGTCTTGCTCGATGATGTCGCCCGCTGCGTTGTGCAGCGACAGGACCGCACAACCATCTGCTCCTGTCGTCCCCAGGCTGATGTTGTAAGCGCCAGCGGTTGCGACGGTGAAGCTGAAGATGTCCGTATCCATGCCATCGCGAGCGGAGGTTCCTTCGCTCAACACAGGAATGCCCGTGAGTGGGGTCGCGTCAGCGACCATGTTGTTTGGCTCGACCTCGAGGGTGGGAGGGGAGAATGCAGTTAACGAGAGGGTAAAGCCATTATCCAACTCATTGAATGCGAAGATCTCGAAGATGTACGTGCCGGGCTGGTAGGCGACGAGATCGAACTCTTCACCCTGACCCGTGCCGTAATTGTGGAGCCTTGTGCTGTTGCCTGGCACATACACACGGAGATCTGGGTCCCTCGTTGCGGGATCTCCAACCAGAACGCCACTCAAAAGCACGTCTTCGGTCACCACAACCTTGGCGAAGCGACGGTCCTTGCTCGCGACATTGGCTGCCTCGGTGTAGGTCGTCGCGTCACCTGCTGCCAACGAGCCCATGTCGTAAGGAGCGATGACATTGAAGGTGAGCGTCGTGTTCGTGCGATCTGCGGTGGTGCTCGTGTTTTCGACTTCGATCAACAACGTGCTGGGTTGCCCGTTGGTGACGTAGTAGCTCGTTCCATTGTTTGCCGACTGAGAGATCAACTCACCATTCGGGCCGCTGATCGAGATGTTAACAGAAGAGCCTTCGTCGTTCGTTTGGGAGAACTCGAGCGCGATGTCTGCAGGGACGTCGAGCGTATAGGTTCTTGTGCCACCCGGCGCCAACGTGTTTGGCGTGGATGTAACAGGAGTGCCCGCAGCGGCCGCGCCGAGAGGCTCATCGATAGTGAGCGGGGTGAACGAAACATCGAAGCCAGTGTCTTGCCCGAAGATCGTCTGCCAGTCGAAGAAGAAGTAAAGGTCCCCGGATGGGAGGATCAAGACTTCTTCATCGCCATCCCCGAGCACGAACGTGTTGAAAATGCCTGCCGACGTCTGGATTTGCAGGGTCGGAGCTCCGACGTCTTCCCCGAGGCTGTTGACCGTCAAGGTTCCAGGGCCACCAGTGAAGTTGGTGAGCTTGAAGTAGTTATCGCTCAGGTTTTGGAAGTCGCCCGTGATCGGGCCAGCGGTGACGTCCACATCAGTCGCCGTGTATGGCGCGATGTCCTCGACGCGAAGCGCGTACTTCCAGTCGTTGTCGCCCGTCGGGCCGCCTTCGAAGTTGTTCGCGAGGTAGAACGAAGGCGCCACGACGATGGTGTAGTCGCCATCCTCGGGAATCACGATCGAGCGTGACGCGCCCCTGGTGAGATCAAATGTCGAGAAGCGAAGGAAGAAGTCTTCTTGCGTGAGC
This sequence comes from Myxococcota bacterium, assembly GCA_036155555.1. Lineage (GTDB taxonomy): Bacteria > Myxococcota_A > Bradymonadia > Bradymonadales > Bradymonadaceae > JAYZVO01. Next base: position 33,647 of record JAYZVO010000042.1, read on the forward strand.
GCGTTGAGTCCGCCGTTTTCGACGACCGCAAACGAGAGAGAAGGACCGCCAGTGGGCTGAACGGAGACCTGGAGGGTCTGGCCAGCGGTGGCGGAGAATGTGTAAGCGTCGACGTCCTGATCGGGGCGCATGTCACCATCGAGGTCGACAGGCGTGC
>JAYZVO010000043.1:0-9372 GCA_036155555.1 Myxococcota bacterium
GTTCGGGAGGGGGGCAGACTTGGCGTTGGGTGCTTGGTTGGTGGTTCGCTTTGGGAGCTATCGATTTGGCGGTGAGTTATGCGTGGGGGAGCATCGATGCAGGTTAAGCAGAACGCGTGAGATGCCCCCCGTTCGTCGCTGCGCTCCTCACTGCCCCCCAAACAGCACTTCGTTTGTTGGGGGGCGCCCTCGCGATGTTTTCGGCATACAGGTTCGCCATTGGTGCCCTCGTGTGGCTCACTGCAAGTTTCGGAGCGCCAAGGCGTGAAACGCCAACGCGGAGTCGAAGCGCGAGGGAAACCCCCAAACTTGGGGGTCGCGATGAACGCAGTGAAGAGCGGGGGGCATGTTCCGCCTTCTGTATAACATGCAACGAAGCTCCCCCACGCGAACAATTGGGTTAAAGCGATAGCCAAATAAAAGACCCCCCCCTTGAGCAAGACACGAGCCCGGCCTGCCGGGTGAGTGTCTTCAACGAACAGGCGACATTCGTCGAGGGGTCCGATCGAGCGCGAAGCGCGAGAAGGGGAGCCCTCTCAAAACTCACCGCCAAATCGATAGCTCCCAAAGCGAACCACCAACCAAGCACCCAACGCCAAGTCTGCCCCCCTCCCGAACGAAGTGAGGCTCAGGGGGGCCGCGGACGAGCGAGAGCGAGGGCCGCGGGGGGCGCGGGGGGCGCGCAAAGCTAGCGTCCGAGAAATGGACGCAACACTTCGGGAATGACGCCGGTGTGCATCGCCTCGCTCATGTGAATTGCTGTGGCGGGAGTGAGCAGGATACCGTTTCTTCCATGGCCGGTGGCAAACCAGAGGTTTTCGATGTCTGGTGATGGCCCGAGGATCGGCTCGTTTGACAGGGAGATCGGGCGAAAGCCTGTCCAGAGCTCGGAGATCGAGAGGTCGTAAACTCCAGGCATCGCCTCCCACGCGCCGCGCAGCAGCTCGAAGACGCCGCCAGCGGTGAGTTTTGTGTCAAAGCCCATCTCTTCCATCGTCGCGCCGATCACCAGCGAGCCGTCCGATCTGGGGACGAGGTAAGCGTCTGGCGCGCGCACGACCATGTTGCACAGCGGCGCATCCTCCATCATCTCGAGCGAGAGCATCTGGCCGCGCACGGGCCGAATGCGTGGGAGGTGTTTTTTCTCCACTCCACCGAGCTTTCTGATCCACGCCCCGGCTGCGGCGAGGATGGCATCGGCGGTGAGTTGCTCGCCGCACTGAAGGAGACATCCGCGCGCGATGCCTCCTTCGACCAGGAGCTCTTTGACCGGCGCAGAGGTGCGCAGAATGCCGCCCGCGCGCGTGAAGGCTTCGGCCATCGCGCGCGCCAACCTGCGAGGATTCACCTGATGATCGCTCGGGCAATGGATGGCGGCGTGCACGTTCGGAGAGAGCGCTGGCTCGAGCTCGCGCGCGGCATCGCCAGAGAGGCGGCTGGCGACAAGCCCGAGCGAATGTTGATATTCGAGCAGGTGATCGAGCGCCTCGACGTCATCGCGATCGAGCCCCACGACCAGCGTGCCGAAGTCGCGGTAGTCGACGTCCATGTCACTTGCGGTTTGGAGCTCTGCGACAAACTCGGGGTAGAGCTCGCGGCTGTGCTGGCCAAAGGCCAGCAGCCGCTCCTCCTCGAACCTGACCTCCGCCGTCGGCGCGAGCATCCCTGCGGCGGCGCCAGAGGCGCCGCCGCGGGCTGCCGCGATCTCGGCTTCACGCTCGAGGATGGTGACCTTGTGCCCCTTGCTCGCGAGCTGCCAGCCGATCCCCAGGCCGACGACGCCCGCGCCGATGATGATGACCTCTTCTCCCACCGCTTTCGCGCGCATCACGCCTCCTTGTCGGTTTGCGCGAGCGCTCGGAACGCGGCGACGATGCGATCGTCGACGCCATCGCGCGTGGCGTGCTCGGGTGCTTTTACATCGACAAGCTCCAAACAAAGCCCGGAGGCCACGTCCTCGAGCGCCTGGAGCTCCCCGCGTCGCGTCATGCAGAGGACGTGGCCTCCGGGATGTTTCACCAGGCCCGATGCGGTCTCGATCCATTGCAATGGAGGTTGGAATGCCTTCGAGATCAGCAGGTCGTGTGGTGCGAAGTCGAGGTCCTCGATCCGCTCCTCGTGGATGCTGACATCCTGGAGCTCGAGGCGTTTGACCACGATGTTCAGGAAGGTCACGCGCTTGCGGCGTGGCTCGACCAGCGTCAACTTTAGCTCGGGGAAGAGGAGCTTGAGCGGGATGCCTGGGAGCCCTGCGCCCGTGCCGATGTCGAGCAGTGAGAGAGGACCATCCCACGAGAGCGCGCAGGACGCGGGGATGATGGAGTCGAGGATCAGCTCGCGCACGACATCGTCCGTGGACATTGGCCCGATCAGGTTCATCGCGCGGTTGAACTTCTCGAGCAGCTCGACATAACGCGTGAAGTTCTCGGCGCGTGCGTTATCCCAGGGGAGGGCGTGCTCCTGGCAAAAGGAGCGCAGAGGATCGAGATCGATGGTCATGAGCGCCTCGCTCGTAAGGTATCGGTAGCGGCTAAAAACAAGCGAGGGCTGTCGTGATACGACAGCCCTCGCGTTTCTTTGGTTCGCGCCTCGCGTCACAGCGAGGGCAATCGCACAAATCACTTCACGTGTCGAGCTTGGAGTCCCCTTTGGAGTCCCCCTTGGCGATGCTCGGCGTCTTGGGGAAGTCGGGGTGTTTGGAGGATGGCGACCTCGCCTCGGAGAGCGAGATATGGAGCCTGTCATCCTCGGCCATGATCGTGGCGGTCTTGCCGAGTTGACTCCCGCTGGTCGAGCGCACGATCAGGCGACTGATCGGCGTGAGCACCTCGCGCTCGATCACGCGCTTGAGCTCGCGCGCGCCGAAGCGCTCGGAGAACCCGTGCTTCTCGAGCCAGAGCATGGCGCTCTCCTCGGTCTGCACGCGCAGTTGGTGCCGCGAGAAGCCGCGTCTGGAGAACGCCATCGCGAGCTCGATCTCGACCAGGCGTCGCATCGCGTTCTCGGTGAGCGGCGAGAAGACGATCGTGTCGTCGAGTCGGTTGAGGAACTCGGGCGCGAAGAACTCGTCGAGCTTGTTGCGCACGTGCCCGCCAAAGCGCTCCTGACGTGCCTCCTCGCCAGAGCCAAACCCGAGCGGTGAGATGCTCGTGCGCGAGGCGCCGAGGTTCGAGGTCAGGAAGATGATCGTCTGGCGGAAGTCCGTGGTCTTGCCGCTGGCATCGGTCAGACGCCCCTCGTCGAGGATCTGCAAGAAGAGGTTGTAGATCTCGGGGTCGGCCTTCTCGAACTCGTCGAACAACAGGACGGTGAAGGGTTGGTTTCTCACAGCTTCGGTGAGCAGACCTTCGCGATCCTTGTCGTGCGGTGAGCCGATGAGCTTCTCGATGGCGAAGCGCCCGCGATACTCGCTCAGGTCAAAGCGAAGCATGCGCTCCGGGTCGCCAAAGAGACGCTCGGCGGTGAGCTTGGCGAAGTAGGTCTTGCCGACACCCGTGGGGCCAACCAGGAAGTACACGCCGAGTGGTTTTTTGGGGTTGACCATCCCTGCCTTGATCATGGCGAGGCGGTCGACCAGCGTGCTGACGGCGTGATCCTGATCGATCAGGCGACGCACGAACCAGTCCTGTGTGCCATCGAGGTCGAGGCGGATCGTGTCGTCCAGAAGATCCAGGCTCATCCCGGTGGTTTCGGAGAGCGAGGCGGGGATCTGATCGACGCGCAAGGTGACGGTCTCAGCGCCTTTCTCGGTGTGACGCCCGGCGTAATCGATCAGCGCGTCGAGCAAATCACAGGCGCGACCAGGTGCTGCCGCGCGCGTGTTGAAGCTGCGCGCGAAGTCGACCACGCGCTCCAGGACGCCAGGTTCGGGTTCGACGGGGCGCTGGTGCGAGGCGGTGACTTCGTCGGCGCGTTGCGTGAGCACGGACAGCGTTTGCGCGTCGTCCATCTCCTGGAGTCGGATCTGACGGAACTGGCGCAAAAAGCCAGGATCACGGCTCAGGCCGCCCTTGATGTCGTCCTCGGTGCACTCGGCGATCATGCGCAGCTGGCCGCGTTGCAGGTAGGGCTTGAAGAAGTCGGCGAAGTTCTCGTCCGACTTCGAGTGCGCGCCCGCGCCGAGCAGGTCATCGGGGTTGGTAATATAGAGGATGACGCGATCGTGCTTGAGGATCGCCTCGGCCATCTCCTTGAGCTTGGTCTCCCAGTCGCCAAGGTAGCGCGTGCCGCTGATCAGCTCGGAGGTGTTGGTCTCCAGGATTTGCCAGTTCTCACCATCGCGCTCGAGCAGACGCAGCGCGAACTCGTGGATGACGGCCGTCTTCCCCGTGCCCGCCTCGCCGACCAGAAGGATCGATCGCGTGGTGCCAGGATCGGTGAAGTGCTCGATGAGCATCTCGACCTGTTCCTCGCGCTCGTAGGCGTGGCGCAGAAACTCGCGCTCTTCCTTGGAGTTGAGCAGGCGCCCGTACTTGTCCAGGCCGCGCTGGTTGTTCTGGCTGCGGTTGACGAGCTGGAGGCGCTGCCAGAGCGTGACGTAGACTTCCTGGAGGTTTCTCCCCTCGAGGTAGTTCAGGATCAGGCGCCGCTCCCTCGGGGTGAGCTGCTCTTGCAAGCGCTTGTAGTGCTCGCGGGTGAGCTTTGGCACGAGGCGATCCATGGCCTCCTCGGCCATCTGCTGCATCTCGACCTCGCGCTCGAGCAGCGCCTTTAGAATAGGCACGATCGAGCGCGGGGTGCCGATGGTGCGAAGCTGCGATAGCGCTTGCTCGCGGACCCCGTAAGCGTCATCGCTCATCGAGCGAATGAGCACATCCTCGAGGTGGGCATAGCCCAGATCACTCAAGGCCACGAGCGCGCGGTAACGCACGTCCGCGTCGTAGTCGCTGAGCGAGTTGAGGATCGGCTCGATGGCGCTCGTGTCGCCAAGAATTCCCAAGCCGAACAGCGCCATCTCGCGCACGCCCGACTGAGGATCATTGAGCAATTGGATGAGCGCCGGCACACTTTGCGTATCGCCCAACCTCCCGAGGTTGGTCGCGGCGGCCATGCGCCTTCGGTAGTGTACGCTGCTCAGTTCTTCGCGCAAAAGGGGGATGATCTCGGGGCCGAGACCATAGAGTTGGTCGCGAAAGCTCCTGTAGAGATCCTCTTCTTCGCAGGACTGGATCTTGGTCAAGAGCTGTCGCCCGAGCTCCCAGATGTCCTCCATGATGATCCGACTCCCGATCTTGTGGTCCAGCGACGCGCTGGCACGCGTTCTCGTGAATGAAGGCGCCGCCGTGGTTAGCCATTCTCGCCAGGCAGTCTCGTCATCGACAGGTCAAAGGGGCGTGCGTCGTGCGCGCTCTTGCAGGCGCGTTCAACTTCGCTGCGCTTGACGTGTCGACAGAGATGCTTTGCGATCCTCGATGTATAGTTTAGCGCGCTCCTCGGTGATACTCAATTCTCCAGAGCAACCCATATCCGCGTTGCGACCCGAGGTAGTGTATAGAGGATGCGCGCGCGTCGCACAGGTTCCATGGATACAACCCATGATTCGAGATCATTCCATATAAACTGTGGCAACGACGCGCCGCGCCGCGGGCTTTAACGCGGCCGCTCGTGAGGCGCGCGTGAGGTGCTTGATTTCTGTGGATTTTTAACGCCTTGGCATGCTATCTGGGCGCGTCATCGAGGGTCGCTCGCCCGTGAAAGAAATCGCGAGAGACCGAACCTGCCGAGCGCGCGGAGCGAACGTGTCAAAGCAAGGGAGCCAGATCTTGGGTCAAGAGACCTACCGTGACGAGGAGCAAACAGGCGCCATCCCCGAGAGCCAGGCGCTCGTTCGTCCTCAGGTGGGGTACTCCTCTGAAGCGTTTGTCACCGAACACGGCCTGGGCGTCAGCCGCGAGACGACCACCTGGAGCGATGTCCCCGCGCGCGGCCCCGAGGAGCCATTGATTCTTGGCGAGGCCGCCAGACGCGCTGCGCAGGCGTATGGGGACTCGATCCGCAAGATGACGCTCGGGCTGCTCGGGCCAGGGGAGCCAGAGGTCGAAGAGGAGCAGGGGCCATCTCTTTACCTGCGCCCCTTTGGCTGGAGGATACTCGAGCTGATGGGGTTCGGGCCGCTCGTCTCGACCGATCACGCCGGTGAGTTCTATCACCCGGTGCATCGCGGGATGCTCGCGAGCAAGGAGACCGTCAATGACTCGCGCGGCCAGCTCTTCTTTCGCTGGTATCGCGACGGCCAGGACGAGGTCTTCGAGACCGAGGTGCGCGACTATGTGCCGCGCCTGGCGGGGCGCAAGCGAAGCTGGCTCGGGCTCAAGTTTTACGAGTACACGCAGCTGTTGGTGCATGGGATCGTGATGTGGCGCTACCATGTCTGGGTCAAAAAGCACCGCGAACAGTTGCTGCGAGAGGCGCGCGAGCGCCTCCTTATAGAGGACGAATCTCAAAGTTCTTCAAGAGGATAGTCTGGGTTTTGCGCCGCCCGAGGTGTGCTTGACAATCCGCGCGCGCAAGGCATAGGATGCCCCGCCTCCAGTCGCTCCAAAAGCGCCTCTCCCCTGGGTTTTATGAGAAAGCCTGAAAGGGTGGTTTCTTTTCAAGTGTTTAGGGGACTGGTATGGTGAGCCTGGCATCATGATGGCTGTCCGAGGCTCGACGATTCGAGGATCATGCCTGAGAATAAACGAGCAACACCCTGCCCTTAAAACCTATGGGCCATGGGCGCTCGTTTCTTCTGTTCGGGGCACCCCCGAACTTTGAAACGTGTCGAGGACCCTGGCGAGACCGAGCATATACAGATGAGCGAACTTGGTATCCTTCCAAATCCGATCCCCTTCGGGAAATACTACCTCCTGGAGCGGGTGAACATCGGCGGTATGGCCGAGATCTTTAAAGCCAAGGCGTTTGGCGTCGAGGGCTTCGAGCGTTTGCTCGCCGTCAAAAAGATCCTCGCCTCCATCGCCGAGGATGAGTCCTTCATCAATATGTTCATCGACGAGGCCAAGATCGCTGGCCAACTCAACCACCCCAACATCGCGCAGATCTTTGACCTGGGGAAGGTGAACGACTCCTACTTCATCGCGCTCGAGTACATCAGCGGCAAGGACATGAAGACGATCTTCGAGCGCTCCAGGCGTATCGGAGAGAAGGTCTCCATCCCGCGCGTGTGCTACGTGATCATGAAGGTGTGCGAGGGGCTCGGGCACGCTCATCACAAGAAGGACGCCAACGGTCACGACCTCAACATCGTGCACCGCGACGTCTCCCCGCAGAACGTCCTGATCTCTTACGAGGGCGAGTGCAAGATCATCGACTTTGGCATCGCCAAGGCGCAGGGGAAGACGAGCCAGACGCAGGTCGGCATCCTCAAGGGGAAGTTCAGCTACATGAGCCCGGAGCAAGTGCGCGGGCTTCATATCGATCGCCGCAGCGACATCTTCTCGCTCGGCATCGTGCTCTACGAGATGCTCACGCTGGAGCGCCTCTTCCTGGGCGAGAGCGACTTCGACACGCTGGAGAAGATCCGCAAGGTCGAGATGAGCCCCCCCTCGCTCTACAACCCGCATATCCCGAAGGAGCTCGAGGATATCGTCCTCAAGGCGTTGGCGAAGTCGCCCGAGGATCGCTACCAGACCTCCTACGAGCTGGCCGACGCGCTCGAACAGTTCATGCGCAACCAGGGCTACTACTACACGAACAAGGATCTTGCCGCGTACATGAAGGAGTCCTTCAACGCGGACATCGAGTTCGAGGCCAAGAAGCTCGAGTATTACCGCTCGCTCAACCTGCGCCCGCCGACAGACGAGCACCCCGCAACACCCGCTCCCTCAAAGCTCCCGCCCATGGCTGGTCTGAGCTGGGGCGATGACGAGAAAGACACCCAGATCTTTGATCGATCCTCTGGCGTCGACGAGTCGATCATCGAGTCGATCATCGACGCGGACATCATCTACGCCGAGGAGCTGGGACAGGTCGCTGGCCATGGCGTCAGCGGAGACTCCGCGCCCGACGCAGATGATCCTCCCACCGTCGAGTACAACCGCGAGGACATTCAGAAGAGCCTCGAGGAGTTTTCGTTCAATGACGACGCTCCTGGCTCGCGTCAGCCCGTGCGAAAGCACCTGCCGACCGCGCAGATGCCAGCCATCGAGCCGCGCCGCGAGCACAACACGATGCCCGGCGTCTCCGCGCCGATCGCGCCGACGGGGGGCCGACAGGGCTCCTCGCCAGCAGTGATTTTGGGAGTGATGACGCTCGTCGTCGTCGCAGGCGCCGCGCTCGTTTACCTGTTGTGGCCATGGCCCGCAGAGGTCAACTTCGACACGACGCCCGCCGACGTGCGCATCACCGTGGACGGCAAGCAGATCTTCGATGGGGAGACCCCCCACATGTACAAGATCAAGCCGGGCATGCACACCATCGAGATCTCTCGCGATGGCTTCGACTCCGTCAAGATCGAGCAGGAGTTCCAGAAGAGCACCACCTACAACCTCAAGAAGACGCTCAAGTCTCTCGAGGGCGAGAAACCACTCTTCCTCGTCAAGACCACGCCCGAAGACGCCATCGTCGAGCTCGAAGGCAAGACCTTCACCAACCCCTCGCCAAAGAAGATCAAGGACTTCGCCGAGGGCAAGTACAAGGTCAAGGTCTACAAGACAGGTTACAAGCCCGTCACCGAAGAGATCGAGATCAAGAAGGATGGCTCGGCAGAGTTCGACGCCAAGCTCGAGCCGATCAAGTTCGCGCTCAAGTTGACCGGCGAGCCCGAGAAGACCGAGGTCGAGCTCTTCGACCAGTCCACCAACAAGAGCGTCTTCAAAGGGAAGCTCGGTGACACCGTCAAGGATCTCGAGGGGCACAAGTCCTACAAGTTGGTCGCGACCCGTCGCGGATACAACGACTATGAAGAGGTCTTGACCCCCAGCGACGAGACCGAGCGCACCGTCAAGGCCGCGCTCGAGAAGGAAGAGAAGACCACCGTCGCTTCCAATAACAACTCCGTTGGCTCCAAGGTCGATCCTCCAGAGAAGAAGCCTGAGAAAACACCCGAGAAGAAACCGGAAGTCAAACCAGAGAAGAAGCCTGAGAAGAAGCCGGAGAAAAAGCCGGATCCTCCAAAGGGCACTGCCGAGCTGACGATCGCCTCGCGCCCCGCCGCGCGCGTTTACATCGACGGCAAGGACACCGGGCACTACACGCCGCTGATCAAGTACAAGGTCCCGGCGACAAAGCATAAGATCGAGCTCAAGAACACCGAGTTCAACCTGAGCAAGACGTATTACGTCGACCTCAAGCCCGGCGAGAGCAAGAAGATCATCAACAGGTAAGAGATCTTCGCGCCAACATGGCGAGCAAACAAAATGGAGAGGGGGGGGG
>JAYZVO010000044.1:0-7820 GCA_036155555.1 Myxococcota bacterium
TCCCGGGCTTTTAAAATTGGGTGGGCGCTCAACCCCCCCCCGCCCCCATTTTTTCCCGTGCGAAGACGGTGGAGCGCGTTACGAGCAAGGCTCGCTTATTTAAAGAGCGGGATATCCTCGACGCGCAGCGGGAAGCGCTGGACGTGTTCGATATCCGAGATGCCCGCGAGCTTGCGAAGCTCGTTGTGGATATGCGCAGGAGTGATGCGAATGCCCTCGTCCTGGTTGTCGAGCACGGCCAACGTCTGGGGGTTGACGGTCTTGAGGGAGTAGCGGTCGGTGGTGCCACCGACGACCTTCCCTGCGGGGAGCCCCTTGCCCATCAGGAGCATGCTGGTCACCGACCAGTGATCCTTGCCGTTGTTGGCGTTGTAGTAAGGGGTGCGACCGAAGTCCGAGCCGACCATCACGACGAGGTTGTCTGCGATGCCAGCGGTCTCGGCCTCGTTCCAGATGTCAGTGATACCCGAGAGCAGGTTTGCCATGCGCGGGTAGTGGTTGTCATCGTGGTTGCCGTGGGTGTCGAAGCCACCAACGGCGAGGTTTGCCGAGACGCAGAGACCTGCGCGGTAGGCGGCGATGGCGACCTGTGCTTGACGGCGAAGTTGCGAGCCGTCGATCTCCGGGAGGTACTCGGTGAGTTTTTTAAGCTCGTTGTTCGAGTTCCTGGCCAGGTGCAGCGTGCTGATCGCCTGGTGATCGTGAGGCAGGTGCGAGTGATCGCCCATCGCCTCGAGCCTTGCGCGCTGCGTGGCCTCGATGCGGGCCATGGTCGTGTCAGTGTGGTAGCGCTCGTTGTTGTCGCGGTTGTTCGGATCGACCTCGTTGGGGTAGGCGATCCTGGCGATGGCGCCGATGTCACCGACGCGCGTCCTCGAGACGACGTTAAACGTCGCGTCGTAGCCGCCGTTGGTGATGTAAGCCATCGCCTTGCCGGGAGCGTGCACCGAAGCGATCAGCGCGCCGAGCGAGGGGTGCCCCTCGGCGAGGTTGCCGCTCCAGATGTGTCGCGAGCCGGAGTCGTGGCCGTTGGTGGCCGTGTCGATCCCGTTGATCACCATCGTGCGCGACTTGTGGCGCTCGAAGAACTCCTTGTGTCCGTCGACAGGCGCGAACTTGATGTCACCGACGCTGTCGATTTCATCCTTGAAGTAGTAGTTGACGGGCTTCTCTTCTTCCTCGTTTGCTCGACCCTTGGGGTCACAGAGGCTCGTAGGGTCCCATCCACCACCTGCGTTGACAAACAGGAAGAGGGGGCCAGTGTAGCTGTCCTCCTCGCCGAATGCCTTGCCAAGGAAGGGGAAGGGGGACGCGACGGTGAGGCCGGTGACGCCGGCGAGCTTGAGGAAATCTCGTCGATTAAAAGGCATTGCTCGTAACCTCACTCGTAGAGGAAGTGGTAATCAGCCAGCATGTAGGTAATGACAGCCTGCCATGCTCGGATCGTGTAGAGGTCATCGCGTCGGATGCGCTCGTTGTCGGGGAGATCTTCGCCAGTCTCTGGGTCGCGATCTGCGCGGCATCGGCCCATGAGATCGCGGCTGATCTCTTCTTCGGCGAGGAGCTGCTGCCCCTCTTTCCAGGTGTCGTACCAGAGGTTGTAGGTGCGCTCGAGCTCCGCGTCATCGAGCGTCACGCGCTCGCCGAGCATGTGCCAGTGCAAATACTGGATGTTCTGCTTGATGGCCGTCTCTGCTTCCTGGATGAGGAAGCCGTTGGCGTCCTCGGGCACGAAGTTGGTCTCGACAAAGCGGAAGTAGAATCGATCCTCCTTGCCGCGCAGGAAGTCCTTGGCGGTGGTGCGGCACGCCATCTCGTTGGCCATGCGCCACTGGACGTTGGCCATGATGCCGTTTGGCGCGGTGATGCGCTGGGTCACGCCGTCGGAGTCGATGCCGCCGTAGAGGATGCGGTAGTCGTTGGTGCGCAACAGGAAGTTGTTGTCTTTGTTGTAGAAGTGCGTCCATGGCTCGCCGGTGACGGCGATGATCTTGCGGTGGAGCATCTCTGGCGTGAGCAACCTGCCGAGGCCCTGGTCGACGTACTGCTGCTCTTTCTCACCCTCGTACTCGGGGATGTTGATCGTGCGGAAGTAAGGGCTCTTGACGATCTCTGCGATGACGATCTTGGCGTTGAAGTTGCCCTCGGCAAACTTCGCGGCGACCCCATCGAAGAACTCCTGCTGGAACTCCTGCGCGACGAGCTGGTTGTCGTAGATCTCTTGATCTTCACCCAGCGGCGTCACGAGCTCGTGCCCGGTGATCCCGCGATAGAAGTTGTGGATCGTCGCCGTGGCGAAGCGCTGGTCGGCGGTGAACTTCTCCGCCAACCAGGGCAAGCTCGTCGAGCGATCCGAGAAGGGGATGCTCCCCTGGCCAAACCCTGGAGGCAACATCTCCTCGTACCAACCATCCTCGGGTGGCGCGTACATGCCGCGATCATTCCAGTTCTGGAAGGCGCCCGCGACGGGGTCGATGACGCCGTGGCAGCTGGTGCATTGAGGGTTGTAGAGCGTCGGGTTGAAGTCCTCGATCGAGGTCGGGTCCACGGGGCGCTCGGCGAGCGCCATGACGTCGGTCGCCAGGAAGAACTTGTAGACCATCCTGGATCGGTGACGGTTGCGGTTGGTGGCCGTGGTCGGGAAGCGGTTGAGGAACATCGGCGATGAGAGCACGCCAGCGTGAGGCATCCCCGGGATCTTGACCTCGCGCCATTCGTTCGGATCGAGCTTGTCGCTAAAGCCGCTCGAGTCCGCGCCGTAAATACGCGCCACGTAGCCGTTGGCGACCATGTAGTCCGCCGTCAAGATCTCGGTGAACGGTTTGTCATTGCGGATCACATGCGAGATGAGCTTGAGCGGCGCGCGCGCCACCGAGTTGTTGGCGTACTGACGCGCGCCCTCGACCTCGGCAGGATCTTCTCCAGAGAAGTCCTTGTCATCGCCATTCTCATACCACCTCGCTTCGGGGAAGATGTCGCGATCGAGCAGGCCCACAGCGTCCGAGCCGCCAAGATAGCGATCCGTCAGGAACATGTCGTTAAACATCTCCTCGACGCGCTGGTAGAACGCCTCTTCTTGCGCCAGGTTCTCGATGACCTGATCCAGGCCATCGATGCCTTGCTCCTCGACCAGCGCTTCTTCCTCCGGGGTAGGGAGGCGGCCGCCGAGGTTGAGCGTGGTCTTGCGCAGCGTTTGACCCGGATCGAGCAACTCGACCTTGGCGAAGTGCGTCTCGACCGACTCGGTGTCCTCGCACTCTACAGGGTTGTCCAGGCGCTCGAGCATCCTCGAGAGCGCTTCGAACTCCTTGCTCCCCTCTTCGAGGACCGGACCACCCTTGTGGTCGAGCCCGCCGAGCGGCTTCTGCAACAGGATCGACTTGCCATCGGCCTCGTAGCGCGCCGTCTTGGCGAACGCCTCGAGGTTGGCGTCGATGTGCCCCGTCTGCGAGCTAGGTTGAAACACCAGGTTGGTGTACTTCGCTTGCCCCGAGCTGTTGTGGCAGCTAAAGCAGCGCTGCTCGAGCACTGGCTTCCATACCTGCTTGGAGAAGTACTCTCGGTTCGAGAGGCAATCATCCCCCTCATTGCGATCTTCTTCTCGATCGCCCCGGCCACACGCTGTCAGCGTCAAACATAACGCCAGCGCGAGGACCTTCTTTGTGTCAAATCCGCGGATCATTCGACCGCTCCTTTGTCTCCTGTGGTTGCCCTTCGTCTCCGCCGAAAACCCGCTCCAAGTTTCGACGAACCCCTTTTCTGTCCTCTAAATGAGTACAGCACAGTGGTTTTCAGGCGCCCCTCTCCCCCACTCGAGACGCCGTCCATCCGACCGTGCTGTCTGTGCCCGATAGCTTATCGATCTGCTCGATGCACTATCTGCGCGTTTCATTTGTGAAATAATCACATCGTCAAGTTAGCACGGATCTGAACATGATCGCAACGTCCTGGCGTCAATTGATTGACGCTTTCCTCCGCTTTTTATGCGGCGTTGGTCATACATGTGATCACTTGTAGGGCCCTGTACGACCTTGTGTGCCTGGAGACCCCGCCGAGGGGCCTGCGCTCCCTGCCACGCCATAGGACAGGGTGTTCGTGCCCGGGAGCCCGACGACCGTCATCTCCCGATAAACAGCATAGGAGTACCCTCCAGCGCCGCCGCCTCCAGCGCCACCATCGCCGCCCAGGCCACCATCGCCGCCGTCACCACCCTCGCCGATCTCACTCGAGCAGTAGGTATGGCCATCGCCCCCCTGACCGCCATCGCCGCCAGCACCACCCGCGCCACCCGCGCCGCCGTTGCCGCCGTTGCCCGCAGAGATCGTGTTCTGTTCGAGCTTGATGCCAGTGGAGGCAAACAGGAAGGCGCCAAAGCTCGAACCTCCCGCCTGTCCCCCTGTGCCTGCCGTCCCGAAGCATCCGCCGCCGCCGCCGCCGCCGCCGCCGTTGCCCGAGCCATTGTCACAAAAGGTGCACCCCTGGCCGCCGCCACCGCCGCCGCCGCCGCCGCCATAGCCCGACGTGCCGTTGGTTCCTGCGGTGCCGCCCTGGCCGATCCAGTAACCTGATACGACGTTCCCTTCGAAGCCGCCTGTTCCATGGCTCCCCGCGGTGCCGAGCCTCCCTGTCGTGCCATTGACCCCGTCTCCGCCAGGATCACCACCCCCGCCAGCGGCGCCACCTGGGGTGTTGACCTCTCCGATCGCGCCATTGACGCCTCGGTTCTTGCCCTCGCTGCCGCCGCGGCCACCGTTGCCTCCTTTCCTGCTACAGCTCGACGAGCCGCCTGCGCCGCCTGCGCCCCAGCCGCTGCCATCACAGGAGCCCGAGCCTCCGTTCGAGCCGTTGGCGCCGTTGGCGCCGTTGATTCCGGGCGTCCCTGGCGTCCCCGAGACCCCATCGGCGGCCTTGAGCGTGCTCCTGCGAATGGTCAGCCCCGAACACTGCGCGCAGTGAAGCCCGTAAATCGTCGTCCCGTTGGTCGATGGCGCCTGCGCCTCGACCTCCATTTGCGCCAGCAACGTCGGCTGCGTCAGGTTGGTCCCCTGCATGGCGACCACGCGCCCGCTGCTCGCTTGCGACCAGACCACCCTCGGCAACGCGAACTGTGTACGCTGCCAGCCGAGCGCGCGCTCGTAACCTCCCGCCAGCGAGACGCCGTTGACCAGAAAGACCTGCTCTTGATACGTGCCCGCGTCCACGAGCACCTGATCGATGTTCGCGTTGTTGGCGGCCACGCTCAAACCCTTTCCGATCGTCGCGTAGGGCGCGCTCTTTGTGCCCGCGTTGTTGTTCGAGCCCACCGGCGAGACAAACACGGCGCGTGAGAGATCGCCGTCGATCCCGTCACAGTTGCTGTCGATGTAGTTGGGGTCGGGGAGGTCTGTGCTGCTCTGGAACTCGCAGTAGTACTCGCACCCGTCGCTCAAATCATTGTTGAGGTCGTAGTAGTTTGGCGAGCACCCCTGGAAGACGCAGCTGTTGTTTTGACACTCGGCGCCCGCGTTTGTGTAGAAGCAGGGTTGGTTGCAGCCGCCGCAGTGCATCTCGTCGGTGGCCAGCTCTACCTCGCACCCGTTCAGGTCGAGATCATTGTCACAATCCTCGTACCCAGGCGCGCACCCCTGGAAACTGCACGTGCCCATCTGGCAGGTCTCGTCGGCGTTGGCAAAATCACACGCCTTGCCGCAACCACCGCAGTGTTCCTTGGTGTCGAGGACGCTGACCTCGCAACCTGTGCTCGGGTCCGTGTCGCAATCGCGGTAGTTGTCCTGGCAGATCCCGATCCCGCACATCCCCATCGTGCATGTCGTGCTCAGGGTGTTGTCGAGCGCGCAGGCGTTGTTGCACATGCCACAATGCGCCGCGCTAGAGGTCGTGTCCGTCTCGCATCCAGGGATGCCATCACAGTCTGCAAAGCCTGGCGCGCAGCCCGACGAGGAGCCACGCAGCGTGATCGATGCCATCTCCTCGACGCGGTCCTCTGGAGGGCCGACCTCGAGGTTAAGCTCCAGCGCGCGCTCTTCGAGCGCCTCCATCATCGAGGAGCCCTGGAGCGTGACGAGCACGTAAGCCTCTTCTTCTCCACCACCCGCGAGCGTGTGGGGGAGCGAGACCTGCGAGGGCATTTGCTCCTGTGGCGCATACGTCGCCAGGATGCTCGTGTAGGGGGCTGGGGTCGTGATCGCTGAGATCTCGAGCGGTTGTGATCCTCGGTTCACGATCCTCACCGCGAGCGTCGCGCTCATCCCATCCGGGACCGCCCCGAAGTCCAGGACATCCTCCGAGAGGCAATCGCCGCCGGGATCGGGCGCGCCGATCGCACACACGGTGTAATCGATGGCGACCCCCAGGTCGGGCGAGGCCATATCTTCGGGCTCTTCGCTCCCCATGTCCTCTTCGATGGGGGGGCCCTGATCTTCTCGAACAGGTGGCGTCCCCATATCCTCTGGAGGAGGAGAAGACATATCACCGCTCCCCATTTCTTCTGTCGAAGAGGGCATGTCCAACTCGCCTTGATCCTTGTCTCCCCCATGTCCGGGGGTGTTGATCTCGTTGGAGGCGCAGGAGGTGATGGTGAATAGGAGGGCGCACGTACCCAGCAACAGGTTGAGTCGCGTGAGCCGAGTCTGGTGGTTAGAGATCCCCATGGCGTCTTCTCTCGATTGAAAAACTTTGATCCTGCTCATTGTAGTGAATCTTGTTGAAATGAGGCAAGAACATCGAGGTGATGGCCAGGGATAAAGAGGATTGGTCCCTCACGTCACGCGCGCGAGGTGTCAGTGGATGCATTTTTGAGGGCAGGTGCGCTCGAGGTTCTTCTGGAAACGGAGCGCGTTGGGGAAGAACTCGATACCGAATGCTCCAGCGCCCTCGAAGGGGAGCTCGTCATGCGCCAGCGCGCACAGGTCTTTGATCTCGAACACCTCTCCTCGCCAGGTCCCTTCGATGTAAAAAGGGCGCGCGGAGGGTTTGCACCAGTTTCGCTGCATTTGCCTCAATTGAGGCGGACTCCAGAGCTGGCTGGTGACGATTGCCTCGTAATCCGGGATCGCGCCGGGCGTGTTGAAGTAGGCGCGATCGATGCGAATGTAGTCGTCGCGAAGGCGGACGTTCTCGGGGAAGAGGTAAGAGTTCCAACACCCCTGATCTATGCGCAGATTGCTGAGCATCGCCGCGGCGTGTTGATACTGGATTCCGGCGTAAGGGGTCATCCCGTTGCCCCAGAACGCGAGCGCGGTGAGAGCGGGGAGCAGGCGCGCGAAGGTTGCGTGGCGAGGTCGCGCCAAAGCCTTGTTGGTTTTGCCACTTTTGAGGCCGAGCATCGCGATCAGGCAACCGGACAAAAGCGTCAGGAACCAGAGCAGCCACTCCTTTGGGATCATGCTCACTTCTGGCAGCGGCATCCCGTGAAGCAGGAGGCTTACTCCCGTGAGCAGCGCCGCGAGGAGTCCGAGCGCGATCCCTTTCCTGCTCTTTATCAGTTCGCGCGCGCGCGTGATCTCTTCCTGACTCAAAAATGAGGCGTGGCCCGCCAGCATGACCATTGCAAACGCTGGCGCCATGGTCAGCGTCAGCGGGATATGGAACGCGAGCGAGATCAGGCGCGCTGGCCTCGGGAGCCTGGCGGCGTAGAGCGCGAAGATCGTCAACTCGCACCCGACCGTGATCGCGGGCATGAGCGCGACAATCGATGCTGGCAGGATCTCTGGCGGGAGGTTCCAGTAATCGAGCACCTTGTCCCAGCCATAGACCGCGCAGCTGTATCGAGGATCGAAATACTCGCGGTTGAGCTTGTGGATCGCGGCCAACGCATAGGT
>JAYZVO010000045.1:0-5853 GCA_036155555.1 Myxococcota bacterium
AAAAGAAGAGAGGCCGTGAAGTTCGCTCGAGCGAACTTCACGGCCTCTCTTCTTTTGGATCGCACCCTCACGCTCATTTGTTCTCGGTGAGCGCCGCGACGCCCTGGAGGAGGCGAGGGAGATCGAGGTCCATCGTCTGCTTGATCTGCTCGGACGCGCTGGCCGCCTTGAGGGCTGGCGAGGCGTTGCGATCGAGCCCTTCGAGGCGGGAGTCGATGACGGTGAGCTTGTGGATTTTGATGTCCTGGATGGTCGAGAGCATGTTGTTCATGATCGCGTCGAATTGCTGGATGAGGAAGATCGGGCGAGCTGCCGGACCTGCTGCGTTCCAGACCTCGAGGAGTTCGCGCAACGCTTCGGCGTTGGCGCGACCTTCCTCGATGGTTTTCGCGACCGAGGCGCGCGCCTCGAACTCGAGCTCGGACTTTTTGGCCTGCGCGGGGAGGACGATGTCGGCCTCGAGTTGGCGACGGACCTGCTCGATACGAGCGCGCTGGACATCGATGTTAGCCTGCGCTTTCGCGATGGCCGAACCGATCTTGGAGCGCTCCTCTGCGACCATGGCTTCCGCCTTGGTTTGCGCGTCGGTGATACGGCGAGCGGCGTCGGCGGTGGCGATGTCTTTCTGCGCGTTGATCTTGGCGATCGCTTTCTTGAGCTGGTTGTCCGAGTCGCGAACGCTCGCTTCTGCGCGGTTGCGCGCTTCGGCGATGCGGCTCTGCTTGATCAGCTCGGCGGACTGGCGGCGACCGATCGAGTCGAGGTAGCCCTTGTCATCGCTGACGGACTGGATCTTGAGCGTGTCGAGCTCGATGCCCAGGCCGCGCAAGTCAGGGGTCGCCTCGTCAAAGAGCGACTGCGCGAAGAGCAGTCGGTCATCGTTGACCTCCTCGGGGGTGAGCGTCGCCAAAACACCGCGAAGGTTCCCCTCGAGGGTCTCCTTGGCGATCTGCATGATCTGCTCGCGGGTCATCCCGAGGAAGCGCTCGACGGCGTTGGTGATCAAGGGTTCGCGCGTGCCGATCTTGACGTTGGCCACGCCGCGAACCGTGAGCGGGATACCCCCCTTGGAGTAAGCGTTCGAGACGTTGATGTCGATGGGCATGTTGGTCACGTCCAGGCGATCCACCTTGTGGATCAGCGGGATGCGGACCTTACGCGCGCCGTGGATGATCTCGTAGCCCTTCCCATCAGCGGCCGAGCCGCTGAAGATGAGCACTTCGTTCGGTTCACAAATCTCGATCAGGTTTGTCACGGCGATGGCGCCGGTGACGATAATGAGCACCAGGATCAAGGCGATCGCTGCTCCTGCTCCAAACATATTTCCTTCCTTCTATACTCTGGCCAGCAGCGCTGACGCTGCCGGTCTATTGATTCCAATCACCTGCTCGAAGAACGCGGGGGGTTAGCCCTCGTCTCCGTCGTCTCCTTGCTGGTTGCGCCTCGAGAGCTGCCTTTGGAGCGACGCGAATGAAGGACGCGTCGCGTCACTCGGGGCGCCTTCGGAGCCAGCGGACTGCGCGGGTGATGCGGAAGGTTGTTGTGAAGAGGAGGAGGGCGCCACGTTGCGGAGCGAGTCCTCGAGACTACTGGATGTGTCACTCCCGATAGCCGGGCGCACAGGATCGCGGTCGAGCAGCGAGCTGCTCTCCTCGGCGGAGCGTCCCACTCCCATCTCGGTGAAGCGTTGTGGGAACTTGCCGTAGTTGCCGGTGAGCTTGGCCGCGGGGCTGTCTGGATCGTCGTTCCCCTGGATGGCAGCGGCGATGTCGATGCCGACCGTGTCGCGCATTTCGTCGAAGATGCTCGAGACGATCTTGGGGAAGGAGGAGACGTAGTTTGGAAGCGAGGTTCCATCGCCGCTGTCGATGAGCGCGACCTCGCGCACTTCGACCTGACGAGCGGCCTCGGCGACCTTTTGCATGATCTCTTCGAGGCGGTTGAGCATGAAGACGTCGAGCGCGGCGTCGCCTGCCTCGACCCAGACCTCTCCCATCATCGAGAGCACGGCTGCCGTGGCGCGGCCCTTCTCGGCGATCTCTGCGGCCTCGCCAGCGGCGAGGTACTCGCGCGCGATGCGATCGACGCGGGCGGGGATGACGACGTCAGCTTCGAGGCGGATCTTCTCGAGGTCGGTACGCACCTTCTGAAGTTCTTGCTCCGCCTCGGCGCGCGCGGCGAGCGCGCGTGCCTGTGATTTCTCCTCTTCACTCTTCGCGTTGAGTTCGAGGTTTGCGGTCAACCCACGGAGTTCGTTCTGCGCCTTCTGGATTTGCGCCTGCGCCTCGCGCCTGGCGACCTCGGAGCGGCCTTGCTGCTCGGCCTCGACCTCCTCGGCTTCCTTCATGGCGTTGGACTCGGCGACCTCGGCTTGCTTGATGATCTCGGCGATGCGCTTGCGGCCGATCGAGTCGAGGTAGTCGCGGTCATCGCTGACGGACTGGATCTTGAGCGTGTCGAGGTGAAGCCCGAGCTTCTCGAAGTCAGGCTCCACGTCCTTTTGAAGCTCGTCGACAAAGCGGAGGCGGTCCTCGTTGACCTGCTCTGGCGTCATTGTCGCCAGGACACCGCGCAAGTTGCCCTCGAGGGTCTCCTGCGCGACGCGCGAGATCTCGGCGCGGTCACGCCCGAGGAAGCGCTCGATGGCGTTGCGGACCTTGTGCGGCTCCTTCGAGATCTTGACGTTGGCGATCGCGTGCACCGAGAGCGGGATACCGCCCTTGGAGTAAGCCCCCTCGATGTGGATGCTCACCGGGATCGTCCTCAAGTCCATCTGCTGCACGGTCTCCAGAAGCGGGATTCTGAACGTGCGCTCGCCGATGACATAGCGGAAGCCCGCCTTGCTACCGTCCGCGAGCGTGTTGTCTCGACCCGAGAAGACCAGAATCTCGTTGGGACGCCCGATGAAGAGAAACGACTTCCCGATCGTGACCAAGAGCACGATCGCGAACGCCGTAATGATCGCCAAGCCGATAACGGCTGAAAAACCTCCCATCTTTAACCTGCCTACCTTGCGCTTTGGGTTGTGTAACCGATGATATTCTTTCGCTTTCTCGCGTTTTTCTGTCGTCGCTGTGTTTCATCTCTGTCGAAACGAAACGAGACGCGCTGTCACACGCCTCTTAGCTCTCGTGCTTCTTGCGGATGTGCTCGCGCACCATCGCTGCGGGGACCACCTTGGCGACCCCATCCTGCATCTCGAGGATGAAGCACTCCTGGTTGAAGTCGAAGACCACATCCTCGTCGCGGTCGAAGGCTTCCGCCTCGACCTCCATGATCTTGCCGCCGAGCTGCATCCTGATCTTTCCCTGACGTTGCTTCCCGAAGGGAATGACCACCTTGGCTTCGATCCCTCGGTAGTCATGCTCCTTGAGCCCCTTGGCCGCTTCGCTCTGGTTCGCGACATGCAGCACGTAAGAGGTCCCCACGCCCGCGATCAATCCCATGACGATCGAGGTCGCAAAGATCGCCCACTCGTTGCCCATCAACTTGGCCAGGGTCATCAACGTACCGGTGAAGCCAAAGAAGGCCATGAAAAAGGTCCAGAACTTGAAGCTCTTGAGCGGGTTGTAACGCTTGCCCCCTGTCTCGAGATCCTTGCTCCCCTCGACCCCTTTCGAGAAGTCGAGGTACTTGTCCAGATCCAGTTCCTTGTCGATGCCGAAGTCTGCGTCCGCGTCCGCGTCAAAATCGAAGTCCGCGTCGGCGTCCAGATCAAAGTCTGCGTCGGCGTCCACGTCGAAGTCAGCGTCGGCGTCCAGATCGAGGTCGGCGTCGGCGTCGAGATCGAAGTCCGCGTCCGCATCCGCGTCCACGTCGAGTTCCTTGTCGAGCTCGACCTCCTTGCCCAGGCCCGAGATCACTGACAGGCCCACGAAGATGCCTCCGAAGACCATCGTGAAAAGGTAGGACATCAGGAAGTACGACATGGCTTATCCTTGGCTCCCCTGGAGTTGCTTGGCGATGATCTCTTCGACGTCACGTTGCACTCTGTAGAAGACGAGCTCGTCCATGCCGATGTGCTCGCGAAGCCGGTGCAAAAAGGACATCTCCTTTGCCGTCACCGTCATATCCATACACGCCAGAATCAACGCCTGTCGCAGGATGTCCTCGCCAAGCTCCGGGTTCTCCGAGAGGTGCGACCAGTTGGGCTCGGGTGGTGGCTCGTCGAGCCACGCCATCAGCTCTTCACGCGCTGCACTCCCAAAGCCCGCGCGCTCGATGAGGCCAACGAGGAAGTCGCGCTCGACCTTGTTCATCTCATTGTCTGCCCACGCTACCGCGAGCACGCACTGCACGCACGTCTTTTTCAAGTCTTCTACCATCGCCTTTCCTCATCAAACCGCCGCCAAAAACGGCGGTCACTATCGGGCCCCAACCCTTGCCGAGCTCGCTTTTTTTCAAAACTGTCTCTCTCTACCATGAATCGCGTGCTTTGAAAACGTGAGCCGGACGCGCCATGCGCAGGAAACGGCACCAACAGATGGCTTGCAATCGATTCCTCCTGTATGGAGGATCAGGCTCGCACGATCCGCGCTTTCTTCTCTCCTCGGAGGTCTCTTCGATGCCGATGCCATCCAATACCAAAACACTCCTCTGTATGGTGGCGCTCTCACTCACGCTCGTCTCCTCTTCGACCGCTGCGTTCGCGCAGGACCCCCAGGGAGGTGGAGGGGAGAGCATCCTGCTCTCTTCGACCACCACCGCGTTTGGCGGCGCGTACGCCTCGGTGTTGAGCACCCTCATCGCCTCGCCGATCCTTACCCTGGGAGGCGTGGCCACCACGATCGTCGCCGTGATCAAGAAGGCGGAGCCCGTGGCGCTCAATCACTACCTGCAAGAAAACCGAGCGCTCGCCACCGAGGCTGTCGCGCTCGGTGGCGGCGAGGGCGTCGATGATATCGCCACGCTCTTTCAGGTCTCGCGCTCCAACCGCGCCGCGTTTGCTGCGATCCTCGTCTCCAGGCGCGAGCAGCTCCTCCCGCTGATCGCTGGCGAGCAAATTTCACCGACGCAGGCGCTCGAGTTTGCAAGGATCGTCACGAGCGCTATGATAAGACATCCCGATCTCGAAGGAGATGTTCGCAACGCGCTGGCTGGCTACCTCGTCTCCGAGGCAGAACGCACGCGCCCATGAATAATTGTTTGGCTGGAGCCTGAACCCCTGGCCAGCCCGAAATGAATGACTGTCACTGGCACGCGCGCTGGCCAGATAAGCCAAGGATAACGAACGATGAAGCACACCCTGAAAAGACGTCTCCTGACAGCCTTGCTCGCTGCATCTCTCCTCACGGCGACCGCCTCTCCTGCGCTCGCGCAAGATTACCAGGGGCCTCAATTCGGCACCTCCTCCACCACGAGCTGGCTCGGCATCACCGTGACCACGGGCGCGCTCATCATGATCATCATCTACCTGCTCAAGCCCTCGGATGGCGCGGCGCTTCTGCAAGAGTACCTCGAAGAGAACCAGCACGCCGTCGCGCAGGATATGGCCGTCGGCGGCGGCTCGAGCGTCGATGATCTCGCCGGGTTCTTTGGCGTCTCGCCACACAACCAGGACGCCTTCGCCGAGGTGCTCCGTCAGGAATACGCCACGCTCTCTCCGACATACACCGGCGAGCAGGTCACCATCGAACAGGCGGGTACGTTCATCGCCGTCGTCACCGATGCGATGATGGCGCACGAGGATCTTCGCCAGGATGTCCTCTACTGGAAGAACGTGCGCGAGCAGCAGCTCCAGGCGCAGTGACAGGCGACTCGGGCGCGCAAGAAGTGAAGCGGGGCCGGGTGGATTCACAACCAGCCCCCCCTCGCGTCTTTCGCGCCCCTGGTGGACACATCTCGGGGATGATC
>JAYZVO010000046.1:0-39330 GCA_036155555.1 Myxococcota bacterium
AGAGCACCTCGTGAAGCGCGTCGTATGCTTCCTCCCCCACATCCTGACGCCGCAAGACGCCACCATCCCAGACCGGGAGAGGTTCTTCAGAAGCTGAAGCGCCTGTCCCGAAGGTCAGGTGCAAGACACGAGGTCGCGCTGGTAAGGGTATGGAGGCGCGATCGAGGCACCACTCGAGGTGAATGGTGTAATGCGCGAGCGCGTGCGCGCACATCCAGACCTCGACCGGTTGACCGGTCGAGCCGGAGGTCTGTCCTCGGTAACCTGCCTCGAGCGCGCTCAGATCGCCAAGAAACGCGCCCATATGGTTTTGCAACATCGCGCGCGTGATGGGAGGCGCGCCTTCGGGGACGAGGACTCCAGGATCGAGGTCGTGAAGTTTGAACCATGGCATCTGCCCGCGGGCTCGCGAGATGCGCTCGAGCGCATCTCGCCCTCGCTCCTGTTGCGAGCACTGGCGCCACGCCACGCCGTAAGCGTGCGCTTGCTCGGCGTAGAGCGCCCACGTGTCGCGCTTATGAGGTGGCGTTGGTGCCATACTTCTCGTCTTCGTACTCCTGAGCCAGACGCTTGATGCGTTCCTCCCAGAGTTCGGGGGCGAGCTCGGCCTTTTGCCAGACCTGCTTGGCGCGCGCGAGCGTCATCGAGCCAACACCCGTGCTGTAATTGATCACGACCCAGGCGAGCAACGCATGCTCGATATCACGCGCGCCCATCGGGCCAAGAATCGGGCCGTTGTCGATGTCGATGGGCAACGCGAGCAAGCGCATCGCGAGCGATGTGGCGCGCATGGCGGGGCTCGGCGTCGGCGCGATATCACCGGGGAGCGCGCGCATGAGGTTCTCGAGCTTGTTGCCGCTTTGCGACTCCGCGAGCACTGCCACACGAACCGCCGGGAAGAGCAACGAAGCGTGCTTCCACTGCTCGGCAACCGCGCGCAACCCTTCCTCGACCTTTGCCGCGACGTCGGCGTTAAAGTCGGGCTCGAGCTCGCACAACAACGTGCGAGGATGGCGTCTCCCCATGCTGTCGAGGAACCTGTCGATGTCGCTAAAATTACTCACCGTAGGGCCTCGCGGGTCGGTGTTTGTTGTCCACGGCGGCTTTGGCCGAGTTCAGGCGGTTGGTGTAGTTGACCGATTGCTGCTCGAGCGCGGCGGTCGCGGAGTCGATCGTGGTCAGCAAGAATCGCGTGGTGGCCTCGCGCTCTCCCGAGAACCCCAAACCGAGCGCCAGAGCGCTCAAGCGCAGCAACTCCTCCTGAAAGGCGCGGTCGCGCAATGCGGTCATCACATCCATCGTGCCGAGCCTGGCGATAAGCTGGATCAAGCGCATCGCCGCGTCCTCGGGGAGCGGCCCGGTGAACCCGAGCAGCTCCTCGTCAGTGAACACCGCCTCGAGCACATACAAAATCGGCATCTTCCCGCTCGGCACCTGATCTAGCGCCACGCTCGCCCACGTGAACGCGCGATCGATGTTCACATCACCACCGCGCGCGATCACCGTGAGGATATCCTCGATGTCTGGTCTGGCGGTCAGCTCTTCGGCGCACTGCCCGATGATCTGCATCGCATACGTCATGGGAATCATGCCCTTCATCCTCTCCTCCTTGTCTCTTAACCGAACTTGCGTGAAGCGACCTCGGCGCACGCCGAGACGACCGCGTGCCAATCGCGACAACCTCTGACCAACCAATCATCGGGGAGCTCGTACCGCATGCTCTCCTCGCGACCGTTCAAAATCACCGTGCCACCTGCCTGGAAGGACTCCTGTATTCTGGCAAAGGTGGCCTCGACCCGTTCGAGCTCGTAAGAGCCTCGAAACCAGGTCGAGATCCCATCATCCGAGAGGATCACCGTATGCACCTGATTGTGACGCCCCTTGTGGTGATCGACGGCGCGCTCCCAGTGCTCCACGGGAAACTGCGTCCCACCCCGGATGCTGTAACAAATGGTCTGGAGGACCTCGTCTCGATCGGTCAGGAACTTATCGGTCGAGAGCAGGTGGTCCATGTTGTAGCTCCAGATGGTGACGCGCACCGCCCCACCCTGTCGCAACACGCTCATGGCAAAGATAAACGCCCCGAGCGCGATATGACTCATCGACGCCTTGGGGTCTGGCATGCTCCCGGAGGTGTCGATGTAGAGGTCGAGATCGACCGGGAAGGGCTCGAGGCCGATCGGCTCGGGCTCGTAACCGTACTCCCAGGCAACGGTGTTGATGCCAGGGAGCGGATTCCCCTCGCGCACCGCCGTTTGAACCCAGTCGATATCCTCCATCGGCTCGCCCCAGGCCCACTCGCGCAAGCTCTCGGGATAACCTTCATTGTGTCCGCCCTTCTCGCTCATAAAGTCGAACAAGTGACCGTTGGCGAGCGTCTCGTAATAGGCGACGACGACCTCGGAGGCGGACACGGGCGAACCTGAAGAGCTGCCGATGCCGACCCCCTGGAGCAAGGTCGGCGCGTAGTTTCTGTAGTTGGGATTCGGCGCACCGTTAACCCCTGGCGTGCGGTCGAGCGCACGCCGCGCCTGGCGTTGCGCCTCGTCGACGACCATCACGCCTCCCGAGCGCAGCCAGCGACGCAACGCCTCGGCCTCTTCCTCGCCGCCCTGCCCCACGCGGAGCTGATCCCAACCTCCATCCGGGGACTGGTTATAACTCGTCGCCTGGACAAAGATCCTCGTGGCGAGCGCGACAAAAGGCACGAGATCTGCGCCCCGACGCCCTTCCCCATGGATCGAATACGTCGCCACCAACGCGTCGGTCAAAAGCGACTCGTTCGGGATCTCCTGGCCCGAGCTTCTGTCAAAGAGAGGTTCGCACTCCCACAACACCTCCATCGCACTCAGCATCAGCCGGAACGCGCCCACAGGCGCATCATCGCGCGTCAGGCGGCGATAAATCGCGTCCACCGGGAGCTGGTGTTGCTGGTAGAGGATGTCGTTGATCAGCAGATCGAGCGCGAGGTTCACGAATCCAGGCGCTTGCTCTTCCCTGCATGTCGCTGCGGCCGCAGCGAGCAGACGGATCTGATTCGTAAAACCAGCGGGAGCGATGGCGTGGTGCCCGATCTCGTGCGCCATGAAGGTGTAGAGGTATTGATCGACGCCACGCTCGCGCATGTAGTGAAGGTTGAGCAGGGTCGTAAACGTGAGCGCGCTGATACAGGCGAGCACACCGCTGGCTTGCTGCGCTTCGGCGGCTTCGGCGCTCTCCAAAAAGGTCGGCGCGCGGAGTCGGAGGTTTTGCAGCCAGACCTTGCCTGCCCGCGTCCACATCTCTTCGCGCGTCTCCGGGGTCGCGTTGTTCGGCGCGTCGGCCATCCTCACCTCGACTCGCGCAGAAACGCCACGGCGCCATCGCGCGTGAGCCCACACCATAAATCAGTCGACGCGCGAAAAACCTCGCCAACCCCGCTCAGTTCGCACCGACGCTTCTCGGGCCAGATGTAGCCAGAGGGTTCACCGCGTTGGATGGCGACCTCGAAGCTTGGCGGCGTGAGCGTCGCGATAAGCCCGAGTGGTTTGCTGTAGGCGAGCAAGCGTCCATCGCTGATGCCGACCTGCGAGACCCCGTCCCAGGACTTGGTGCCAAACGGCTCGACAAGATAAACCAGCGCCCATCGCTCGCTTGAGTATCGCCCCGAGAGCCAACGCTCGCCGCGCGCATCCACGGCCTCACCATCACGCACGCGAAGCATCGGCGAGCTGACGCGGTGGCTGCTCTTGGCACCACGCGGCGCGATCTCATCGAGGATCTCGGTCATCGTGTTGGCGTCCAGGGCTCGCCCTGTAACGAGCCGACTCCAGAGCGCCGCGTCGAGGTTGCCCTTCTCGGGGGCGAACACGGTGCCAATAGGGACGAGCGCCGCGAGGTTAAAGAGGTTGACCGCATCCTCGGAGGTCACTCGCGTTCCATCTTCACTGGCGCGCTCGAGCAAGCGGATAAACTGGGACCACCGCCCGGTCTGATCAGGGGAATCGAACCACCCTCGCCGGAGCGCGATGGCGAGGTAGCGCCCGAGGCGCGCGCGCTCGAGCAGATCCTCGCGCCAGTGAGGCAAGAATTGCAGGACCCAACGCCTGCGAAGTTTGCGCGACCACTGAGGCACGATGCTCGCGAGCAATGCCTCGAGGTGTGCTTGCTTCTCCTTCTCCGTATCTGCCGACATGATCAGCCCTCCTCGGGTCGCAAGGACTCGACCTGCCCGCCCGCTTCGAGCCAGGCGAGGTAGGATTGATAGCGCATGTAGTAGTACTTGAGCGCGAGGACGGACTCGTAGAGGAAGGAGTCGAGCTCGTAGCGCTGCGCCATCTTCTCGATGAGCCCGTGGATATGGCGCATGCGCTTGCGCACCTCTGGCGCCTCCATCCCATCGAGCCCCTTGTTAAAGTCCTCCTCGACCTTCGAGACCTCATCATCGATATCGCGTCCGCTGGACTCGAAGCGTTGCATCGAAAGGTCGAACAGGTTGCGAATCCAGCCGACGCGATCCATGCGCCAGACGCGATTCTCCGAGATCTGGAAGAAGGGGGAGCGCAGGTTCGGGTGGAGCTTCTCGTGCAAGATAAACGGGACGATCTGGCGCACGTCCTCGAGCGCGACCTCGGAGGACCCACGAAACCACGCGAGCGCCTTGGAGAAGGTGAGCAACGTCATGAACGAGCGCACGCTCAACCCTTGTTGGGTCTGGGTGCAGATGTGCTGTGTCTTGTCGCGCGGGCACTCGTGATTGCAAATCTCAGAGATGCTCACGCCGCTCAGGCGCGCGGTGTCTTTTGATTTGTACTCGAAGATGGGCGAGACGAGGTCGCAGAAGTCGAACTGCGAGATAAAGTAGCGAATGACGCGGAGCACGCTGGGAGGGATGGTCACGGTCATCACGTCGCGCTGGAGGGCGTCGAGCTCCTCGGGCGTGAAGATGATGCTGGCGGGGACGACCTCGTGAGGTTCGACGCCACCTTCCAGGCGATGGAGCAGCTCGTCCAAAAACTGAGAGTTGAACTGGAGCGCCTTGACCACGACATCGATGCGGTCCTTGAGCGCCTCGATGACCTGGAAGGTGCCGCCACCGGCGTCATCGTTGGCGGTCAGGAACCAGGCTGAAGGGGGCGCGACGAGGATCTGATCGAAGACCTCGGCGTAGCCGCTCCCCATCAATGTCAGGAGCGAGGACTGGGTTCTTGTCGGGATGCGGTTGTACTCGTCGACGATCTTGACGCGCATTTGAATCCAGCGACGCCACGCCACCGTGATCTGGTCGGGCGTCTCGGCCTTGATCAAGTCACCGGGCATCGGCGCGCCGAGCAAGTCGGTCACGGTCATCTGAGGTTGACCATGGCGGATCGCGCGCGTGAGCTCTTCCTTGGTGTAGCCTGCAAGAATCCCGAGCAGGATCGCCGTGGCGGTCTTTCCCTTACCAGGGCCACCGATAAGCAAGGCGCGCTTGCGGACGATGAAGTTGAGCAAGGGGAGCAAGACGTAGGAGCAAAACGAATGCTCCGTGGGGAGCGTCACCACCGAACCCTCACGGAATGCCACCGAGAGGTCATCGCGCTGCCCGTAGGCGATATCATAGTGCGGCGAGATGATGGCGTTGTTGACGATCCAGTAATACGCCTGCCGCGCCTTCTCGCGCAGCGCGGGCACGCTCTCGACGCCGACCTCGATCCCCTCCTCATCGAGCAGGGCCGCGAGCGTCACGAGGTTTGGCTCGGCGCCCGGTCCCGTGGGCAAGGTCGGGGAAGCAGAGACATGATGGTAGCGTTCCTGCTCGGACATGGATGGGGCTCCTGTGCAGATGAAGTCGGCCAGTGACAGTTGACCGATCGAACGTTCTATAAAGCGAAGAAAGGGAGCATCAATTGCCCCAGCCAGTGATTTCTGAGAGGAGCTCTCGCAGAAGCGGCGAGAGGTGCTCGGGGTCCTTGTCGAGGATATGGGGCGAGATGCCTTGCGCCGCGAGCGCATGGGCGACCTCTTCACGCGCCTCGCCGGTGAGCATATCGGAGCGCTCGCGCCAGGAGCCAAAGGCTTCGTGGAGTTTCTTTGCGTTGGCGAGCAGTTGCTCTTCGACGGCGCGCTGGCTCATGCCGCGCATCGCATCGAGCGCGGCTCTGGCCGAGGGCGCGTCTGCCCGCTCGAGCGCGTGCGCCATCTCTTCGGGGGAGCGCACGAGGACGGATTCATCCTGCGAGATGCGGTAGTCGTCGTTCCATATCCAGACATGCTCCGGCCAACGAGAGGGGTCGTGGCGATCCTCTTCACGCGGCGCGTTCTGCAAGGGGAGCTTGCCCGGCTCTGGAATGAGGTACACCCCGAGCTCACCGCCGCACCCGTAATCCCACACATCGCAAGCGCCTGGATCTTCTGGATCGACCACCGCGAGGAAGGTGACCTCTTGCTCGATGGCGTTGATCGGACCGCGCTCCTCGAGCGCGCGGATCAACTGCCTCGGGCCGAGGCTCCGCGCCAACTTCAACGAAGACATACAAGCTCCCGACAAAATTGCTTTCTGACAAGGTGCTCGAGTCTAACGCGTTCGCAAAGCTCACGCGAGCACGGAATCAAGCAGTCCTTCGCACAGCGCATAGGTGAGAACAGCGCTCAGGAAAAATTTGAAACAAAAAGTAACACCTGTGGCGCGCTGTGGTGTTGGAGCCAACAGGGAGGTTCATCCCAGGACCTCCCAGGAGCATTGCTCGCTCTCGACGACTTCACTCGCCAGAAAGGACCCGACGTGTCAAACGACCAACCCCAGAACAGCTACGCCACCCTCGATGAGAATGGCCGCCGCGTCTTTCGCTACCAGATCATTCGCTTCGCGCTTTTGCACGCGCTCTGCCTGACGGCTTACTTCACGGGCGTCTCCGCCACAGATTTGATCCTGTGCGGCGTGCTTTACGTGGTGCGCATGTTCTTTATCACCGCAGGCTACCACCGCTACTTCTCGCACCGCACCTTCAAGCTCAACCGCGTGATGCAGTTTTTGTTTGCCTTTGGCGCGGAGACCTCGGCGCAAAAAGGGGTGCTCTGGTGGGCTTCGCACCACCGCCATCACCACAAGCACTCGGATGACCCGGAAGATGTGCACTCTGTGCGCCAGGGCGGGTTCCTCTGGGCGCATATGCTGTGGCTGTTCGATCCGCGCTGGGAAGGGACCGACACACAGCGCGTCAAGGATCTGACGAAGTACCCCGAGATCGTCTGGATCGACAAATACTGGTTGCTCCCACCCACGCTGCTCGGGATCGCGATTTACATGCTGTTTGGATGGAGCGGTCTGGTCGTCGGGTTCCTCTGGTCTACCGTGCTCTGCTGGCATGTCACCTACACCATCAACTCGCTGGCGCACGTCTGGGGCTCTCGCCGCTACGAGACCGAGGATGACAGCCGCAACAACTTCCTGCTCGCGATCCTGACGCTCGGCGAAGGCTGGCATAACAACCACCACTACTATCAAGCGAGCGCCAATCAGGGATTCTTCTGGTGGGAGATCGACATCTCGTATTACACCCTGTGGGCGATGAGCAAGGTCGGTCTCGTCAGTGATCTGAGGCGACCACCACAACACCTCGTCGAGGGCAAACCACACCCACGTGTCCAGCTCAAGGAGTTGCGTCAGGAATGGGAGACGATGAGCCAAAGCTACGCCGAGGGGGTCGAGCAAATCCGCAACAGCGCGAGCGCGAGGTTGTTGGAGCTGAACGGCGGCGAGGTGCGGAGCGACGATGCTCACGCGGTGATTCTGACGCACACCGAGCGGGCCGAGGCGTTTTTGGAAGAGCTCGCCATCGACCTCTCGATGCTTGGCTCCGAAGCCGAGGCAAAGATCGATCAGCTCCAGACACGCTTCGCCGAACTCAAGGCGCAAGCCGAAGCCAACCTGACCTCGCTGCGCAAGCAGCTCGGTCAGGATCTCGACGCCTACGAGCACTCGCTGGCGCGCTGAGCACAAATCGACGCATTGTCTGCGACAGACCTCCTCGATCTTTCAACCTCGAGGAGGTCTCGGTGCCCCTTCCCTTGCTGCTCGAAAAAATCACCCTGCTCGCGCTCGTGTCGCTCACAACGAGCGGTTGCATCGCGGTCCACGCTGACAATCAAATCCGCCAGCGGATCGAGTGGAACGCCGTCGATCGTCGCATCGGCGATGCAGATGACCAGAAGACGCAAAAGACCGAAGCGCCTCTGTTCACCAGCGAGCTCGCGGGTGAGAAGGCGACGTTGACGGGGGTGTTTACAGGGGATCTCGATTGGAGACCACCAGCGATGTCACTGCTGCTCGCGGTGATGAACCGAAACCGCGTCGAGTTCGAGCAGCGTGAAGCGATCCCTTTTCAGACCGACTCCGAGGCGATCCTCGATTTCGCCACGTTGACCTCACGCGAGCCAGAGACCTGCATCGAGCTCACGCTGCAAACCGAGCGCGCCTACGATCGCACCGTCACAGAGCTCTCGCCGGAGCTGCGCATCGACGGCCACCTGATCGAGGATTTTCGCATCGAGCGCGAGACCATCAATGACATGCAGCTCTGGTACACGGTGCGGTTTTACTTCGTGTTTACCATCGAGCGATTGTTCGACGTGGTGGTCAGGAACGCCATCATTTGCGCGCCCAGGTTGGCCAGAGATAGCGTCGAGCTCAAGCTCGCGAATGACCTCTACCCGATCGACCCGAAGGAGCGCTGGACGCTGCGCTTCGAGTGGTCGCTCGATGATCCAAACCTCAGGCCACCAGAACAAAGAGAGCGCAGGCGAAGGCGCAGGTAAATCACTGCACGCCCTGGAAGCTGACTGCGGTCGCCTCGATGTCAAAGGACATCGAGACCGAATCACAGATGACCCCATCCTCGGAGCAAAGCTCGCTCGGGCGGCGTGAGCCGATGTCGGCGCCAGCGGCCGCGAGCCCGGCGAAGGTGGTACAAAACGTCAGGCGCTGTGCGCAGTAGCGATCCTGCTCGTTGCCTTGCTCGCATGTCCCGAGATCCTCATCCTGGATCGAGCACATCGCCTCGGAGAGGTTGTTCCCTGGCCAGGAGATCGAGCTCTGGCCAATCCCCTCGACGCAACCACAGTACTCGGGGAGCGCCTTGTTGAGCCCGTCGAAGATGTCCTCGAGCTTGACGTATCCGCTCACGCGCACGTCCATCGTGCTCGGCTGCGCCATCCCTCGCTGGATGTTCCCGTCGAGGGCGAGGATCTGGAGCGGTACAGTGAATGGCACCCCGAGCATCCTCACGCGCACATCGAGCGCGCCACCATCGAACGACACCTCACCACCATCAGCGATCGAAAAACTCGCCGAGTTCGTCGGTCTATACGCGCCGACGACAAATGAAGTGGCCTCGAGGCCACTTCCGTTTCCGCTCCTGACGCCGATATGTGAGGTCATAAAGAGTTGCTCGGGGGCGTCTGGATCAGGGCGAAGCTCGTAGAGCAACTGCGCCTCGAGATCGCTCGCGTCGTCCGCGATGATCGCGTTGTACTCGGTGCGATCTGGCCCGCCCACACCACCGAGCGCCTCGATTAGCTCGGCGTAAAAGTTGTCCTCGGTCCCATCCTCGTTGATGTCGAGGCAACAACCAGGCTCGAGCAGGTCCATCGTCGACGGCGCGAAAAACTCACCCCACTCCAGGTAGGTCGCAGGGTCCGCGTCGCAACGATCCTCGCGCGCATCCCCCTTGCATTCCTCGAGCAAGTCCTCTTGCTCCGAGGTCGTGTCCATATCCGGCTCGGGCGTCGCCATGTCTGCTTCTGTGGAGGGCATGTCGCTCATCTCGTCCATGTCCATGCCAGGCGCGCCCATGTCCGGACTGTTCGTGCCCATCTCTTCGACGGGAGCAGGAGTGTTGTCATCGTCGCTACCCCGACGCTCGAACAAGCCACAGGCGCTCAGCAACAGGGACGAGGTGAACAGGATGAACAAGGGTTTTGAATGGCGCATCGATCGCTCCTCTCTTGAAAGGCATGTTCGAAAGACTTTGTTGCCAGAACCGCGCTCCGATTTCAAAGCTCGGCGTCAAAACTTCGATGGATGCAGATTCTCTGGAGAAAGTTTAAGCTAGAGCAGTTGTTCTCCAACATCGAGATGAGGAAAAGATGACCCGCGTCGGTCCCTTTGATTTGGTGGAATCTATCGGACATGGAGGCATGGCCTCTGTCTGGCGAGGGGTCCACCACACCCAGTGGACCGAGGTCGCCATAAAGATCATCACCTCTCGGCTGGCACACCAGCCACGCTACCAGAGCGCCTTCCGCGCAGAGATTCAGGCCGCCGCGAGGCTCCACCATCCAGGCATCGTCCTGGTCCTCGACGAAGGGCAAGTCCCCGCAGAGGCCGAAAAGAACGAGGGCATCCTCGCAGGCAGCCCTTACTTTGCCATGGAGCTTATCGAGGGCGGCACGCTCAAGGAGATCCGCGATCAGCTCGATTGGCCGACCTCACACCACCTGCTCAGGCATATCCTCGAAGCGCTCGCGAACGCGCACGCGCGCGGAGTGATTCACCGCGATCTCAAGCCACAGAATATCCTGCTCGATCGCACCGGGAGACATATCCGACCGAGAATCACCGACTTTGGCATCGCGCAGGCGCTCGACCTGGAGCACTCACCAGCGATCGACAAGGAAGAGGCATCTGTCACGGGCACGCCAAAGTATATGGCGCCCGAGCAAATCGCTGGCACCTGGCGCGATCAAGGCCCCTGGACCGATCTTTACGCCATCGGCTGTCTGGCGTTCTGGATGGTCAGCGGTCGCGTTCCTTTCGACAAGGAGTCGGTCTATGCGACCTTGCGAGGACACGTCGAGGACAGGGTCCCCGCGCTCGCGCCGAGGTTCCCGATCCCGGAAGGGCTCGAGGACTGGATCGGGAACCTGTTGAACAAGCGCCCCTCGGCGCGCTTCCAGCGCGCCGCTGACGCGATCTGGGCGCTCGAGCGTCTGGGACCTGCGACACGCGGCGCTGTGCCCGGTCAACAACTCGGCGCAAAGATCGAGCAAGCCACCGTCGTGCTCGATGATGGCATCCTCCCGACGCGCATCATCACCTCGGAGAGCGAGCGCATCTCGGGTGAGTTCGACCCGGAATCACTGACGGAGCTCCCACCCCCCGCGCCGCCCATCCCGATGAGCTGGAGCGTGCGCGAGGACAGCCGCCCGAGGCACTTGCAGGGCGCCGGGTTGGGGCTCTACGCCTTGCGCCCCGTGCCGCTCGTCGGCAGACAACACGAGCGCGATGTCCTCTGGCGCGCGCTCGTCGAGACGCACCAAAACCAGGACGCGCGCGCTGTGATCGTGCGTGGGCCTTCTGGCGTAGGGAAGTCCAGGTTAATCGAGTGGTTCGTCGAGCACGCCGACGAGGTCGGCGCCGCGCGCGTCTTGCGCGCGCGGCATGGCCCTGTCACCGGTCCCCTCGATGGCTTGAGCGGGACGCTCGCGCGAGAACTTCGCTGTATGGGCGAATCCACCGACGAGATCCGAGCGCGGTTGGTCTCGAGGTTGCGACGCACGCGCCTGACCGATCCGATGGTTCCCTACGACGCCAATGTGTTGGCAGGCATTGCCTCGGTGCAGTCCGAACACCAGGTCCCGCGACCGGTAGCTCCAGGCGATCGATACGCCGCGCTGACGCGCTGGATCGAGGGAGAATCACACACGCGCCCCCTGCTCTTCTGGATCGATGATGCGCAGTGGGGGTGGGATACGTTGGGGTTCTGCCTCGATGCGCTCGAGCGCATCGAGACGCCCGCGCTCTTCGTGCTCACCGTGCGGGATGACGCGCTCGCGGAGCGTCCTCAGGAGGCCGCGCGTCTGGATAAGCTCGCGAAACAACCCGAGTGCTCTACGATCACGCTCGACGCCCTCTCCTCGCAGGATCACGAGCTGCTCGTGGCGCACCTGCTGGGGTTGGATGAATCACTCGGCGCATCGATCGCCGGGCGCACGCGTGGGAATCCTCTGTTCGCCGTGCAACTCGTGGGCTCACTCGTCGAGCGCGGGTTGCTCGTCGCGAGTGATTCCGGGTTCGTGCTCGATGGCGATATGCCGAGCATTCCGGATGACCTCCACCAGGTCTGGATCAAGCGCACCGAGCACGTGCTCGGTGCGCTCTCCGAGCGCGAGCGCGCCGAGGGCTGGCGCGCCCTCGAGATCGCAGCCTGTCTGGGGCAAGAGGTCGCCATCTCGGAGTGGATCATCGCCACGGACACCGAGCGCCTGGCCAAACCCTACCCCCTGATCGAGCAGATGCGGCGCGCGCACTTGCTCGAAGCCGATGGAGAATCTGACGAGATCACGTTCGTGCACGCGATGCTGCGCGAGAGCCTCGAGCGTCACGCGAAAGAGCGTGGCGCTCACACCTCGGCGCATCGAACCTGCGCCAACGCGCTCGCGGGCATCGCCAGGAGTGAACCTCGCGCTCGCGCGCGTTACGCACATCACCTCGTGATGGCGGGCGCGCCCGAGGAAGCGCTCGAGCCGTTGCTCGACGCCGCCTCGTGGGCAATGGAGGTCGATGACCTCGAGTTCGCAGAGAACCTCCTCGAACAACGCGAGCAACTCTTCGTGACGCTCGGTTACACGAAAGACCATCCCGAGCTCCTCGCCAACGAGATCATCGAGGGGTGGATCGCCATCCGCCGCGCGCAGGCGCCAAAGGCAAGACAGCTCGCGGATCGGGTGCGAGAAATCGCAGCGCGCGAGGGCTACGATCGTTTGCTCGGGGAATCACTGCGGCTGCTCGGGAAGATCCTGCGCGCGCGCTCCATGGATGACTCGACCGCCGCGCTCGAGCAGGCGCTGCTTCCGCTGGCGCGTGCTGGCGCAATCGGCGCGCTTGGCAAGACCAAGCTCGCTCTGGGTTGGAACCGAGGACGAAGCGGCTCGGTGGAAGAGGGATTGGAGATCCTGGACGAAGCGCTGCTCGATTTTCAGCGCGCCGGAGATAGTTACTGGGAGATGACAGCGGTGCGAGCGCGCGGTTTCTTGCTGCTCCAAGCGGGTCGCATTCAGGAAGCTCGCGAAGCGAGCGAGCGCGCGCTGGAGTGGATGCAAGATTATGGCGTCTTGAGCGAGATCGTCGCTTCGCACTCGGCGTTGGGCGAGTGCTTGAGGCACCAGGGTCATTACGAGGAGGCGCGCGAGCACTACCTGAAGCGGGAGGAGTTGACCTCGAACTCGGACGCGCTCAATCCGCTCATCTCGCGCTTTAACATCGCCATGGTCGAGCTCGGGCTTCGCGACTATGAAGCCGCCGACGCGATCCTCGACGAGTTAAGCGAGTCGCTCGACAAGCTCGAGCAGATCGTGATGGTCGCGTTTTTCTTCTCGGCGAGCATCGTGACGCATGCGGCACTCGGGCGTTGGGATGATTTCGATACGGATCTGGCCTCGCTCGAGGATCGGCTACAAACCTCGAAGCTCGTCGATCGAGACGTCATCTGGTGCCTGGAGCGCTCCTCGTGGCTAGCCAGAAAAGCGGGGCATCACGCGCGCGCAGAGCGCGCGCGTGAGCTTGGCGAGAGGTTGCAACGCGCCGCCCCTTGAAGGGGCGGCAGCGAGCATCACGCCTTGGGGATGCCGAGGTCAAAGCCATCGCTATCCTCGGGCGTGACCTCGCGAAGCGCCTCCATCACCTCGTGCAAGCGAGACTTCCTGCCACCAGCCATTCCCTCGTAAGAGGATGACATCAGGCGTAGTTCATCGTATGCCCATCGCGCGAGCAGGGTGCTCTTTTGAAGGCGCGAGAGGTTGTCATCTTCGAGCACCTCGTCCGGGTGTTCGTAATCTGTGCGTGTCAGTGCCATGATTTCCTCCAGTTGTGAAAGTCAACGGCATGATCGAAATTATCCGCCCGCACCACAGCGTAAAGCCACGTTGCTCATTCAAGCCTCCAGAGAGGACCCACGTGACCGACAGAGAAACCTCCGAGACAGGGGACGCGCTCACGCTCGAAGACCTCGAGCGCATCATCACCGAGGATGGCTCGGTGACGTATCGCCTGCGCGAGCGCGACATCACCTACCGCTCGCGCTTTGGCGCCCTGGAAGAGAGCCGCCGCGTCTTCCTCGATCCGTCAGGCATCCGCGAGCAGGGAGCGAGGGATACCCCCTGGAAGGTCGTCGAGCTTGGCTTTGGCGTCGGGACCAACTTTCGAAACACGGCGACCTTTGCCACGGGCGCCAAACTCCCGCTGCTCTACCTCGCCGCCGAGCTCGCGCCGATCCCGCCCGACGCGATCGAGGGAGAGAGCGACATCGACGAGATGACGCGCGAGGCGCTCGCGATGGCGCGAGCACAGGGGCACGCGCGCGTCACTCGAGGAGACATCACGCTGGTGATTCGCGTCTCGGAGTGGCTCGACATCACGCCCGAGGACGAGCCTGATTTTCAGGGGTGTGACGCCGTCTACTATGACCCATTCGGACCTCGCGACGATCTCGAGAGCTGGTCTCGAGAACACCTCGCGCATGGCGCGCGCTGGTTGGGCGCGACAGGGCGGTTGATGACATACAGCGTCGCGGGGAAGGTGCGGCGCGGATTGCGCGCGGCGGGGCTCTGGGTGGCGACCTTGCCAGGACATATCAAGCGCGAGGTGCTTGTCGCCTGTCTGGACAAGGACACCGTCGAAGCGCTCGAGCCGCTGCGCAAGTGGCCACCTGATGAGGATCAGGATGGCTCCGAGTCTTGATCTCGGCGGCTCCCTCCCTTGTGGCCGATGGCGTACTTGAAGAAGTCGAAGAGGCCCGCGAAGCGGTAGTTCTCATCGGCGTAGTGTTCGACCACGTAGAAGGCAAAGTAATACGCGCGCGAAAACGCCCAGATGCAAACGAGCAACAGCACGAGGCGCTCGAGTGAGAAGTGTTCGAGCAGGAGCAGCGCCGCCGAAATGAAACCGAGCGCGAGGAAGAGCATCCCCTTGATGTAGAGCAACCTGGTGCTCTTTATGTCGGTCATCGCGATTCCTCTGGCCGATGGGTCGGATGCGTCGAGGTTGTTTCGAAGCGCCACCGCGTGGCGGCGCGCTTCACGCTAAAAAATCCTCCTCGGGAAGAGTCCCAACAAGGAGCTATCGATGAAAGTTGAAATTTGGTCGGACGTCGTCTGTCCCTGGTGTTACATCGGCAAGCGCCGCTTCGAGCGCGCCCTCTCCGAGTTCGAGAACGCGGAAGAGGTCGAGGTCGAGTGGAAGAGCTTCGAGCTGGACCCGAGCGCCCCGAAAGAGGTCGAGGGCAAGCTCGTGGAGGTCCTGGCGAAGAAATACCGCGCCTCGGTCGGGCAAGCGCGCTCGATGATGCAACGCGTGGTGGACACCTCCAGAGAAGAGGGGATCGATGTCGACTTTGACATCGCGCGCTCGGGCAACACGTTCGATGCGCACCGCCTGATTCACCTGGCGAAAGCGCGCGGCAAGGGGGACGCGATGAAGGAGCGCCTGATGCGAGGTTACTTCTGCGAGGGCGTCCTCCCCTCGGATCACGAGGCGTTGATTCGCCTGGCTGCGGAGGTTGGCCTGGATGAAGCAGAGGTCGTCGACGCGCTCGCTGGCGAGGCATTCGCCAGGGATGTGCGTGGCGATGAGGTCGCCGCGCGCCAGATCGGCGTCACGGGCGTCCCCTTCTTTGTCATCGACGGTAAATATGGCATCTCTGGCGCGCAGCCGAGCGAGGTGTTGTTGCAAGTGCTGCAACAGACGCACCAGGAGGCCGCGCTCGAGAAAGGCGCCGCGTGTGATGCGGATGGGTGTGAGATCCCTTGATCGAGCACCCTTGTACTGAACAAACG
Source organism: Myxococcota bacterium (assembly GCA_036155555.1). Lineage (GTDB taxonomy): Bacteria > Myxococcota_A > Bradymonadia > Bradymonadales > Bradymonadaceae > JAYZVO01. Next base: position 15,790 of record JAYZVO010000046.1, read on the forward strand.
TGCCATGGCATGATAACCCTCGACAGGGATGTCGAGGGTTTTTTACGACCACGAAGATGTGAAAGGTAGGCGATGCGCGCGATCGGATATATTCGAGTTTCTACCGAGATGCAGGTCGAGGGGGGTGTCTCACTCGACGCCCAGCGCTCCTCGATCTCACAGTACTGCCAGCTCTACGACCTGGAGCTTATCGGGATCGAGGCAGACGAGGGCTTGAGCGGCAAGACGCTCGAGCGCCCCGCGCTCGAGCGCGCCTTCCAACGGATGGAAGATGGCGAGGCCGAGATGCTCGTGATCGTCAAGCTCGACCGCCTCACGCGCTCGGTGCACGATCTGGGGACCTTGCTCACGCGCTATTTTAGCGAGGGGAAGTTCAACCTCACCAGCGTCAACGAACGCATCGACACCACGAGCGCCTCGGGGCGATTGACGCTAAACATCCTCACCAGCGTCGCGCAGTGGGAGCGCGAGGTGATCTCGGAGCGCATCTCCACGGCGATGCAGCACATGAAGTCCCAGGGCAAGCGCGTGGGCTACATCCCCTTTGGCATGCAACTCGCCGAGGACGGCGTCCACCTCGAGGAGAACGACGACGAGCAAGAGATCCTGGGCCTTATCAAGGAGCTTCGGGATGATGGTCGCTCGCTTCGAAAGATCGCGACCACGCTCAACTCGCGCGAGATCCTGAACCGGGGCAACCCATGGAACCACGAGTCGGTCCGCTCCAAGCTCAAGAACCTGGACTGAGATCCTTCAGATCTTTTGGCGCCAGCGCCCTCCCCTCCTCGAGCGCGCCGATCACCACTTCGAAAATCGACGCGTCCAGCGCGCGTTGCTCCTCGCCGCGACGCTCGAGGTTCTTGTAAACGAGCCCCATGCGGAGGTTGTCCGAGAGCATATCCGCGTGCCGGTCGAGGAACGCCCAGTAGAGGTTTGTGACCGGGCAGGTCGTGCGCGGATTGAACGCGCACGATTTGCAAAAATCACTCATCTTGTTGATGTAGTTGCTCCCGGCGACATATGGCTTCGTCGTAAACAAATCACCGACCCCGAAGGTAGCCATCCCCAACACATTTGGCTCGACCACCCAGTCATAGGCGTCGATGTAAGCGACCCAAAACCAGTCGGTCAGGTGGCGCGGAGAGATGTCGAGCAGGGTCGCGAGGTTGCCAAGAATCATCAAACGCTCGATGTGGTGGCTATAGCCTGTCTCCATGACCCCCTCGACGACATGATCCAGGCAGTGAAGGCCGCTCCTCTCTCCCCAGAAAGCTGCTGGCAACGCGCGCTCGGCGCCAAGGAATGATGGCCTCGCGCCACCCTCCCCTCGTGAAGAGGATCGTTCCCAGCCTCCCTCTCGGTAAGCCGCCCAGCCAGCGTCTCCAGGGGCATCGTCTTCTTCAGGATCTTCCCTCCTCCCAGGCAGTCTTCGAAGGCCATCGGTCTGCTCGTGAACATGACGCATGAACTCGCGCCAACCGATGAGTTGGCGAACAAAACCCTCCTTCGAGTTGAGCGGAAGCTCGAGCGCGAGGACATCTTCAAGGGCGCGCTTTGGCGTGATCCTGTGGAGGTTCACCAGCGGCGAGAGCAGTGTATGGAAGAGAGTGCGCGACCGGGTGGACATGGCGTCTTCGTAGGGACCAAAGTGCTCCATGCACTCGCGCAGTGACCAGCTCCACGCCTCCTCGGCGTGTTGCCTTGTCGCGGGCACGCGCGCCAGGTCGAGCGTGCCCGGGTGATCCGCGAACATCGCTTCGATGAGTTCGCCAACCTCTGTTGTGATCTCGTCGTGGTCGAACCTCGGGGGTGTCGGCGCAGGAGGATCGCCCTTCCACGGCTGGCGGTTGTCCGCATCGTGCGAGTACTTGCCCCCTTCAGGGCTGCCGTCTTCCATGAGGATGCCGGTCTTCTTTCGCACCTCGCGATAGAAGGCGTCCATGCGCCAGCTCTTCTTCTTGCCCTGGCTCTTTAGAAAGGTCTCCTCGTCGGTGAGCCAGCCTTCGTGCGGGAGGATCTCGAGGTCACCTCGGGCGACCAGCGGCTCGAGGTTTTGGCGAAGTTCGCGTTCGGCAGGTCGCATCAGGCGAATGCACTGCGCGAGATCTCGCACCTCCTGCTCCAAAATCTCCGCATACGCTTTGTGCGTGAAGTGGTAGCGCACGGCGACGCCACGAGCAGCCTGTTCGAGCGCGAACTGGCGCTGGTTTGCCAGAATCCAGGCGAGCTTTTGCTTGTGATAGGGGCGTCTCTTGCCCTTCCACAAGCTCTCGATGAGGATGATGCCGAGCGTGTCGGGTTGCTCTCTCGAGAGTGGTCCGAGCGCGTCGGTCAGCTGATCGTAAGGGATATAGAGCCAGCGCCTCTTGGCAGGATCATGTGCGGGGTCGAGTGCGGTGAGTTTTTGAAGAAACAGGGACATGCGCGCTCCTCACGCCTTCGAGTCGGGATTCCGTGGAGTTGGAAAGGCTCGAAGTAGGATGCAACGCGGGGAGAAAGTTATGCGGGGAAGATCATCTTCTCTGTGATGGCGTGCGAGAAATCGCGCAACATCTCTGCCCTCTCTTCGCTCTCGAAGCCATCGAGTTCGAAGAAATTGTCCGCGCCAGGACCAAACCACTCTCGCAGCAGGCTCATCAAGAGGGCGTCCTCGCCATGTTCGTGTTGGAGTTTGGAGCAGCGGTGCCAGTAGGTCGAGAGGAGCTCGACCTCTTCGTGGGAGAGTTTCGGGAGCGCGCACGCTTCGATGCCGTTTTGAAGCGTTCGCCTTGTTTGCTCCACCGAGGATGTCTCATACCCGCCGAGCGTGTGCTCGAGGTAGGTATGGATTCGAGCCACGACTTCGTCTTCGTCGGCGTTTCGTGCTTTCTGTAACACCATCGAAGTCCCCCCGTGGATGGTTGTCCTGTTCAGATAATGAGAGTGCTTGATATTGCTTATGAAATCAAGGTCTCATCACTCGATGATGTCTTCATACGCCTCGCTCCCCTCGTAGTAGGTGTCATCGTAGGCCCACCCTCCATATGCCTCGACGCGGATCTCGCGCTTGTTTGCTTCCTGAACGAGCGTCGTCCACTCCTCGTCGTATTCGTTGATGCTGTTGTAGTTCAGGCTCAGGTTGGAGAGCTTCGGGAAGAGCCCATCTCGAAGCAGCGCGTTGGCGCCCTCGAGCGAGATCCTGTTATTCGAGAGGTCGAGGTGTGTGAGTTCGGGAAAACATCGGCCTTCGAGCTCGTCGAGCGCCTCATCGCCGATATCGTTATTCGAGAGCGAGAGCGTCTTCAGGATGCCGAGCATGTCACTTCGCATGAGCTGGACAAAGCCCTCGTCCCCGAGCTGGTTGTCCGAGAAATCGAGCGTGGTTCGCCCCACGAAGAAGTCGTGCTGTACGAGCGCCTCGATCGTCTCGTGACCGAGCTGGTTGCCGGAAAGAACCAACCCTTCCAGCCCCATGAGCAATGCGCTGTCCGCGAGCGCGATCATGGCCCGATCGGTCAACCCCGTCGACCCGAGGTCGAGGTGACGCAACCCCACGCTCTCTCGTCCGATGAGCCTGAGCGTGGCGAGCAGTTGCCCGTGATCCTCGTCAAAGAGCGCGTTGCCAGCGAGCTCCAGGCGCGTCAGCGAGCTCACAGGGATCGCGGCGACAAGCTCCGAGAGCAACCCCGGCGTCAGGTTACAACCCGACAACCCCAACCCCTCCAGCTCGCCCCAGCGCGGCGTCTCGATCAGCTCGATGAGGCCGCGGATGTCCAGGCCGCGATTGTAAGAGAGGTCGAGGCGACGCAAGCCATCGAGCAAGCCCGCCTCGGTCAGCGCGGTGATGCCTTGCAGCGTGAGCTCCGTGTCGCGAAGCGCCAGCTCGCTCAGGTTGTGCGAGATCCCCGCGAGCGTGCTCGGCTGCAAAAACTCGAGGTCGTTGTAAGACATGTCGAGCACCTGAAGCTCCGGCAACCCTTCCGGAGAGAGCAGCGCCGCGAGTGACTCCGCGCCCAGATGCTGCCCGGTCAGGTGCAAGGTCTTTAAACCCTTGAGGTGAGCGCACTTGATGAGGTCGCGCACGCACCCGAACGTGATGCGCTCGCGACGCCATGGGACGCGCCGCTCGAACCCGAGGGACAACGTGCGCAAGCCGTCGACAAATGGCGAGCAGGTCAGCTCGAAAATCTCCTCGTCCCCGACGTCTCGATCGCGCACGCTCAGGCTGAGCGCTGCGGAGAGCTGCGGGATATCATCCTCTCCCGCAAAGAGCGTCTGTATCCAACGCTCGGGCGCCGCGCCGAGGGAGGCTGGCCACTGGCGCTGGTGACCTCGGATGTAAGGGACCCAGAGCTCGAGCATCTCGCCAGGATCGGCCTCATCGAGCATCTGACACAGCTGCTCCCAGAGCGCCCTGCTCGGGTGCTGTTGCATCAGGCTGCGCAAATCCCCAAAGGTCGAACTCGCTCCCATCGCGCTCTCCTCTCTCACATCTCTGCTGGCCAGCCACGCTTCTTCTCGAATGGACTTCACCATGCCTCGCTTGAAACGAGAGGCACACCCCAAAAAATTCTCAAGGGGTCGATCGTATGTGTCGAAAGCTGACCATGGACATGGGACGGGATGCTTCGATGCGCTCGGTAAAGACCTACATGGACTTACATCTTAACAAGGAAGTCTTCTCATGAGCAGCATGATGCACGTCGTCTACGAAATGTGTGGGGTCAAGTTTCGCGCCATCGAGCGGCACGAGGATGTCAACATCGTCCTCACTCCAGAAGGCTTTCGTCTCCAGTACCCCCCACCCTACTCGCGCTATTCTCCACCGTTCGACTCGAAACAAGCCGCTGTCTGGGCCGCCGAGCGCTTCTGCGCCATGCGACGCAGGCACCACACACCGAGTAGCGCCATGTAATGCTCGTGCGATTTACACGTTTGTGTAGGTCGCATGATGAAAACCACGCACCACTGAACAAAGAAACAGCGATGCGAGATTCTCGCATCGCTGTTTCTTTGTTCAGTGGTGCGTGGGGTTTTTTCGCGCGTCGGGAGCCTTTGGATTTGGCAGTGAGTTTCACGAAGGCGCCCAAAAGCGAACCTCCCCTACGCAAAACTCACTGCCAGATCCGAAGGTTGTTGCCGCGAGCAAAAAGAAGCCGCCGAAAAATGATGCTGGACGGAATCAAACGACTCCAACCTCTCAGCATCATTTTTCGGCGGCTTCTTTTTGCGGGCCGCAGGGCGTGTGATTCACATCACACCAGCAACTGTGTCGACTCCGGGTCGAGGACATCGATGAGCGCCTGGAGGTCGTGTGCCCAGGTAGGGAGGTCTTCCTGATGTGCCCAGACGAGCGCGACCTGGCGTGTGTCCTGGATGGCGACCCAGCGAGGGGCGGCGAGCTGGCCGCGCTCGACGAGTTTTTCCAGGGCGGCAGCACCTTTGAGGGCTTCGCTGCCGTGCTCGAGTGGCATGATCAGCGCTCCTTGTGTTTCGAGCAGGCGGCCGAGGTGATCGCACATCGCGTCGAAGTGCACGACGCGCTTGGGGTAGGCGATGACGCACGCGGCGGCGGCGAGCTCGTGCGCGCTGTCGAGCTGATCGAAGGAAGTCGAGGATGCATCCAGTCCAGCAGAGAGCGCCTCCTTGTCGGAGAGCGCGATCTTGACCCTCGGTTTGGAGGTGCTTCTCGAGGACTTCTTGCTCTTTTTGCTGGGTGCGGGCTTTTTCTCGACGGTGCGCGTGGAGACATCGTGGATCTTGCCATCGGCGCCGACGATCTGCGTGGGCGCCTCGACCTCACCGCTCTCCTCGAGCTCCTGGCGAACCTGACGGACCAAAAAGTCCGAGACGGAGCAGAGCTCGGCGAGCGCGCGCGCCGAGTATGCGCCCCACTCGTCATCGGTGAGCGCGCGCTGGACGGCGCGGCGCTTGTCCGAGCTGGTGCGTCGCAGGCCGTGGCGCGCGTTGGCCGAGAGCGAGTACTTGATGGCGTCGCGTTGATTGCCGACGATGATGCGCGCCTGGAAGCTCGTGAGCCCCTTGGAGCGCGCAGCGCGCACGCGGTGGAAGCCGTCAGCGAGCCAGAGGTGCTCGTCGTCATCATAGAGGACGATCGGCTCCCATGCCTGCCCCTGAGGATCGACGACGAAGCCGCGATCATCGAGCTCCATGCGGTCGGCGTATTCGCCCAGGACCTGCTCGTCGTACGCCTCGCGAGGCTGCGTGCCGCCATCGAGGCGGAGCGTGTCGAGCTCGATCGGCTGATCCGAGCGCTTGTCGGCGTACATCTGTCGTGTGGACCGGCGACCGCCGATCTTCTGTCGAAGCTTGTCTTTACCACTCACCACGAAGCCTCCTCTCTACTTCAGTCGCGAGCTTCTTGAAGTCGCGCGCGCCCTGACTGTTGGAGTTGTAGACGGAGACGGGCTCCTCGGCGAGGTAGGCTTCGGCGACGGAGACGTTGCGGGAGATGACGGTGTTGAGCGGGCGAGCGTAGTCCATCTCCTGGACGGCCGTGAGCAGCATCTTGGAGATGGCGGTGCGACGGTCGTGCATGACGGGCACGGCGCCGAGCAGCTCGAGCTCGGGGTTGATATCCCGGAGCTCGTCAGCGGTCTCGAGCACGGCGTCGAGGCCATCGACGGCGCCCCCTTCGAGCTGGACGGGGATGAGCAGGTGCGTGGCCGAGACGATGGCGTTGATCGAGATCAGGCCGAGCGTCGGAGGCGTATCGAGCAAGATCACGTCGTATTGCTCGCGCAAGGGGCGGAGCAACTTGCGCAACACCACGGAAGGAACGCGCCTTTGCTGGATGTGGCTGACGGCGCCGAGCAGGTATCGACCGCCTGTAATCAGGTCAAACCCGTAGGTGCGGATTTCCGCCTCGAGCGGAACCTCCTTGTTGGGATCGGTCGAAGCCTCGAGCGCCTCGCCGCCGATCTCCTCGCCGACGTGACGCGTGGCGTTTCCTTGCGTGTCGAGGTCGATGAGCAGGACGGCGTGTCCCGCCTGAGAGAGCAAGTGCGCGAGGTTGACGGAGAGGGCGGTCTTTCCGACTCCTCCCTTCTCCGAGGCGACGGCGATGACGACCCCATCGGGGCCAAACGCGCCGCTGCGTTCGAGCGGCCCGTCATCGAGCGCGTCGAAGTCCGTGTCCAGTGCTGCTGACATATCCAAGCCCTCCATGGCTTCGGTGGTTAGCGCCTCGTCGATCTGGACGGCGCGCTCGAGCGCCTCCTCGAGCGTGAGCCCGAAATATTCGGCCATCGCAGCATAATGTGCGGGCTTTTTGACCAGACCACGCCAAACGCGCGAGATCATCCCGCGCTCGATCCCAAGGCTCTCGCAGAGCATCACCTGGGTTACATCATGCGCTTGCGCTACAGACTTGAAGTAGCGTCCCAAGCTGGCGCGCGCGTTGTCGTCGAAAGCATCCATGCTCTCTCACTCTTCCTGGTCATCGATACGACTTTGAGGCAAAACGCCCGTTATTCAAACATGCTAACGAATCCATCGCAAGGCGTTTTGTCGCATTTGAGGCAAAATGAACAAATACCGCGCCGTCAGCAATGCGGAGCAATACACCAGAAGGTGGCCAGATCGACCTCGACGCAGGCGTCTTCGTCCATGGTTTTCGCGCGCTCTATCGCGTCCGCCAGCGCGCGTATCCCATCTGGATCAGCAGGGTTTTTGCTCCACTCCGAGAGCTCTCCCAGCGCCTCTTTCGGCAACCTGACGCGCGCGCTCGAGGCGCCTGCTTTTGCCTCATCGCCCGGCGCCTTCGGCCTTACTCCGGTGCGCGCGAGCACGCCCGCGGCGACCACATCGAGCGCGCCGCCGAGGGCATCGATCCCCAGCAAGAGCTGGTCCCAGTCGCTCCGGCTCGCGTCGATGTCCAGGTGATAGAGCGCGAAGTCCCCCTCCCCCTCACAGCTGATGCGCCCGTTGGCCTCGAGGCGATCGAGCGCCTCCTCGATATCCGAGATGGAGGTCTCGGGGAGGACCTGGTTAAGCCGCGCGAGCGTCAAGGGCTCTGCTGACAACATACGCTCGATATGAAGCTCGAGCGCTTGCTCCTCGTCACTGCCAAACAACCCTTGCTTGAAGTCCTTCGAAAGGAGCGCGACCTTCGAAATGCTCACGTCCAGCACCTCGCCGACCTCGCGCAACCCCACCCCGCGCGAACGCCCGGCGGCAAACGTCGCCGTCTGAATGGCGCCCTTTAACCAGTCGAGCGGCGCCCTGAGATCGAACGCCGCCGTGGCCACAGGCCGCATCAAGGCAAACAACGCGCGGCGCTCGCGCTCCTCCTCGGTCAGCACACGCTCGGGGGCATCTCCAACCTCCCACTCAAGCTCTGCTCCTTCCTCTGCCATCGCCTCGACCTCCCTATCGTTGGCTCTTTGTCTGCGTCACCCCTGTCTATCCTGTCTACACCCTCGGGCACACCTCGTCGATCACCGTCCTTTCACAAAGGCATGACCTCTTTTATTATAAACTATTGCATTATATTAAAATGAAGAAAGAACTGATTCTCTCTCTATTGGTTCCCAGATCTACTTCTGATACCCTCGTATTCACGCAGAATACGTACCTCGTGCAGCCCTCACACCACTGAACAAAGAAACAGCGATGCGAGAATCTCGCATCGCTGTTTCTTTGTTCAGTATACAGTACCCTCGCACGTCTCGAGATCAAACACCTCGAAGCGCGCATCTGGCAATGTCAGGAGGCCAAAGGTCCCCGAGTCTCGGCCTCGGATGGAGCTTATGGAGCCTGGGTTGAGGATGAGCAGGTCATTCCACTCCACGCGCATCGGGCGGTGCGTGTGTCCGAGAATCACGATGTCCGTCCAGCAATGCCTGGCCCATCGCTTGAACTCCTTGGGCGTCTTGTCTGGCCAGAAGTAGCGCTGATTGTTCGTCGGGATTCCGTGCGCGAGCAAGAGACGCTGACCCTCCCAGACGTACTCTCGCGTCATCGGGAGCTCCTCCAAAAACGCGAGCGCATCCTCGTCGAGCTCGGTCTCTTCCGCGTCCCGTTTCAGATAGAGCGCGTTGTGGCGCACGGCGTTCTCGTCGTGGTTTCCCATCACACATGGGATACAGCACTCGCGGATCAGTTCGATCACGCCCTGCGAATCCGGTCCCTTGTCGACAAGGTCACCCGCACACAGGATACGGTCGACGTTCATCTCTTCCATATGCTCGAGCGCGCGCTCGAGCCTGTCGGGTTGACCATGGATATCCGACACGATTCCAACTTTCATGGTTCCTTCCTCTTATCTTGCATAGAGGAGGGCGCACCTCGCCATCACTTGATCTGAGTTTTTTGGTTGTTTTGGATCAGAGCGCTCTCTCCGTTTGGAGAAACGGCGGCTCGATGGCGAGCCTCACCCTCTCAGCCAAGCGCGCGTATGGCGCGCTCGTCACGGTTGCCTTTTCACACTGTCTGAAGAGATCTCCTGCCCCGAAGAAGACCGCGCGTGTCTGCAAGAAGCGACAAACACAGGCGCGCTCGGGACAGGTTCAACCCCAGATGTGCGAGACGTTGACTGCTGATGAGTGAGGTGGTCGGTGCATTGGCTCTTGTCGGGTGGGCGAGTGGATGATCCTCTCGCGTCAGGTTTGCGATCCGAACAACCTCGACCCTTGCCCGATTTATTCGCTCGAACCTTCTGTTCTTTGGATCGGTGCGAGGACAACGGCTCAGGACGCGAGCTCGTCGGCGAGCCGCTCGATGCGCTTGAGGACGGGGAGGGAAGGGCGCCATCCTCGGCGTTGCGTTGGCTCCAGGACAGCGAGCGCCAGCGCATACCGCTCCTCGTCCTCCACGCTCCATGCCTCCTGCGCGAAGCGATGGCTCGCGATGACGGCCTTGCGCAAGAGCAAGCCCGCTGGCCTGCGCGCGATGGTGAGATCCTGGTCGATGGCAAGATCCGGGTAGATCAGATGTCGACCCTCCCAGCTCTTCTCGTGGCGGCAGTAAAACAGGCGCTGGTATTCGATCGGCGTCAGGTAGTGTTGGTCCACGAGCACATCTTCCCACAATGTGGCGCGGCCACGAGCGCCGCCGATCGCGTTTGCCGCCGCGCGCCACGCGTCGATCCCGCCGCCAAAGTGACGCGCCCACAAGACGCTCGCGTCCAGCGCGCAACCTCGGTCGCTCGTATCCAACGCGCGCTGCACGACGAAGCGGTGAAGATATCCTCTCAGGGATGGGTCGTAGCGAAACCAGGCGCGATAGTTTCCCCAACCGCCGCGCTCGGCGTGGCGGTAAAAGGGGCGCTTGAACTCCTCGCAAGGGTAGCCGTAGACGAGCGGCTCGAGCAGCGGGCGCTGCTCGGGGAGATCCTTCCAGAGCTCCATGACGCGCTCGCGCGAGGGCGCCGAGATCTCCAACCCGAGCTCGTACCACCCACTCGAGGCGCGCATATAATCCGCCGCGAGCGCTTGCTCGCGCGGGCTCGCCGGTGGTCCCCACCCATGAAGGATGTCGACGCATGTGATCAAATGGCGTGGCATGGGAAATTCTCGTCGCTGTCGGTCAAGGGTCAGTAAACGTTACTACAGCAAGAGAACTCGCCAGACTATTTCTCGTCCGTGGGCTCGTTCGCTGCGGGCACAATACGCGACCACTCCTCGCGCTGTTTTTTGGCGACTGCCTCATCGCAATATACGGTCAGCCCCTTGGCACAGGCCGATGTGCGCGCATCTTCAAACGAGGCATCCTCTGCAAACAGCGCCACCTGATACTCGAGCGCGCCGACCTGAAGCGCGACGCTGCGCTCGTTGTAACCTCTGGCAAAAGTGCACGCCTCGGTGGCCTCGAGCGCTGCCTTCAACGCGCGCGCTCTCTGCTCGAGCAGCGTCTCCATCGCCTCGGGGCTTGCCATGCCAGCGCCCGAGAGCGCCACGTTCAACTCGAACAACTCCGCCCGCGCGCACCACGGCTCTGCCTGTGAAAGCTTGGCGGGCTCCCACCCCTTCTCCGGTGGGACGTGCTCGCCAAACGTCACGCGCCAGCGCAACGCCGCCGGTGTGCTCGTCGATACCAGTTCGATCAACCCCAACCTCGAGAAGACATCCAGGATGGCGAGCTCGAGCGAGCTTCGCATCCCCATCGCCTCGCCCATTTCGGGCAACTGCTCCATATGCCACGCGATGCGCGTGCGCTCGAGCTTCGTGACCTCACCGACCGGGCTCGCAGGAAATGTCCCGCCCGAAATCCCCAGGATCAGGTCATCCTCTCGTTCGCGCACACGCTTCACGGTCAGCTTGGCGGACGCTGGCGCCCCTTCGAGTTGCTGGAGCCAATCGACATCCTCCTCGTAGGTTTGCAGCGAGAAGGCAAACAGGCCAGGCATGCCGATGGGCGAAGAGCGCGCGTAGTCGACATCCGGCGAGAACGCGAGGCGCATCCCACGAGCGGTGGTGAGGATGGTGCTCTCGGGGACCTGCCTGGCGAGCGCGCGCAATGTCGAGGTCGGGCGCATCGACATCTGCAAGCTGGCCAGCGGGCCTCCATAACTCATCGCGGTCAGGATATCCTCGCGATCGTCGCGCGGCGCGACCCGCAACGCCTCGCCGAGATCATAGTCGATCTCGGCCTCGATAAATGCGTTGGGGACGCGGATTTTTGCCGCCTCGGCGTCGCGGTCAGCCGCGACCGCGATCTTGGCGCCGACCTCGGTCCTCGACATCACCAAATCCAGGTGCGCCTTCTTCTGCGCGGCGCGGACCGTGAGCCCGAAGTCATGATATTCGTGCAGCGCGGGGTTTCTGACGAGCATCGCCTGATCGATGACGCCTGATCCATGGGCGGTGAGCTTGGCGCGCATCTCGGGCGTCGCCAACGCGAGCGCGCTGTAGAGCTGCCCCCAACTGATCGCGGCGCCAAGGTAACTGGGTGTCTTCCCATTCATCCAGAGCGAGAATGCGCCAGGAGATGCCAGCGTCTCGACGGCGGCTGCGGTGACCTGACGCCTGGGCGAGCGTTGATAATCGATGAGCTCTCCTGCTTCCTCCCACCGCTCGTTGATATCGACCTGAACGTAGCGCTCGCCAAGCCGTCGCGTGCGATGCAGCGGCTTCGGGATAAAGTCCTGGACGCTGGCCTCGAGCGCTTCAAAGGATGAGGTCGGCAACAACAGGGTGAAGGTGTCGACCTCGTGTAACGCCTCGGGAGGGCAGGGGAGGAGGGCTTCGACGCATGCTTCGAACGACTCGCCGCGGCCAAGTCCCATGATCAGGTAGGCGGGCAATTCTCTGGAGATGGCGCTCGTGTCGAGGCGCTCGTCGAGCGTGGCGAGCCCTGCCCAGATGTCCTCCTGGAACCAGGAGCCTTGCATGGGAAGCCACGACATAAACGGCGCGAGCTTCTCGCCGAGCGGGCGGTGCAAGCTCTTGTAGGCCACCGGGTCGAGCTTGATGACGAGCATGGCGCGCTCGGACGCGATGATCTCGCGGACCTCTTCGGGGATCGGCGAGAGCGGGTCCTTGACGACTGTTTCCGGCGTCGGATCTGGCCGGTTCTTTTTGCAAGCGATGCCATGAGCACAAAGCATCGAGAGCATCGAAAGCGCTACAAGTACACGAACCCACTTCCCCGATCGAACTTGCCTTCTCACCTTTCCGCCCTCTCTTCGCGTGTTCTCCACAAGCCTCCATGCTCCTCTACCAGAAGGGTGGGGGCTGTGACGACCGCATTGTGAGCGGCTCTCGGGAAAGAATGACAAAACACGCAATTTTTTTCTTGTTTTGCAAATCCGAGATTGTTAGAAATGAATCATCGACGACACATCACGCAATTTTTTGCGTGATAAACAAAAGAAACACGAAAAAACATGCGTGACTCGAATCAAAATCACCCGAACGAAGAGACACTCCAGAGCGAGGAGGAGCGCGCGGCGCTCGAACTCGAGCGGCGCGTGATCTACTCGATGATGGTCCCTGGCGTGCGCCTCGCGCGGGCGTTCGGGGTGCCTCTGAAGGAGGTCGGCGAGTGGGTGGAGCTGGGGTATTTGAAGGAGCTGCTCGATGGGGGCTTCAAGCTCAAGGACGCCGCCGAGCTGTTAAAGGTCTCGGTGCGAAAGGTCTCGATGCTCTCGTCGAGGTTGCGCGAGAACTTCTTTCTGCCCGAGCTCGAGCACGAGCTGCCAGCGCGAATCGAGTTCATGCTCTGGGCAGAGCCGCTCAGCAGAAAACGCATCAAGCAGTACCTCTCGTCCTCGAAGGAAGAAGCCGTCGATGACGCGATCGACCTGCTCGTCGAGCAGGGCCGCATCCGCGAGATGGATGGCAGGACGACGACCTACGAGGTCGTCGCCAGCGAGCAACGCCTGGTGCGCGATGACCTGATGGCGCGCATCGACGCCTTGAACACGTTGCTCGGCAACGTGACCGACGCGGTCTTCGGGCGCTTCTTTCAAAAGGACGAGAAAGCCTTCGCGCGCTCGCTCCAGTTTCGGGTTCGCGCCGAAGACCTCCCTCGCCTCAAGGCGCTCTACGAGGAGCACGTCTGGCGAGAACTCAGCGCGCTCGACGAAGCAGCGCGCCAGGACCCAAACGCCATCTCCATGGGCGCCACGCTCTGCTGGGCGCCCATGGACCTGACCCTGGAAACGATCGAGGCCGCCGAAGCGCGTGAGGAGGACGCGACCGAGACGACGCATTGATACAGACCTTCGAGAGGATGGACTTGCACCTTTTACAGGGCGTCTCTGGCGACGCGCCCGGCAAGGAATGCGCCTCTCTCGGAGCACACACGAAAACACGACGAACTTTGCTAGAGTCTTTAAAGCATAAGGCGGCGGACGGCCTGACATGCCATTTGATGAGGAAGACATGAAAACGCTGAACTTGAAATTAGGAACGCTCGCGGCAGCATCGATGATGCTCATGCTCTCCGCGTGTATTATCAGCCCCAACGTCGACGATGATGAGCCCGGCTATTGCCCCGATGAGAATCGCGTGCTCGTCGACGGTCACAAGTACTGCGTGATGAACCAGATGATCATCGAGAAGGGCTTCGATTGCCCTCCCGATCTGAGCTACCGCCACGAGATCCCTGGCACCAACGGGGTCGCCTGCTCGGACCTCCCGATGTTGCCTCCTGGCGATGAGGACCCGCTGCGCGATCTGATCCTGAACCCGCCAGAGAACAACGACCCTTGGTTCAACAACAACCCCGAGCCTGGCAACAACATCTCGCCAAACAACACGACGCATAACAATAGCTCGCCGAACAACACCTCGACAGGTTGCTCGACGCCCGATCCCTCCGCGCAGGAGTGTGCGGTGGATGCAGATTGTGGCTCGGGCGAGGTTTGCGGTGTCTCGGCGACCACCGAGTGTGTCCCCTCGAGCTGTTTCTGTGACGCGGAGACCGGCACATGGGGTTGTACGGCAGATTGCGGACAGCGCCGCATGTGTGTCACCGAGTCGACGAGCTCCTGTGGTCCGGACCCCTCCGCGCAAGAGTGCGATGTGGACGCGGACTGCGGCCAGGGCCAGGCGTGCGTCGAGTCTGACGACACGGTGTGCGTCCCCTCCACCTGCTTCTGCGACGAGGAGACCGGCACATGGGGTTGCTCCGAGGACTGCAACGCACCTCGTCAGTGCGCTGATGTCTCGAACACGTGTAATGGCACGCCAGATCCTTCCGAGCAGGAGTGCAACCAGGACTCAGACTGCTCGAACAACCAGGTCTGCGCGCCGACAGGAGATGATGCCTGCGTGCCATCGAGCTGCTTCTGTGACCCGGCCGGAGGTTGGGGCTGCACGGACGATTGCAACCCTGTGCTCGGGTGCATGGACCCTGGCACCGGGCCAGAGTTGTGCGATGGCATGAATGACCCCTCCTATCAGGAGTGTCAGCAGGACAATGACTGCGGCGCCGGTCAGGTGTGCGGCTTCTCGGCAACCAACGAGTGCGTCCCCTCGGCCTGCTCCTGTGATGAGGAAGCTGGCGGCTGGATCTGCACGGCGGATTGTGGCCAGCGCCGCGCATGCGTCGAGGACGAGACCTCTGCCTGTGGCGATGACCCCTCGGAGCAGGAGTGTGATGTGGACGCGGACTGTGCTCAGGGGCAGGCATGCCTTCAATCTGACGCGGCGGTGTGTGTCCCCTCGAGCTGCTTCTGCGACGCCTCGACGGGAGCCTGGGCTTGCACAGAGGACTGCAACGCGCCACGCGAGTGCGCCCCGCTCTAATTTCAACCACATGACCTGAACCCTCGAGAGGCCAGTGATTTTCACTGGCCTCTTTTTTGCGCCCGAGCGGCGCGCGAAAAAGCCGCCGAGACTTTTTGCTGTGGGGTCGCGTCGAGCAGCCCGGTGAGCAAAAAGTCTCGGCGGCTTTTTCGCTCAGGCAGCGAAACACTGGTGGAGCGCGACAAGAAAGCGCTTGCGCCTCTCCCCCACCTGAAGACTATCCTGTAATTTCGTGAAACGGCGTTTCATGCGCGATGCGAGGTGGTGTTCTCATGGAGGCTGCCTCGCGCTGAATCACTTGCGAGGAGATCGATACAATGGGCGTGGAATTCATACTCAACGAGCGGCACATCGAGACGGAGGAATCCGCCGGGATGCTCGCGCTCGACTGGTTGCGCTTGCGCCAGAACCTCACGGGCACCAAGGAAGGGTGCAAGGAAGGGGATTGCGGCGCGTGTTCTGTGATGATCGGCGAGCTCGATGAGAGCGGGAAGGTGCGCTACAAGCCGGTGACGTCGTGTCTGACGCCGCTTGGCGAATTGCACGGCAAGCACCTCTTGACGATCGAAGGGCTCAACCTCGCGCAAGGGACGCTCAACCCGGTGCAGCAAGCGATGGTCGATCGCGGCGGCTCGCAATGTGGTTACTGCACGCCAGGATTCATCGTCTCGATGTGCTGGTACATGATGCAGAGCGGGCACGCGCAGCCAACAGAGCAGGGCCTCAAGGACGCCACCAGCGGGAACCTCTGCCGATGCACGGGTTATGGCTCCATCCGCCGCGCCAGCCAGGATATGGTCTCGAAGTTCTCGAGCGGCGGTGATCTTGCCGACGTATGGAGCAGTGAGGATCGCGTCGGCGCGCTCGTCGAGCATGGCCTCTTGCCAGAGTACCTGTCCGGAGTCGCCGCGCGTCTCTCCCAGATCGAGCCGCTCCCAAGGAGTGAGAAGAGCTCGCCGGAGTTCATCATCGCGGGCGGCACCGACCTCTATGTGCAGCGCGGCGAGGAGATCCCGCGCACCGACGAGGTCGAGGTGTTGGGTCTTCGAGGGGATATGGCCTACATCACGCTCGACGATACGCGCGTGATGGTGGGTGGCCTGACGACCTTCGAGGATTTCGCGCAAAACCCTGAGATCCAGGCGATGTTGCCGACGATCGAGCAGGACATGCAGCTTATCGCCTCGTTGCCGATTCGCAACCGCGCGAGCATCGCGGGCAACCTCATCAACGCCTCTCCCATCGGGGATATGACGGCGTTGATGATGGCGCTCGGCGCGAAGGTCGTGCTCCAGAAGCTCGATGGGAACGTCAAGCGCGAGCTTCCCCTGGAGGATCTCTACCTTGGCTACAAGACGCTCGCCAAGGAGAAGCACGAGATCGTCGCGGAGCTGGTGTTCGACCGCATCGACACAGCGAGCGAGCACGTGAGCTTTGAAAAAGTCTCCAAGCGCCGCTGGCTCGACATCGCCACGGTCAACAGCGCCGCGAGGATCAAGCTCGCGGCAGATGGCACGATCGCGTCCGTCAGGCTCGCGCTCGGTGGCGTGGCGGCGACGCCGCTTTATTTGAAGGAGACCTCGGCCTGGCTTGTCGGAAAACAGATCGACGCCTCGACGATGCACGGCATGGTCGAGCGCGCGATGAAAGAGATCGCTCCTATCAGTGATGTGCGCGGGAGCGCGCGATACAAGAGCCTGCTCGCGAGGCAACTGCTGCTCGCGCACTTTGACAAGCTCTTCCCCGAGCGCGCGGGGATCGACGCGGTCCTCGGCGCGCACCTTGCCGCCACGGAGGTCTCGCCATGAAGAAACACTACGACGCCATTCATCACGTCCGCGGCGAATCACTCTACGTGGACGATGTCGCCTTCCCCACAGGGATGCTTCACGCCGCAGTGGTCGGCTCACCTGTCGCCAGGGGCGAGCTGCGCATGATCGACGTGCGCGCCGCGCGCGATCTTCCAGGGGTCGAGGCGATTTATACCGCCAGACATATCCCTGGCGAGAACCAGATCGGAGCGATCCTGGCAGACGAGGAGCTGCTCGCGCTCCACGAGGTCGCCTACATCGGCCACCCGGTTGCCATCGTCGTGGCGGATACCCCGGAGACCGCCAGACACGCAGCGACGCTGGTCGAGGTCGAGGTCGATGAGGAGAAGCCAATCGTCGATCCTCGCGAGGCGTATGCGCGCGGCGAGCTGATCGCGCCAGCCAGAACCTTCGAGGCGGGTGATGTCGACGAGGCGTTCGCCGGTTGTGATGTCATCGTCGAAGGGCGCTGTGATATCGCAGGCCAGGAGCACCTTTATCTCGAAACCCAACGCGCCCGCGCGACCCCGGAAGAAGGCGCGAGGATGACGGTCTCGACGTCTAGCCAGAGCCCCTACGCGGTGCAAAAGGCCGTGGCGCGCATCCTGGGCGTGCCCTCGCATATGGTCGAGGTGGACGTGCGCAGGTTGGGCGGCGGCTTTGGCGGGAAGGAGGATCAAGCGACCGCCTGGGCGTGCATCGCGGCGCTGGCCGCGAGGTTGACGAACCGCCCAGTGCAGCTCGTCTTGAACCGCGTCGATGACTTGCAGATGACGGGCAAGCGCCACCCTTACTCGGCGGATTTCAAGCTCGGGTTGATGAAGGATGGGACGCTCGTCGCGTACAAGGCGGAGCTTTACCAGAACGCTGGCGCGCGCGCTGACTTGTCGACCGCAGTGCTCGAGCGGAGCTTGTTCCACGCGACCAACGCGTACCGCATCCCGAACGTGAGGGTGATGGCGGCGAGCTGTCGCACGAACCTCCAGCCGCACACGGCGTTTCGTGGGTTTGGTGGGCCTCAGGCGATGTTTGTCATCGAGAGCGCGTTGGCGAAAGCTGCCGATGAGATCGGGATGCCTCGCCACGAGCTCCAGCGAAAGAACCTGCTCGTCGACGGGGATCGTTTTCACTACGACCAGCTCATCGAGCGCGCCCAGGGAGAGATCACCTGGGAGGACGCGATGAAAGGGTTCGAGTTCGAGGGGTTGCTCGAAGAGACCGCCGCGTTCAACGCCAGAGGGGGTCGTCTTCGCAAGGGGATCGCGGTGATGCCGATTTGCTTTGGCATCTCGTTCACGAAGACCTTCCTCAACCAGGCTGGCGCGCTGCTGCATGTTTACGCCGACGGGAGCATGAGCCTCTCGACAGGTGGCGTCGAGATGGGGCAGGGGGTCAACTCGAAACTTCGCGACATCTGCGCGAAAGCGATGGGCGTGCGCACCGAGCGCGTGCACCTCGAGACGACGAACACCACGCGCGTGGCGAACATGTCCCCGAGCGCCGCGAGCGCGACGACCGATCTCAATGGCAACGCCACGATGTTGGCCGTCGAGCAAGTGCGCGGGCGTCTCCTGGCGCTGGCCGCCGAGAAGCTCGGTGTGGAGGATCTCTCGACGCTCGATCTCGAGGACGAGGTGGTCACTGTTTCCGGGAAACCGAGCGAGCTGACCTGGTGTGATCTGGCGCTCCAGGGATACCTGAACCGCGTCGACCTCTCGGCGCACGGGTTCTACGCCACGCCCGATCTGCACTTTGACGCCGAGAAAGAGAAGGGGCGTCCCTTCGCCTACCACGTCTGGGGCACGGCGATCACACAGGTCACCGTCGATGGTTTGCGCGGCACGTACACGATCGATTCGGTGAAGCTGACGCATGATCTCGGGCGCCCGATCAACGAGGTCGTCGACATCGGCCAGATCGAAGGGGGGCTGGCGCAAGGAATCGGCTGGATGACGCTCGAGGAATTGGCTTATGGCGAGGATGGCCGACTGCTCTCCTCTGCGCTCTCGACCTACAAGGCGCCCGATGGCGACTTCTTGCCCGACATGGAGGTCCGCTTCATCGAGGATGACAACCCCACCGGGCCGTATGGTTCGAAGGCCGTGGGCGAGCCGCCATTGATGTATGGCATCGGCGCCTGGTTCGCGCTCCGCGATGCGATCAAGGCGTTCAAGCCTGGGGCGCATATCCCTTACGACTCCCCGATGACGCCCGAGCGCGTCTTGCTCGCGCTCTGTAGCGTCGAGGGGAGCGATGTTCCTGGACCAAAAGACCCCGAAGGCTGATGCGAACTCTGGACTTTTGGACCAACGTACGCGCTCGCCTCGAGGCAAACGAAGCCGTCTTCGTCACCCTCGTCGCCGACCACACCAGGCACTCTCCCGGCACCCGAGGTGCGCGTCTCATGCTCACCGCCGATGGTCAGGTTTACGGGACCATCGGCGGCGGAATCATGGAGAAGAACATCCTCTCGATGGGGGGACAGTTGCTGGCCGATCGCCGTCGAATCGGTTCGGTCGAGACGTTGTATCACCGCAAAGAGGCGCCGGGCGCGACCTCGGGGATGATCTGTGCTGGCCAGCAGACGAACCTGTCGCTGGTGCTGACGCCCGATGATGCGCTCGAGCCTGTCTCACTGGCTGTCGAGAGATCGCGCGAGGATCGCGCGGGCATCTTGAGGATCACCACGGGAGGACAGTTCTCGTTCGTGGACCAGGACCCCGAACCTGGCGAGCGCGCCGTGAGGTTGCGTCAGGATGGTTCGAGCTGGGTGTATGAAGAGCAAGTGCTGGAGCTAAATCGCGCGGTGATTTTTGGTGGCGGGCATTGTGGGCTGGCGCTCTCGAACCAGCTCGAGGTGCTGGGATATGTCGTCACGGTGATCGACACACGCGCCGACCTCGAGCAGTTCGTGGGGAATACGAGCGCTCGCCACAAGATCGCGTGCAGTGATTATGCGAAGGCTTCGGCAAGGGTGAGCCACCCGCACTTGACGATGGCGGTGGTGATGACAGCGGACTTCCCTTCCGACACGAAGGCGCTCGAGGGCGCGTTGCGCGAGCCGTTTCCTTTTGTCGGCGTGATGGGCGCGCCCGCGAAGTTGCGCGCGATCAAGGCGGCGTTGATGGAGCGAGGTTTTATGCGCGAGGAGCTCGAGAAGATCACGGCGCCCGTGGGGCTCTCGATCGGGAGCTCGACGCCGCAAGAGATCGCCGTGAGCGTCGCCGCGCAGTTGATCCAGTTAAAGACGTCGCTCTTCCCCGAGCGCGGCCCGAGTGATTTTGAACGCGGCGCAGCCCGTGACGAAGAGGAGTGAGCTTGAGTATCTTCTGGGTGCTTCCCTTGCTAGTCGGCACCGTGACGGTGTTGCAGGGGACCTTGAACCGCAAGATGGGGCTGGAGATGGGGTTGGGGAGCGCGCTCGCGCTCAACAGCGTCATCGTGCTCTTTCTGGGGTTGGGTCTCTATGGCGGCGTGCGCGCGTTCCCTGGCTTTTTCCCCGAGGTCTTCCATGGCGAGTTTCGATTCGAGAAGGTCGCCTGGTGGATGATCCTGCCAGGGATCTTCGGGTTCTGCATCATAGCCGGGATTCCGTGGGCGATCAGCAAACTCGGGGCGGCCAAGGTATTTGTAGGTATTGTCGTGGCGCAGGTGACCGTGAGCATGCTCTGGGACACGCTGGTCGATGGCAAGCCGTTGAGTTGGATGCGACTTGCTGGAGCGCTGCTCGCGATCGTGGGCGTGGCGCTCGTCTCGATGGATAATGGTTAAAGAGACATCATGACAGAACGAATTATACGAGGGAGCGTGCTCGCTCCGCTAGAAGATCAGCACACGTTCACGCTGCTGTCAGACGCGCTCATTGTCATCGACAATGATGGCAAGATCTCGGAGGTCTCGACCGATCCTGACAGGTTGGCCGAGCACGACATCACGCGACCTGGCGCGGTGTGGATGCCGGGCTTTGTCGACACGCACATCCACTTTCCCCAGACGATGATTTTGGGGAGCGCCTCGGGGCCGCTGCTGCCATGGTTGCAGAAGTCCGTGTTTCCCGAAGAGAGCAAGTTTGTCGACGCGGCCTATGCTCAGGCGATCGCGAAGGTTTTTTGCCAGAAGATGCTCGCGCAAGGGACCACCTGCGCATCGATCTTTAGCAGCAGCCATCCAGGCGCAACGGATGTCCTCTTCGAGACGATGCACGATGTGGGGATGCGCGGGGATGTCGGGTTGACGTTGATGAACCGTGGCGCGCCCGAGGCGTTGTTGCTCGACACGGAGGAGGCGATCGCGGCGTGCGAGGAGCTCGTCGAGAAGTGGCATGGCGCAGACCGCGATCGTTTGCGCTTTCGCGTCACGCCGCGCTTTGCGCTCAGCTGCACACAGGATCTGCTCGAGGCCGCGGGCGCGCTCGCTGCGCGTCATGACTTGCCGATCCAGACGCACATCAGCGAGAACCCGGACGAGATCACCGCGACCGCCGAGGCGTTCCCGGACGCCGAGGATTATCTTGGCGTCTACGAGGACGCGGGGTTGCTGCGAAAGGAGAGCCTGTTCGCGCACGGTGTCTGGTTAAAGGATCGCGAATGGGATGCGATCGCCAGGATCGACGCGGCGATTTCGCACTGCCCTGACAGCAACTTCTTCCTGGCCAGCGGGCCGATGCCGCTCAAAGAGGTCAAGTCCAGAGACATCCGCATGGGGATGGGGAGTGATATCGGCGCGGGCAGGACGTTTTCGCTGCGCAAGTGTTGCTCGCGAGGGTTTGACGCGAGCAGGTTGACCGACTCCGAGACGGATGCTGCCGAGCTGTTGTGGTATGCGACGCGCGGTGGCGCGGTGGCGCTCGGGAGAGGAGAGCAGATCGGCTTGATCGAGCCCGGGTATGACGCGGACCTTGTCGCGATTCGTCCGGTTCGTTGGACGGAAGATGCCGGTGAGATGTGTGATCTGCTCGTCTATCTCGAGGATCACGACGGCGTCGAGGAGACCTGCGTTCGCGGCAATACGCTTTATCAGGTCGACTGATCCAGCAAACTACAAGCTCAACGCAACGTCAGCAGAGTGATCTCGGGGCGGCAGTTAAGTCGCATTCTGGGCGCGCGGTTGCGCTCCATTCCGATCCCTCGGCTGACGTAAACTCTGCGGCCATGGTGCCAGTGCAATCCTCCGGCGGCGATATGACGCGGCAGGACGGAGAGCGTGATCGGCGGCCCAAAGAAGGGGAGGGCGACCTGTCCTCCGTGGGTATGTCCTGCCACCACGAGGTCGATGCGTGACTCGTTGCCCGCTGGTGGCAGAGCGTTCTCTGCGGCGCCCGGGCGATGCGCGAGCAGGATGCGGATGTCTTCCAATCCAGGGGCGGTCTCGAGCTCGTTGGCGAGTTTTTGCGACGCTGGCTGGTAGTAGGTGAGATCGACGCCACCGATGGTGATCTGTCGATCTTTGATGGCGAGCGGCGAGGTCTTTTCATCCTCGAGAAAGGTCAGGTCCACGCCCGCGACGAGCTCTTCAGCTTCATCATCGGCGTCGCCGCGCACGAAATAAACGCCATGTTTGGCGTGCAGGCGGTTTAGCCAACGTTGCATCTCGGGGAGTTCGTGCACATAGGCCTCCCGGTCGTAGTGGTTTTGCAAGACATCACCCGCGATAAGGATCAGGTCTGGCTTCAAGCCGTTGACCTTTTGCAAGACCTCCTCTTCATAGGCCGAAATGCCCGTGGTTTGGATGTCAGCAAGGACCACGATGCGCACAGGTTCTTTCCCGGCGCGGGCGGCATCGATGGAGACGTCGACCTCCTCGACGACCACGCGGTAAGGCTCGACAAAGGTCATATACAACGCGAGCGGCATCACGCTCGCGAGCAGGGCGATAAGCGATGTTCCCACGTACCGCTCGCGCTTCTCGGTCTTGCTTCGGCCAACAAACAGCGCGCCCGCGAGCGTGATCGCGAGCAACATCGAGAGGACCGCGCCCATGTGATACACGAGCCGCAGCGACTCGAACCCTCTCACTCCGAAGATCACCACGGCGGCTGGCACGAGGAGCGCTGTGAACAGGCGCACCGCCAGACCAAAGAGCGCCGAGCGCTTTAACCCGGACCTGGCGACCTCGAGCACGGCGCCGCGAAGGATAACTGCGGCGAACAGAGTCGACGCCACGATCACGATCACATCCAAAACATCTGCGTAAAACACGGGCACTCCTCCGAGCGGTTTGCGGCCTGTTGTCGTGGATCATAACCCGTTAGAGGTGCGCGAACAGCCCACCAAGGAACGATTCCGAGGGATTCACACCGAATCTGCACACGATCGCAACACCCCCTGCGGCCCTCGCTCTCGGTCGTCCGCGTTCTTGTTTCGAGGGCAAGGCCCGCGGCAGGCCGCGAGCCTTGCCCTCCTGAATCTCGCACTGCGTTCGGGAGGGGGGCAGACTCGGCGTTGGTTGCCCACTTTGGGAGACTTCGGAATTTGTGATGAGTTTTGCGTGGGCGGAGCTTCATTTCAGGTCGTGTAGAGCGGGGGGCATGTCTCGCG
>JAYZVO010000047.1:0-12110 GCA_036155555.1 Myxococcota bacterium
CCGCTAAACCCACGCCCCGCCCAAGAAATCAAGGGCCCGAAAATTTTTTGTTTCCGGCTGAACAACTACTGCAACGGAAAAAATAAATTTTTGGGCCCCTTCTTTGCGTCAGACCGACGGTGGTTCACCGCTTTTTCGGGTCAGGTCGACCTCAAAAACGCCACCGTCACGCCATCTCCACCTTCCCCTCGCTCGCCGCGGCGGAACTCCTTGACGTAGCTCGAGGTCGGGAGCCATCCGCGCACGGCGCGCTTGAGCGCGCCGCTGCCGTGGCCGTGGATGATGTAGGCGCCGCCGAGGTTGGCGCCATAGACCGCGTCGAGGAAGAGCTCGACCTTCTCGAGCGCCTCGTCCACGCGCATCCCGCGAAGATCCACGGTGTTGTCACTGGTTTGCGGGAGCAAGCCAGGCTCGGCGTGGACCTCGGCGTTGTTGCTGTTGCCAGCGCCCGAGCGTTGGCGTGTGCCCTTGCTCTTGCCACCGCCTCGGACATGATCGCGGCGCGCGGTTTCGCTGGTGAAGTAAAGGTCTGTGACCGGAATCCTCATCTTGAGGGCGCCGACCTGGACCATCGCTTCGAGCGCGCCATCCTCGTACTCGACCACGACACCCTGGCGCTTGTAGGGTTGCGCGTAGACCTCCATCCCTTCGGACAGATCCTGGCGCTTGATGCGCGCGAGACCTTTGGGACCAGGTTCGGGCGGGCGCGTGTAATCGGCCGCCTTCTCGATGGTCCGCTCCACTCCCGAGAGCCCATCGCGGAGCTTCTCCAGCTCCTGCTGGTTGAACTCCTTGGTGGCGAAGTCTCCCTTGCGCTGGAGCGCGGCGATTTGCTCCTTGATGAGCGCCTTTGCCGCGTCCAACTCACCCTTGAGCTTGCGCGTCTCCTTGTGGACGAGATCCTTCTCGCGCGCCAACAACCCATCGTACTTGCGCTGGTACTTGTCCTTCCTGGACTCGGCCTCGTGGCGCAGGTGATCCAGGCGGCGTTGCTCCTTGTCCATCTCGACGCGCTTGTCCTCGAGCGTGGCGAGGATCTCCTCGACCGACTGGTGCTCCTGACCATCGAGCACGTCCTTGGCGCGTTCGATGATCGCCTGCGGGAACCCCAGGCGTTGCGCGATGCGCACCGCGTAAGAGCTCCCTGGCAGGCCATAGATCACGCGATAAGTCGGCGCGAGCGTATCCAGGTCAAAGCCCATCGACGCGTTGGCGTAGGCCTCCTTTTGGAAGGCGAGCGTCTTGAGGCTCTCGAGGTGCGTGGTGACGACCGTGGTGGCGCCGCGCGTGGTGAGTTCTTCGAGCAAGGCCACCGCGAGCGCCGCGCCCTGGATAGGATCGGTGCCGGTGAACAACTCGTCGAGCAACACCAGGCTGGTGTGATCGGTCTTCTCGATGAAGGTGTTGATGTTCTTGAGGTGCCCCGAGAACGTCGAGAGATCCTGCTCGATCGATTGCTCGTCACCGATGTCGGTGTAGATCGTTCGGAACAGCGGGATCTTGGAGCCTTCATCCACGGGCAAGGTCAACCCGCAGCGCGCCATCAGCGAGCACAACCCCAGCGTCTTGAGCAGGACCGTCTTGCCGCCGGTGTTTGGCCCGGAGACGATCATGACCTGCGCGTCGTCCTCGAGCTGCACGTCGTTGGGGACGGTGTCATTGACCTCCTCCCCGGCGATGGTGCGCGCGAACTTGATCCAGAGCAGCGGGTGTCTGGCGCGCTTGAGGTTAAGCTCGCCATCGGTCAACTCGGGGATCGTCCCGCCGAGCTTGTGCCCGAGCTGAGATCCCGCGAACACGATGTCCAGGTATGCCAGGATATCCATGCTCTGGCGCAATGCATTGGCGCGCTTTGCGACCATGCCGGACAACCTGTAGAGGATGCGATCTTCCTCTTCCTGGAGCTCGATCTGAGCCCAGCGCAGCTGGTTGTTGAGCTGGATCAAATCATCCGGTTCGATAAACGCCGTCTGACCGCTCGAGGAGTAACCGTGAACGATGCCGCCCACGGTCGTCTTCGAGCTCACGCGCACAGGGAGCACGTAGCGGTCTTCTCGAACGGTGAAGAACTCATCCTGGAGGTGGTGCTCCATCTCCTCGCTCTTGAGGAGCTGGTCGACGCGGGTGCGGATGCGGTCGTGGTGACTTTGCACGGCGCGTCGCAGCCTGCCAAGGTCTGGCGAGGCGTGGTCCGAGAGCCTGCCGCCTGGCTCGACCGCGTGGTTGAGCGTCTGGCGCAGGTCATCGCACGCGTCGAGGTCGTTGGCCGCTTCGGCCAGATAAGGCGCGACCTCGGCGCGTTGTCTGTAGTAGCGCGATGTGCGAGAGGCCACATCGCAGTTGCGCGCGATGGCATAGAGATCTTCGGCGACGAGCTTTCCGCCGCGCTCGGCGTAGGCGACCGCCTTTCGGATATCACTCAGGCCGCGCAGGGGAGGGTGCTCGTCTTTTCCGATGAGCTGTTGCCCCTCCATGATCTCGATCATGCGTCGCTTGATGGCGCCTTTGGACTCCATGGGGCGCATCGCCATGGCGAGCAAGCGACCTTCGGGGCTGACGGTCAGGTCGGCCAGCTGTTTGATCAGCTGGTCCCACTGCAAGTCGGTGAAGCTCTTTTGAGGAATGTCGGTGCGTTCCCAGGGATAGAGCGCTTGCTCGTCCTCCTCGTCGGCCTCGACTTCGTGAAGAGGCGCGAGCGTGAGCTGCTTGAGCTGCGCGAGCGGGAACGCGTCGGCGGGTACGCCTGAGTCCTGCTGCTCGTCCTCGTTTGAGTGAGTGAGATTTGTATTCGACGTGCTGGAACTCATCGCGTCCCTCCTTTGGGGGCCTCACGCGCTCGCTCATGACATCTCGCGCACCGGCAGGTACACCTGCATAAACCGCAAAACAAAAGGGGCGAAGCATGTACGCATATACAGCTCGCCCCCATCCTCTTGCAGGGCTTATGAAGGATGTGCCTCCCAGATGAGCAGCCGCAAAGATCATTGCCCGAGGCCATGCGTCGGGCGATCTGCGTCTGTCTGGAGGGTGAGGTGTTTGCTGGTTCCCGTGCGTTATCTCGGGCAGAGGAACCACATAAAACAACATCCTTTCATCCCGAGAGAGGCGGCAAGCTTCGAGCGTGCGGCATCTTTCAGGATGCGTGTGTCTTCATCACACGTGGCAAACCAACGAGACCATGAGAGGGTTTATTTCATCAACGGTGATTTTTCTGCCAGGGCGTTCTTTTCGCGCACGGATACCTCATGAGTCGCGAGATGCCGCAGGATTAATGATCGCCCTGTAGGTTGTTCCCTGATCAGTGCGGAGATGACTTGTCTCCGTGGTGGGGAAGATGAGAACCTGCGTCATCCTTCGCGCTTGTGCTATAGGTGCTTTTGGATGACCTCCTGCCAAGTGTCCAGAAAGAGGAAACGCTCGATGCATCGCTCCATAAAAACGACCCTGATGATCACGACCTTCTGCGCCGCTATCGCGGGCGTTGGCCCGGCCAGCTCGCCAGCTCGCCTCACCATAAGCGAGGCCAACGCGCAGCAGCCCGCAAACACACCCTCCGAGACCTCGCCAGAGGCCGCGGAAACTACCGACGCCACACCCGCCAAGCCCGCGCCCGTCGTGCGCGGTGGCTTGCCCGATGTCGCCTCGGTCTTCGAGCAGGAGAAGGGGAAGGTCGTCGCCGTGAAGACGGAGATGGCGCAGTCGGTATCGAACCCGTTCTGGGGACAGCGCGTGGTGCCGAGGATGGGCCAGGGCTCCGGCTTTGTCGTCGAGGCCGATGGTCATATCATCACCAATTATCACGTCGTCGCTGGCGCCCAAAAAATCGAAGTCCTCCTCGAAGAAGGGGGCAAGCGCTACCAGGCTCGCCTGATCGGCGCAGACAAGAAGACCGACATCGCCTTGCTCAAGATCGAGGCCCCGCCAAACCTCCAGGCGACCAAATTCGGCTCTTCCGATGCGCTGCGCGTTGGCGAGTGGGTGGTGGCGATCGGAAACCCCTTCGGGCTGGAGTACTCGGTGACGGCAGGGATCGTCAGCGCCAAGGGACGCAACCTCGGGCAGGGGCTCTACGACAACTTCTTGCAGACCGACGCGAGCATCAACCCCGGCAACTCGGGCGGCCCGCTCTTTAACCTCGCGGGAGAGGTCGTCGGCGTGAACACCGCGATTATTCGCGACGCGCAAGGCATCGGCTTTGCCGTGCCGATCGACATGGTCAAGCAGCTGCTCCCGCAGCTCAAGTCGCGTGGCTACATCGTGCGAGGTTACGTGGGCGCAGGATTGCAACGCCTGAGCGATGAACTTATCGGCGCCCTCGATCTCAAGCTCGAGCCTGACTACGGCGTCCTTATCGGGAGCATCGAGCCGGATGGCCCGTCCGCGAAAGGGGGGCTGCAAGTCGAAGACATCGTCCTCTCGTTTAACGGCGTGCGCACACAGCGTGTGCAGGAGTTGCTCTTCGCTGTCGCAGAGACGCCTCCCGGAACGGTCGTCGAAGTCGAGGTCTTGCGCGCAGGTCAGATCTTGAACCTCCAGCTCGAGGTCGGCGAACGCCCGGACACCGAGAAGCTCACGCTTGATCGAGAGAACAAAGCCAAGGTGGCCGAGAGCACCGAGCCTGCGACGCCGCCAGTGCCGACCGCCAAGAGCACGACCCCGGAAGACAAGGTCGCCACCAAGAAGACGGAAGATCCTCCCAAGCGCCGCGAGCTCGGCATCCAGGTTATCGACACCACGCCAGAGCAAGCGAGCGAAGCTGGGCTCGAGGCTCCCGCAGGCGTCTACGTGCTCGAGGTCAAGCCTGGAGGCGCCGCAGAGGGCGCGCTGCGTCCCGGAGACATCATCCTCCAGGTCGATGACACCGAGCTCGCTGGCGTGAGTGATTTTATCAAGACGCTGTCCGGCAGGACGCCGGGCGAGCCGCTCAGGATGAGGGTCTTGCGCGGTGGCCGCACGATCTTTGTCGCCATCAGGCTCTGAGCCTGACCTTGGCCACAGAGGTCGAGGTCAGTAGACGACCTCGACCTCATCGCGCGTGACGCGGCGCATCAGCTCCGAGAGCATCTTGCGCCTCTCATCATCCTCGATATACACCGCGCGGATCTGGCTGATCAGATCCTTTGCTCGTCGAAGCGCGCCGACCAGATCACCGCTCAAATCCGTCGGGTTGTTGATCTCCTTCATCAACTCCGGCAGTGATTCTCCCTTGGCCCATCGCTCGCCAAGCGGCATCACCTCTGGCGTGCAGACCACCTCGGTGTCCGTCAGCAGCGCGGCGCCCTGGACCACGTCCGATTGATAGATCGAAAAAATGCGCCCGTGGATATCACGCCACTTCGCGCCACCGTGCGCCACGCGCGCGCTGCGTGGCAAGGTCTGCACCAGACCACACATCACCCCGTAGAGTTCGTCTGGCTCCAGATCCTCGAGCACGCCGCTCATGAGCAGCTCCGTCAAGAAGATCTCCTCCATCTTGATCTTCTGGAGCACCTTGGCCGCGGCGTGGAGCTCGTTGTCCTGGCCGATGTAGCCATGCGCGCGGAGGAACTCGAGCTTGCGGTTAAACTCCTCCCAGAGCCTCGGGCGCTCCTCTTCGACGAGCCTGCGTTGAAGGTTCGCCAGACGACGCCTGTGACGCCGCCTGCGCGCAGCTTGCTTGCTGGTGAGATCCTCGTCCTCGCGTGCTTGCTCGTTCTGGTCGAGCAAATCCCCACGACGATCGATCTCATCGCGCAGATCTCTTGCCAGTTGCTTGCTGCGCCATGCCTTGAAACTCTGCTGCAAGAGCGCGCGGATGTTCTCGTCTTCAAACCTCGCCAGCAGGTTCACCACCGCATGGAAAGAGAGGTTGAACGAGGAGTCCACCGGCTCGCTCTCGCCGCCGAGGAGGCGACGGATAAGAGGTTGAACCCGTTCATAATCCTGGAAGTCCTGGCGAATGATAATATCGCCTTCGGTGTCGATGCCGCGGCGCCCGGCGCGTCCTGCCATCTGCATGAACTCGCGCACGGTGAGCGGGTTGATGGCGGTGCCATCGTACTTGGTCAGCCCATCGAAGATGACCGTACGCGCGGGCATGTTGATACCGAGCGCGAAGGTCGACGTGCAGTAGAGCACGCGGATGAGCCCTGCCTCGTACAGCTCCTCGACGAGGTTCTTCAGCGCCACGTGGAGCCCGGCGTGGTGGAAAGCGATCCCGCGCGTGTACATCGAGTGCAACTTGCGGGTGAGCACTCCTGGGTTCTGAACCTCGAAGGCGTCGAGGTAAGGGTAGATCTGCTCGCGCAGTTTCTTGTCACCGATGCTCTTGCCAACCTGCGAGTGGCTCAAGTCGCCAGCGAGTCGTTCGACGAGCGCGCGGCTAAAGATAAAGTAGAGCGCCGGAAAGCTCCCCTTGTGGAGTGATTCGATGACCTGGATATGCTTGGTCTGGTCGCGCTTTCCTTGCCGCTTGTTCCCACGCGAAGAGCGCTTCCCCTTGCTCCCGCGCCACTGCGCGAACTTCTTGTTGAAGCGATCCACGGGAAGCAGCCCCGTCTCGTTGCTCATCATGAAGAACTGGAGGGGGACGGTGCGGCGCGGTTCGTGGATGATCTTGATATCGGTGTGGCGAACCTTGCTCAACCAGCCCGCGAAGTCCTCCAGGTTGGAGAGCGTGGCGGAGAGTCCGAGGATGCGGATCTCGTGAGGCAGATAAATCAGCAGCTCTTCCCACACCGTTCCCCTGTCGGGGTCGTCGAGGAAGTGGATCTCGTCGACGATCACGGCCTTGAGGTGGCGAAGGTCGGGGATGTCTGCCTCGGCTGGAGAGCTTGGCGATTTGACGAACCCTTCCTCGTCTTCTTGCTCGACGAGGTTCATATCATGGCGCCCCTCGAGCAGGATGTTGCGCAGGATCTCGGTCGTCATGATGCGCAAGGGGGCGTCGCGCCGGATGACGATATCACCGGTGACGAGCCCGACCTTCTCCTCACCAAAGAGCGAGACGTACTGGCGGTATTTTTGGTTCGAGAGCGCCTTGATCGGCGAGGTGTAGATCACCTCTCCGCCATCCTCCAGGATGCGCTCGATCAGGTAGTCTGCGATAAGCGTCTTGCCGGTTCCGGTGGGGGCCGAGACGATGACGCTGTGTCCTTGTTCGATCTCTTCGATCGCTTCCTGTTGGAATGCGTCGAGCGTCAAACCTCTATAATTCATGGTGTATGCCTTCTCTGGGCTCATCTTCACGCGGCGCTATCGATGCATTGGAGCGCGCAGTGCGTGCGGGCCGAATGGGTCGAGCAGAAGCCGCCGTATGCTGGCTCCTCTCGGTAATGTTTGGCCCCTGACAACAAAACCTCGCCAACGCATCATCCGCGCTGGCGAGGTTTTTTTGCAACCTCACACTTTCAAACATGTGAGGTGAGGTTCTTCAGGTTGTCGTATCAGCGGGTGCGACGGCGTTGGCGGCGGATGTTGAAGAGGCCGAGCAAGCCGAGCAGCCCGAGCAGGCCAAAGCCAGCCGAAGGTGCCGCGGGGTGAACCGCCGAGACGGTACAGACGGCGGCGTCATCCGCGCCTGGTTCGTCAGGGGTCGAGCCATAGGTCGCGCCACCGCCAGTCTCGAGACCTGCCATACACTTGCACTGGTCTTTCTTCGCCTCGTACTCGTCCAGGATCAGCTCCCATTCGTTGTCGAGGCTGTTCGGGATCGGGCCGAAGTCTTGAGCGCCGCCATTGCACACACAGACGGATTGGTAGGCGCAGAAGAGACCTTCGCTCAGGCCACGCGAGGTGAGCGGTGTCATGTTCTGATCCCACTCCTGGAACTCGCGGCCAGGGCCGTCGTTCGGGTCATCCGTATCCTGCTCGGGGTTCGCCGTGTGCAGGTTGTCGATGTCACCATCGCAGTTGTCATCGAGGCCGTTACAGATCTCGGGTTGCGGCGAGTAGAACTTCTGGCAGAACTCGACGCCGAAGTTGCACTCGTAGACGCCAGGGCGACAGCGGCCCGACTGGACCATCTCACCCTGTTCGTTCATCTCACAGCCAGCGTCCGGGTCAGTACCACAAGGCACGTCGCATGCTTCGCCAGTGTTTTCGCAAAGACAGGCGACCTGTGTCTCGGTGACCTGGATGTTGTCCGACTTGACCTCCTCGCAGAGGCGGTCGGTCAGGCGAACCGAGCGGCGCGTTTGGTCCGCGAAGAACCAACCCTCACCACGGTAAGGATCGGCAGCTGCGGGGGAGACGCCGTAGACGTTGACGAGATCGTTGTAGAACTTGTTCGGGTTGTTCGGGTCGATGCCAGGGACGCGAATGTTGGGGCCGAAGACGGCGTGGTTAAACTCCACGCGCGTCGCCTCGGGGTCCTCGTCCGCGCCGTTACCTGCGGGGTAGTCCGCTGGGATCTCGAGCGGGAAGGTGCAGGCGACGTTGCCAGCGATCTCGAGGAGCGTGTCCTTGAGCGCCTGAGCGTTGTCTGCTTGCAGGTTACCGCGACAGTTGTAGCTGTCCTTGAGGCTGCCGTTGCTGTTGAGCATCTGGTCGCCGTTCTTCTGTGTAGAGCTGCGCTGTGGCAAGTCACACGGATCGACGATCTGGCTGGGCTGGTAGGTGCAGCTCGAGCCCGCGCAACACTCACCAGTGCCACCAGCAGCGGCGAAGAGCGAGTTGGTGTCAGGATCAGCGCCCGAGCCAAAGCCCACCGCGTAGTTTGGCACCGCGCCTGGCATGCGGTCACGCATGGCGCAGTTGTAGTGGATCGTTTGCTCGACGGTCCCCTTGGAAGAGGGCGCACCGTCGGTGATGAGCACGCCCACGCCCTGGCGCTCTGCGTTCTTGAGCTCGTTCGACTCGAAGAGCAGCTTCGCGGCGGCGCCCATGTAAGTGCCGCCGCTCGCGTTGTAGCCATCCACGGTCGTGTCGACGGTGGCGTAGCTGTTCTCCGCCGGCTTGACATCGATCGATGCGCTGTTGCTGAAGCGACCGAGGCCCAGGCGGATCTGATCACAACCCGAGCGGTCGGACATGGTGCAAGGGCCTGTGCGACCGACCGCTTGCGCCAACTCCGAGATCGACTCGCGCGCGATCTGGATCTTGGACTTGCCTCCGCCACCGTCATTGCCCATCGAGCCGGAGACATCGACGATGATGATCACATCAGGTGTCCCGGCGGTGGTGTCGTGCTCTGTGATCGGCGCGCACATTTCGCTGAAGTCGTATGCGAGCGCCGAGGTGCTCATGGTCAAGCACGTGGCTGCAGCAAATGCTGCGCTGAAAAGAGTTCTCTTCATGTACGTCGTCTGCCTCATTGTGGGCTCCAACCAGCAAGGGTTAGCGAAAGCGCTACCGAACGTGCGGTCCGGGGGTTCAAGACGTTCGAGCATCCGATGGGCAGAGACGTCACAAAATCACCGAGTGATTTTGCACGACTGGATGTGAGCGTCACTTCTCACCTTGTCTTATGAATTAGGCAAGGGGTGTGCCGAGTCTCGATGGTCCTCAGATGCGCATCCTGGCGTCATTTTCTTGACGTCCAGGTATGTAATCGCTGCGCAACTGTGAAAAATTTTCGCATCACTGCACGTCGATCTCAACCACAATGTCTGCGGTAGAGAGGGTGCGGCGTTCGACCACGACGATGTAATCGCCATCGGCTGGGACTTCCCAGTCGGTGAGCGCGTCGCCGAGATCACGGCCAATGTGACAGGTGCTCTTGTCGCATGTGTCCATCACGAAGATGGCGCTGTCCCCCTGGTTTCCGATCGAGGGGCGCGCGTCCACCGTGAGCAACTGCCCCGCCGTCAAGCCTGTGAGCCTGAAGGTCACGTCCTCGCCGACGGTGGTAAAGGGCATCCCCATTCCCATGCCATCCTCTCCCTCGCCGTCGGGGTAGTAGCACTCGGTGGCGTCGTCGAAGTCGAGGCGATCGCCGTAAGCGTTGGTCTTGCCTTCAAAGCGGTAAGGGAAGCTCGAGACCTCCACGGCGTTCTCACACAGATCCCCGCCGCAGAAGTCCATCGAGCACGACTCGCCGCAGGTGTAGACGGTCTCGGCGCGGCCACCTTGCTCGCAGCGCGAGATGTCATCGCCGCTACAGGTCGTGCCGCCGACGGGCAAACACGCCAGCTCCTCGAACTCGAGCGTCAGCTCGAAGGTGCCCCTGGAGTTGTTCTCTGGCTCGACCGTGATCAGGCGCGTCTCGCCAGCGGGCACCACGAAGGTGCGCGAGGGGGAGGCGTCGCAGGTCAGGCTCGTGGTCGCCTCGCAGGTCCCGTTGCGCACGTCGATGACCCAGGAGGTGCTCCCGTTGGTGACCGCTGCGGTCACGCGCGTGGGCTTGTCGAACGCAAAAAGGTAAGAGCGCTCCGGCGCGTTGCCAAAACCACAGGGGGTCTGCAACACGCTCTCCAGAGAAGCATCCGCGGTCGAGCCGTTGATGATCTGCGGTGTCATCGACGCATCCACCGTCCCCATGTCCTCGCATGCGCCGACCGCGCTCTGCATGTTGTTGCCAGGCGTCGTGTTGTTGCCAGGTGTGGTGTTGTTACCAGGCGTCGTATTGTTGCCCGGCGTCGTGTTGTTTCCTGGCGAGGTGTTGTTTGGCGCGGTGTTGTTATTATTCGGCGTCGTGTTGTTCATCGCCGTGTTGTTGGTGGTGTTGTTCTCCTTGATGATCGGAGGCGGGTTCGTCGAGTTGCTGTTGTTGTCTTTGCCGCAAGCTACCGCTGCGCAAGCGATGGCGGCCACGAGAGCACAACGAAATGTATGAGATGTCTTCACGGCAAAACCCCTTGAAGGTGCGAGGGAGAAAGAGCGGGGAGTATGATCGTCTATGGTCTTTGTTCCGGTAGGATCGAATTGCATTGTCTGTGCCATTGAAGGAGGCGTCAAGAAGGGCTGCGATCTCCCCTCGGTATGGACCTCCCCGAGGAACTTGATAGGAAAACTTGACACTCTGTCGATCCGAGTCAGACTCGGTGGTGAGCTCGCACGCTGCGAGTCATTCGCGCCCGAAAAACAGCTTGTCTCCTTGGCGTTTGCCGATCACGAAGATCGCCGCCAGAGTCGAGCCAGGCGCGAGAAAGCAATGTCCCAAGGATGGGACGCCCGGGCTGGAGGCCCGGTTTTTAGACAAGGAAGGCGAAGACCGCACACTCCGCGAGGACCCCTCGCCGGTTTCGCCGCAAGTCGATTGCTCGAGGCTTTGCTCTTATGACCAGCGCCACACCGAACTTTCTCGATAACGCTACCGCCAACGACCCCTATTACAGCCACCCTGACGGCTTCTCATTGCTGAAAGGGGACTCGCTCGAGCTGCTCGAGCAGCTCGAAGGGGAGCAGTTCGACCTGATCTTTGCCGATCCTCCCTACTTCCTCTCCAACGATGGCGTCACCTGCAAGAACGGCAGGATGGTCTCCGTCAACAAGGGTAAGTGGGACAAGTCCCAGGGCGCCGAGGACAACCACGCGTTCAACCTGCGCTGGCTCGAGCAATGCCAGCGCCTGCTCAAGCCCAATGGCAGCATCTGGGTCACGGGCACACACCACGTCATCTTCAGCATCGGCTACGCCATGCAGGTCCTTGGCTTCAAGGTCCTCAATGACATCTCCTGGTTCAAGGTCAACCCGCCGCCCAACCTCTCGTGCCGTTACTTCACGCACTCGACCGAGACGATCATCTGGGCAGGCCGTGACTGGGATACGCGCCACACCTTCAACTACAAGCAGATGAAGGAGATGAACGAAGGGAAGCAGATGAAGAGCATGTGGAGCATCATGGCGCCGCGCAAGAAGGAGAAGGTGCAAGGAAAGCACCCCACCCAGAAGCCGCTCCAGTTGCTCGAGCGCATCGTGCTCGCCTCGACCGAGCCGGGCCAGCTTATCCTCGATCCGTTCTCCGGGTCGGGCACCACGGGCGTGGCGGCCGCGCGACACGGGCGCCGCTACGTCGGCATGGAGATGAACGATGAGTACCTCGACCTCTCGATCCGTCGCTACGAGGCGGAGCTTCCCGAGGAGCAAGAGGTCGCCCTCGCGCTCTGAGTCGTCTTGACGCACCGAACAAAAAAGAAGCGGGGGGGGGTTTTTTCTGGGCGTCGGGGGTTGTAGAGCCCCCGGATTTGTGT
>JAYZVO010000048.1:0-25717 GCA_036155555.1 Myxococcota bacterium
GGCGGCCCCCCCCCCACCCGCGCCTCCAAACACCCCGGCCCCCTTCGGTTTGCTCAGCCACCGACGCGTCGGTGGGGCACAGGAAATGCGCCGTTCAGGCGATCTGCACGAGGGGCAACCTGCCTGAACCCACACGCCGCCCATGTGCTTTTGGCCTGACTTTCAGGGCGCGCAAGAAACGACGTTGCGCCCCTCGGAGGGGAAGTCGAGCTCGTAGGCGGCGAGGAAGGTGATGTTCGCGCCGCGTGGGAAGGTGTTGCGCAAGAGCAGGTAGACCTCGTCTCCTTGCGCCAGACACTCGGGCGGCAAGGTGATCGTTTGCGCCGAGATGTTCTCGATGGGGACCTCGAAGAGCGAGTCCTCATCCAACGTTGCCACGCCTGTGTCAGTGGATAACCTGAGCGGCGCGCGTCGCTTGAGCGCGAGGTCGAGCCTTGGCGGCGGCGCGGTAATGCTCGCTGCCTCCATATACCAGGTCAACTGCACGGACTTTCCGCGCGGCACCTTGACGACAAATTGCAGGTAGGCCGGGACCCAGTCGGTGAAGACGGGGTCCTCGACTTGATGTAGACCAGGTACCCGGATCGAGCTCGCGGCGTCGACGTTTGCCTGAAAGGTGCCGATCGGTCTGGCGCGCGTGCAGCCCTTTAACCCCCAATCTTCGATGGCGGCGTTGACCTCGCGCGAGATTTCGGGGCCTGCGATGGCGGCCTCGGCGCTGAGTAACCTGGCAAACATATCGAAACCAGTGGTCATGTCCGCGCTCGAGAGGACGTGCAGAATCAATGGCATCAACGCGTCCTCTCCGAGCACATCGCGCAGGTGCCAGAGCATGCTCGCGAGGATCAGCCCATCCGAGTGGTACTGACCGACAAAATCCTCGGGGCAAGTGCGCTTGACGGAGACATCACGCACGACGAGGTTTGCGCTCGGCGCGAACGCGAACGTGCCGATGCGAGGATCTTGCCTGAAGGTCGCGGCGAAGAAGTCTGCGAGGCCCTCGTTGATCGCGCGCGGCGTGGTGTTGATTCCGTAGGTGTCGGTGAAGTCTTTGCGGAACGCCTCGAGCCCGATGATGCTGTGTACGTACTCGTGGTAGATGATGCTCGTATCATAGCTGTAGTCGGCGTGTATCCCCTGGCCAAAGACAAGCGCGGTGCTCGCGCGCGGCGGCGCGCCGAACCCGGCGAACCCGTCGGGCTCGATGTAATACGCGTTGTCCACCGGGTTCCAGCCGACGCGACCGCCGATCTCGAGCGCGCCTGTTTGGGTCAGCTTGTACTGGAAGTTGGTGACCACGGGGATGTGCTCTGGCGCGCGCTCCCATCCCAGCGTTCGCGCGAAGTAATCCGAGATCTGCGCGATGTGAAAGTACGTGTGCACCTCGGAGAAAGAATCATTGGCCGAGGCCATATCTTGCGGTGGCCGCAGGTGCAGATACTCGCCGCGCTCGGGGAGGGCGCGTTGTGTTTCGGTGCAGAGCGCCCCGATCATCATCCCGTCGATGTAGAGCTCCTCGCCATCCTCGTTCGCGCACAAATACACCGAGTAACTTGGCCCATCGAGCGTGCCGAGAGGATCGGTCGGAGGCGCCAACACGACCTGCTCGGTCTGTTCATCTTGTTTGGGGTTGTTTGGCCAGGCGAGCCCGCGCGGGTTGTCCTTGATGAGGGGGCCGTCATAGTCGGGGAGATCTGCGCCGTCGCGCATATCACGCGCGCTCATATCCGGGTCCATATCCTCGACCTCTGTCGAGGGCATATCCACCATCGGGGAGGTGTAGACGGGCATGTCCTGCTCGGGATCACCGCCAGGGCCACACGCCGCGCTCGGCGCGAGCAGCGCGAGCGAGCAGGGGAGCCATGGGATGATTCTCTTCCAGGTGTGCATGCTGCGTCCCCTCACAATGCGTGCGCCAGTGAGGTCTTGGAAATCACTCGGCCATCGCGCGAGTCGATCCTGACGCGTGTGCGCGCGATCTCTGCGCCCTGGCGCTCGAGCAACAGCTCGTGCACGAGTAGCATCCTCCCCGAGGCCCCGAGCGGGAGCGCGACGGCGCGTTGCGAGGCCACCGTCGCCCCAAACCGATCCTCGGCCATCGCGCGCGCTCGCGCTGGCGAGATGGGGCCGCGCAGCAGCGGCAAGAGATCCTTGTAAGTCTGGCAGGTGAGCATAAGCAGATCTCCGCGCTCGGAGAAGGTCATGCGCATGGCGCCGCCAATCACTGTGAGCTCTCCCGAGGTTTGTTCGAGGTGCACGACCTCGCGACCTCGATAACGCTCGGTCTTTTCATAGCGCCATTGCAATGGCGCTAGCCCCAGCGCCTCTCCCCAGCGCGCGATAAAGTCCACGGCGTGTTCGCGTGATGAGGTCGCGTGGGTGGGGCGAGGTTGGTCGATGTGGGTGAGCAGCCTGAGGTTGCCGCTGGCGTCGTGGTGGCGTGTCGCGGTGGGGAAGTTTGCCTCGAACAGGACCGCCGCAGGCCGCGGGCTGGCGACCTCGCCAGGGGGTTGCCCCGTAGCGAGCGCAGGCCACGCAAAGGCCCACACAATCAGCATGAATCGACAGGCTTTTCCCTGCATCACCGCTCTCTCATGCAACCAGGGTGATCCTCGTGTGGAAGATACAAACGTGTTATAGACTCTCGCCGCGCGTCAGGAGGGTATTCTATCACCTCCTGACCCCTTCGTCATCTCACAGCACCGCGGGAGCCCCAGGAGCCAGGATGGAGTTTGTCTACCAGGAAGAGTCTGACATCCCACGCGCAGAGCTTCTCTCGCTCTACGAGTCTGTGGGGTGGACCGTTTATACGGCCAACCCCGAGAGGCTCGAGCGCGCGGTTCAAAACTCGAGCTTCGTGCTCGCGGCAAGGTCGAACAACCAGCTCGTCGGGTTGGCGCGCGTGCTCTCGGACGATGTCTCCATCATGTACTTGCAGGATATCCTTGTTTCGCCGTTGTATCAACGCAATGGCGTCGGGCGCGCGTTGCTCGAGCGATGCCTGGAGCGCTTCTCGCACGTGCGCCAAAAGGTCTTGCTGACAGACAATCGCCCCGAGCAAAAGGCGTTCTACCGCTCGCTCGGGTTCCACAACATCGGCGAGCTCGAGCGGATCGAGCTCAACGCCTTCGTGCGATATGAAGGGATAGAGCTCTCGTGAGGATGTGAGGGCTCGAAGGAAGGAAGAGGCGCGCTGATGCGCGCTCAACGCGCGCAGCTCATATGCTCTTCATTCGCCTTGTGAGGTTGGTGGCCGAGGTGAACCTCGAGCGAGGGGAGCTCCGCTTGCAGCGCGCGCAGCACCTTCAGGCTCTCTGCCGCGCCGTCGCCATCGAGGTTGTAGCTCCCGGGCTCGACGCAATGGCGCCAACCCCAATCCGTGTGCGAGACATCCCCTGTCAAGAGCACCGGTCCATCTGTCGTGCGAGCCAGGAATGCGGTCGTGCCTGGTGTATGTCCTGGCAGGTGCAATGCGTAGAGCATCCCATCCCCGAACACATCCAGCATCCCCTGGAAGCGCCCCGATTGATCCTTTTCGAAGGGCCACTCATAGATCTCGCGCTCGTGGCCTACCATGTTGTCGACCGTGCCTCGCGTGAACATGTGCACGGCTGCTTTGGCATGCGTCTCGCCGCTGCCGACGTAGACGGGCACATCCTGTGGGATGTCCGGCAGGCCCATGACATGATCGATGTGCATGTGCGTGAGCAGGACGCCTTCGAGCGGCCCGTGTTGCTTCAGGATTTGCGAGGTGTCCTGCTTGATGACGAGCTTGTCGGTGTTCATCTGTCGCTTGATGATCCCCGATACAGGGGCGCTCCCTGGATCTCGAAAGCTGCTGGCGACGCCCGAGTCCACCATATATCGACCACGCGTCGGGTGCTCCAGGATGTAGGCAAAGATCTGGATCGGCTCGTCGCCATTTTCGATCGCTTTGGCGCGCGGGTCATCGAGGTTGATCAACCCCGAGCGTGGCACCTCCCAGTCCGCCGAGGTGATCGTGGTAAGGCGTATGATGCCTGGTTCCGCCGCGCTCGCGAGCATTTGATCACTGCTCGCGTCACTGCCGAGCGCCCCTTCGTTCGAAGGGAGCTTGCTCTGGGAGCATGCAGCGAGCAGCAAGACGAGCAGGAGCGCGGGATGGCGATAGGGCGCGAACGTTCGGGTAAGCATCGAGGGCCTCGTTGGTGTTTTGGGAGTGAACCGTCGTCACGCTCGTGAAACTAATGTCTTTGATTTGAATGGTACATGGATTAAATTTGACTTTGATTATTCATTTCTGAATAGCTCATGGCGCCTTGAGCAACATGAGTAACAGGAGCAGCCGCGGTGATACAGGATTGGTCGTGGGATGACGTGCGTATTTTTCTGGCGGTGGCTGAAGAGGGGAGCTTTAGCGCCGCAGCGACAAGGCTCGAGCTTGGACAACCCACGGTTAGCAGGCGCGTGGCGATGTTGGAAGAATCACTCGGGTATCCTCTCTTTCGCAGAGGGCGTCGGGGGACCATGATCACCAGGGAAGGGGAGCGCTTGCTCGATGCAGCGAGGCAGATGGCGAGGTGGGCTGCGGAGTTCGACGCTGTCGCGGCGGGTTCCGAGAGCGAGGCGATTGGCCGGGTCTCGATCGCCGCGCCGCCAGGGGTAGCCTTCGATATCCTGACACCGATGGCGAGGAGCATTCGAGAGAAGCACCCGGGCTTGTTGGTCGAGGTGCAGTCCGGGATCGGGTACATCGACCTCGCGCGCGGAGACGCGGATCTTGCCATTCGAGCCATCGAGGCGGATGAGCCTGCGCTGGTGACGTTGGGGAGCGCGAAGTCCTCGATCGTGGCGTGCGCGAGCAAGGAATACGCTGCGACCTTGCCCGCGGATGCAGGACCACAGGATGTCGATTGGATCTGTTGGGCGCCCCCTTTCCAACACCTGTTTCCCTACCCGATGCTGGCCGAACGCGTGCCTGGGTTCGACCCGGTTTTTACCTCGAATGATTACGTGGCGCAGCTGCGCGCTTGCGAGCTGGGGCTTGGCGTGATGCTGCTCTCGGAGCAAGAGCGCGATATGCCCTGGCGGACAGAGCTCGTCACCCTCGATCTTGGCTTCTCGCCATTTCGAGCGCGCCTTTATCTGGTCTGTGCCAAGGCGATGTTGCCTGTCCCCAGGGTGCAGGCAGTGATTCGAGCGTTGGAGGAGGTCTTTGGCGCGTGAGGTTTCGCGCCCGGTGTCAGCTTTGCGCCGAGACGACCTGGGTGGAGTAGCCGTGCGGGCTGAGCGCGAGGGGGAGGTGGAGGCGCTCGCGATCACGCGAGACCTCGAAGACCACGCGCACCACAGGGAGCGGGCTGCGCTGCCCATTCGCGGCAAAGTAAGTGCCCGTGTCGAAGGTGAGGCGGTACGTTCCGCGCTCGAGATCCTCGCCATCAGGGAGCAAGTTGTCGAGGCGCCCATCATCTTCCGTGACGCCGCCGCCGATGTGTTCCCACGACTCGCCGGTGTGTTGTTCGAGCGCGACCGGGAGTCCGTCCGCGAAGCGTCCTTGCGTCGTGTCGAAGACCTGTGTGGTCAGCATGATTCCTCTCCTGTCCTTTCCATGGTTGGTTGACGAACCGAATGACCCGACCTTCATACTCCGCGATGGCGTCTCCTGGCAACCTCGCGCGCCACTCGCACGAACTCTTCAAACAGCGGGTCTGCTGGCAGGAGTGTCTCCGGGTCACCAGCGCTCTGGAACTCGGGGTGCCACTGCACGCCCAGGACAAAGCGGTGATCCTCCACCCAACGCACCGCCTCGATGAGGTCATCATTCGGGCTTACTGCCTCGATGTCGAGGCCATCCGCGAGCGCGTCGATCGCCTGATGGTGGACGCTGTTGATGCGCGCGTGCCTGGTGTCCGGGTAAAGCTCGGAGAGCAACCCCCCCTCGATGATTTCGAGGTCGTGGATGTTGTGTTGGTAGGTCTCGGCGTCACGGTGACGCTCGGCGCCCTCGTGTTGCTCCTGGATGTCCTGGAGCATGGTGCCACCGAGCGCCACGTTGATCAGTTGATGCCCGCGACAGATGCCGAGGATCGGAATGTCTCGCTCCATGCACGCGTGAAAGAGCGCGAGTTCGTAGCGATCACGCGGTGGGTCGCCCGCCCATTCCTCTCTCAGAGGTTGCTGGCCATAGGCTTGCGGGGCGATGTCCGAGCCGCCATGCAAGACGAGCGCGTCGATTTGCTCGGCCTGACGCTCGGCGTGTTTGGCGGTCTCTTCGATCGACGCGCCGGGCGTGAATGGGAGGAGCACGAGCGAGACAGGATCACGCATGAGCCAGCGCACCATCGACTCCTCGGCATAAATCAATGGCCGCCCGTTGTAGGTCGCGCGCGCAGGATCACGAGGGAGGAGGCACATCGAGAGGCCAACGCGCAGCGGCGCCGCGTCCATGTCATGAGTCATCGGTAACCTTGTTGTCTTCATCGCTGGTGTGAAACGAACAGGCGCACTCTACATCGTCGCGCTGTTTTTCGAACGCGATATCAGAGGCACCGCGTTCGAAAGATGTCCATCCCAGGGCGTGCGTCGAATTGTCCGAACGCGACCGATTCGAGTGGGCGCGAGTCGATCCTCAAGCGCTGCCAACCCGTCGCGCCTCCTCTCGAGATCCACCAGCTGTCTCCTCCCTGGCGCACGACGTCCGTCTTGCCATCGCCGTCCATGTCCACGAGCGCGATGCGATCGAGCTTGTAGCTCGAGCCGGAGAGCATCTGCCATGGCCTCGATCCGCCGTAGGAGACGCGCCACTGCGAGCCGGTCGCGTTGAAGATGTCGTCCTTGCCGTCGCCGTTAAAATCACCGACCGCCAACGAGGCCAGCCCCACACCAGAAGTGTTGAGATCTTGCCAGCCCGATGTCCCAGACCTCGACCACTGCCACTTCGAGCCCGTGGCGCGAAAGATGTCTGTCTTGCCGTCGCCGTCAAAGTCTCCAAACAGAAGCTCTCCCTCGCGCTCTGTGGCGTCGCGAAGGGTTCGCCACCCGCCGTTCCCTCCTGGAGAGTACTGCCAGCGCGATCCTGTGGCCGCGAAGATGTCTTCCTTGCCATCACCATCGAAGTCACCGACGCGCAACCTCGCTGCCTCGTAGGTCGAGGTGTTGATATCTTGCCATCCCGAGCTGCCCGACCTCGACCATTGCCACTTTGCGCCCGTGGCGCGAAAGATGTCGTCCTTGCCATCGCCATCGAAGTCCCCCACGAGCAATCCGCCGAGCGAGGTCCCTGAAGTGTTCAGGTAAGACCACGGGCCTTCGCCACCAGAGGAGATGCACCAACGCATCGCGCCGCATTGAGAGGCGCTCTGGCCATAGCTGTTCGGCGCGTTTCCTTGCGGGCCTCGGTCCAGATAAAAGTTGCCCGTGAAGAACCGCTGGAGCGCGGCTTGCGAGGCGCTCGTCCTGGCCAGGCAGTTGTCATACAGGTAGGAGCCATGCTCGGGGCGTCCTCGCACCACGAGGGCGTAGTAGTCGGGCACGAGCACGATGTTGTCATGAATCAGGATCTCTCCGCCTGCATACGGGCTATCGACCTGCGGGCCGACGCCGTTCTCTGCTTCGCCGTGCATGTCGAACACGTGGCCGATGGCGTGCTCTTCGACGAGGTTATGGCGCGCGATGTAGTCTTGCCCTGGCTCTCCGCTCCCGGCCACGGCGTGGCGGTTATAGTCGAAGCGGTTCCACTCGATGAGGACATCGACCTCCTCGCCGAGGTCTCCTCCGAGCACCACGCCATAACCGAGCCCCTGACGTTGGGTGTGGTGAATGTCATTGTGGTGAATATGTGTGCCGGTGGCGTCCCGGACGCTGACCGCCGCGCTCGACCAGCCCGCGAGTTCGTTGTTGTCGATCTCGACGCGATCGTGGCCACGCGCCAGAATCCCGATGGTCGTGCGGGTGCAATCTCGGCAGTTAGTGCCGCCCGTGCGATCGGGTTGTGTGCAGGCGTCGGGGTACTCGACGGGGCACTGGGTCGGCTCGTGGCCGAGGATGCGCAGCCCGGTGATCCTTACATCTGACCCCTGGACGCGAATCAATGGTCTGCGAATGTCCTCGCTATAGAGGAGCGCGCCAGGGCGCCCCTCCTGTCCTCGACCGCTCGCGAGCCAGACGCCACCCGGGATGCCAAGCTCTACACCTGTCAGGTCGATGCTCGCGTTGTCGTCGATGTAGATAACCTCTCCTGCGGAGGCGTTGCCCAGCGCCGTCTCGAGCTGTGCTCGCGTCGAGACGACCGTCATGCAGGCGTTGTTCTTCTGGACCGCGCCGGGGTAACCCTTGCCGCCACCCCATTTCCAGGATGCGCTCTGTGGAGGAGGGGAGGGGATCGTCGCGCGCGACATCACCTGGGAGCAGTCAGGTGGCATGCTCGCCATATCCGGCGTGGGAGGAGATGGCATATCCTCGCCAGGAGGATTTCCGCCCATATCTGTAGGTGTGGGCATGTCGCCTGGCGCAGTCATGTCGAGTCCTGCCCACATATCCAGGCCAACCTCCATATCCTGCGCGGACGGAGTCATATCCGGCGCAGGTGTGGTCCCCTGGTCGCTGTGGCCCGTGGGCG
Organism: Myxococcota bacterium; assembly: GCA_036155555.1. GTDB lineage: Bacteria > Myxococcota_A > Bradymonadia > Bradymonadales > Bradymonadaceae > JAYZVO01. Next base: position 8,597 of record JAYZVO010000048.1, read on the forward strand.
AGCTCATGTCTATTGTCGGGTTTGTGTTGTTTGCTCGGGGGGGTGGGCCTTGTTTCTCGAGCGTGCCATCTGCGCAGCCGATCGCGCAGAGCGCGAGCAACGCTGTTGACCTGAAGAGCGCGCGAGTGATTCCCCCATGTTTGGCGTTCATGACGTACCTGGCGTTGGTTGGCTTGGCGTGGGTTGTTGCCGTGAGGCGTTTGTCTCATGTTCCCACAGACCTGATGGTTTTGCCACGCGCGCGAGCGCGCTCGCTTTCTTATCCGTTCCGCTCTAGGGTGTTCGAGCGCGCGTCGCGCGGCGTTTTCTTCACGCATCGAGAGGATGACAGATGAAACAGTATGCGCCCTGGATTGTCGGAGCGGTCGTTGTATTGAGTGGGGTCGTGTTTGTCGCCATGGGAGGTTCGAAGACCTCTGGGTCGGCGAGTGATACTGACGAGGACTCTTCTGGCGCGTTCGTGCCCGCGAAGGTTGTGGATGAAGAGGTCGCTGGTGGTGCGCAGGACGGCGCCGCTGATCCGACCGATGGCACCGGGGCAAACGCGGCGCCATCGGGGGATTCCAACGCTGGGGCCAATGGCGCCGCCGGGCTCGCGTCCAACACAAAAGGCGCGAACTCGGCGGGTTCCTCCGCAGGAGAGGAAGCGCCGAGGAAGAGGTTGTTCGAGGCGCGCGCGGGCGCTGGTGATGGTGGCGAGGATGCTCCAGAGAGCGCACCACCCGAGGTGCTCCCGAGCCAGCGCGAGGTCTCTGCTGCGCAAAAGGAGATCCGCAAGGCGTTCACCGACGCCACGCAGAAGAAGACGATGGAGTGCATCTCCGGGTTTGTGCAAAAGGGCAAATCATTCAAGGGGGATGTGGTCATCCGCGTGCGCGTCAAGCATGACGCTCAGGCCAAAGACTTCACCTACGACATGAACGCGATCGAGCTCGCCGGGACGACCAACGGACGCTTGAGTGATTTCGACGATGAGACCTACCGCTGTCTCTGGGATGGCATCGGCTCGATCAAGACGCCGCAGACGCCGCTCGTGGACGATGCGTTCATGGGGGACGATACGTTGGCGGTCGAGGTGCCTTACGCGATCGAGGTTCGTGGCGCGGAGAAGCCATGATGGAAGGGAGCGAACACGAAGAAGAGGGCAACCTTCCCGAAGCGTCCCCACAGCTCCAGGTCATCTACGAGGACGAGGCGATCCTCGCGGTCAACAAGCCCGGTGGGATGCTGGTGCATCGAGGGTGGGGCGACTCCGAGGTGGTGCTCGTCGATCTGGTGCGCGATTACATCGAGGGGGACACTGTTTATACGATCCACAGGCTCGACCGCGCCACGAGCGGCGTCGTGTTGTTCGGGCAGGATCGCGAGAGCGCGCGCGAGCTAAACGCCCTGTTCGACGAGCGGCGCATCCTCAAGCGGTACTTGACGCTGGTGCGCGGGATCTCACCGGAGCGAGGTTACATCGATTATCCCGTGCCAAAGGAGCCGCGCGGCAAGGATCGCGTCGAGGCGCAGTCGTCGTTTCGCAGGTTGTTCGCAGCGCATGATACGGAGCCGCGCGAGACCTCGCTCGTCGAGATCGCGCCGCACACGGGCAGGGTGCATCAGATCAGACGTCACCTGCGCCACCTGAATCACCCGCTCATCGGGGACTCGACCTATGGTCGTGGTCAGATCAACCGCGATATGAAGGAGCGCTACGGGTTACCCAGGATGGCGCTGCACGCCTACAGGGTCTCGTTTCTCCACCCCTTCACCGAGGCGCCCATCGAGATCGTCGCGCCGCTGGCCGATGACCTGGCCGCGACCTTTGGCGCCATGGAGATCCCCGCCTCTTGTTGGCAAGAGGTCGAGGCGGACGCATCGACAGACTGGATGAAGGACTTGCCGCTGTTCGACATGTGATTTAACGCAAACGGCGCTGTGAATCGGGGGAAAGATACGTGTCTCTTTCCCCCGAATCACAGCGCCGTTTGCAGGGGCGCGAGTCAGAACTCAGTGGTGGTGTCCACCTGGGCCGTGGACGTGCCCGTGCGCGAGCTCCTCGTCGGAGGCATCGCGGATTTCGACGACTTCGACGTCGAAGTTAAGCGTGACGCCTGCGAGAGGGTGGTCGGTGGTGATGAAGACCTCTGCGTCGGTGACGCCGGTGACAAAGACCTGGAGAGGTTGGCCGCCAGGACCTTGCGCGAAGAACGCCATCCCTTCCTCGATCTCGGTGCCGGGAGGGAACGCGCTGCGCTCGATCGGTTGAGCGGGGGCACCAGAGGGGAGGCCATAGCCTTCCTCGGGAGGGACGACGGCGGTGACCTTGTCGCCGACGTTCTTGCCGGTGAGTTGGTTCTCGAGGCCAGGGACGATGTTCTGGTGCCCGTGCAAGTAGTAGAGAGGAGGGCCGCCTGCCGAGGAGTCGAGCTCTTCGCCATCGCTGCTGGTCAGGGTGTAGTGGATGGCGACGACTTTGTTCTCTTGAATCGCTTCCGTGGTCATGTCTCGAACTCCGAGCGCTGTTGATGGGGCGTAACGCCGCCCATGCTGTGGTGTAACGACCCATCGGGCTCACGCCGACGGGGCTATTGTGGCGAGCCACTGTAGTGGCCATGTCCTGACATTGCAATGTGCCAGGGGCTCGGTTGCTTTCTGTTTGTCCCTGACAGGCTGCGGGCATAAGATAGTTGCGGTGATACGTGACGCTCGATGCGTCTTCCTTCCCGAGAGAACCTTGGACTTCAAGCCTTACAAAAAGACCATCTTCGCTGAGGAAAAGAGCAAGAAGGCAGTCCCCGCGGTCAATGAACCACGGGATTGGTCGCTGCTCGACGAGATTCCTGGCGCCATTATATTGATGGCGCCGACGGGCGAATTTCTTTACGCGAACCAGCGCGCCCTGGTGACGCTCTCGATCGAGATCGAGCCGTTGGCGGATGTGGACAATCTCTTCGAGTTGTTGCCCTCGCCAGAGCAGGCGAGCAGCCTGGGGGCGTTGCTCCCGAGGTTGATGCCGGGGCAAGAAGAGAAGGCGATCGTCAGGCTGCGCGCCAACCCGAGCAAGGAGTTTTCCCTCGAGATAAAGGGGAGCAAGCAAGGGGATGTGTTCTTCGCAGCGCTCGCGATACACGAATCCAACCCGCGCGATGTGCTCGATCTCAAGGCCGTGATCGCCTCGCTCAGGGAGCTCGGTCGCAGCATCCCCAACTGCTCGGTGCTCCTCTTCAACCGCGAGCTGCGGTTCATGCTCGCCGCAGGAGAGGCGCTCACGGAGGCGGGCTACGATCCTGACGCGGTCACCGGCAAGACGTTGCACGAGGTGATCGAGGACCCGAAGTCGATCGCCATGCTCGAGCCCAACTACGAGAAGGCGCTCGCGGGGTTCTCCACAGAGCTGATGCATAAATCACACATCACGGGGCGCGAGTATCACACGCAGTTTCTGCCGATCCATAACCGCGATGACGACGTCATCGCGGGGGCGGTGTTCACGCTCGACGTCTCGCGCTACAAGCAGCTCGAACGTCAGTTCGCGCGCCAGGCCGCGCAGCTCAAGTTGGTGAACGAGGATCTCGAGGAGCTCGCCTACATCTCTTCGCATGACCTGCGCGCGCCGTTGCGGCGACTGCGCCAGCTCGTGAGTTGGACGCGCGAGGATCTTGGCGACAAGCTCGACTCGGACATCGAGCATTACACCGATCTGATGCTCGAGCGCCTCGGCCGCCTCGAGACCTTCCACGACTCGCTCCTTTCTTATGTGCGGGCCGGGCAGCGCGCCGAGAAGCCGCAGCGTGTTTTGCTGAGCGCCTTGGTCTGGCAGATCTGGCGAGAGCTCGGCGATCCGCACGAGTTCGAGCTGCGTACACACAACGTGGCCGAGGTCGAGATCGAGGTTCACTCCGAGCTGCTGCGCGATGTTTTGCGCGAGCTCCTCTCGAACAGCATCCAGCACCACGACTCCAAGTATGGGCTGATCGAGGTGGGCTATGTGCGAGAGGAGTTCGAGCACCTCTTTATCGTGCGTGATGATGGCCCTGGCATCCCGGCTGCCTACCACGATCGCGTCTTCAAGGTCGCAGAGCGGCTCGCCCTCGAGGGCTCCGAGTCCCACCGCGGGCTCGGCATCGGGCTCGCGCTGGTCAAGCGCCTCGTGAGCGTTCATGGCGGCTCGGTGCGTATCATCCCGAGGCCGACCTCATTGCGAGGCCTCTCCGTGGAGTTTTCCTTACCCGTCGAATTCAACGAGGACTGAACTTGAAATTCTCCAACGCTGTGATGCTCGAGTTGCTCTCGAAAGAGGGCCGAGCAGAGCTTTTCGAACCTTTCGTCCTGCGCGAGATCCTGCGCGGGCAGTGGGATGTCACCTACGATCTCGACGAGGTGAACCTCTCCTTCGAGGAGACCGAGGCCGAGATCGCCGCGCTCGTCGGGAACACGCCGCAGGTGCGCGCCGATCTCGTGATCCGAGGTATCATCCACTCTCGCCCCAAGGGGCTCGCTGCTGATTCCTCCGGCAGTGGCGGTGAGGACCCTCGCGATCCGTTTAGCGATCCTTCCTTCACCTCCGCAGGCGCGAAGGGGGATGGGGGCGCGGCCTCGTTCCCGATCGCGGTCGGCTGCTTGACGTGCGAGCCGCCGCTCGATCTGCGCGAGATGTTGTTCGCGGGCAAGGTGCTGCGCCACGCCATCTCCGAGACCAAGCCGCTCGAGGAGAACGACGCGCGCTTTAACGCCATGGTCGGGCTCATCGTTCCGGGCAGCATGCTCGATGATGACGCGTGGCCGGGCAGCGAGCGCATCACCGGGTCAAAGACCCGGCGCCGTCAGCTGCGCCTCGAGCACATCAACTCGCACCTCTTCTCCGAGGGGGTCTTCGGGATGATGAGCTCCTCTTCCAGGCGCTGATTTCGATCCGCTGATCGTTCGGGCGTCCGCGCCGAAAAGAAAAGCAAAGGTTTTGATGAAACCTTTGCTTTTCTGGCTCATTCAACAACAAGATGGCACAGTTATTATCACCCGAAACAGTGTTCTTCTGTCTGCTGAATGGAGCCAGTTCCCATGATCTCATCCCATCTCAAGTCCACCCCGATCCTCGGGGGTTTCCTCCTCCTCGTGATGTTTGCTGCGACCGCTTGTGGTAGCGGCGAGCCGGAGTTTGTTTACTCCGAGGATCACCTCACCTCCGAGGATTACCTCACCGCATATCAGCCTCTCGAGGGCTTTGGATGCCAGCAAAGTCCCACACACGCTGGGGATTACGTGCGCATTCTGGTCAGCCCCGAGGCGCTCCCTCTCTATGATGGGATGGAGATCCCTGATGGCGCGGTGATCGCGAAACCTCAATACGCGGACGCCAACTGCACCGAGTTCAAGGCGGTGACTTCGATGAAGAAGGACTCCGCGGCGGAGTCCGGCTGGCAGTGGCAGCGCGTCGACGTCGAGGGGGTTGTCGAGGACACGGGACAGGTCGGCTTCTGCGTCCAGTGCCATCAAGGATGTGCTGCCAACGACTGGGCGTGCGCTTCCAAGGAGTGATTCGTCCGCGCCTCGGGCGCACCTCTTCTCGCTTTTGGGTTGGTTCTTTCCGTCGGCTGTGCAAACCTCCCTGGTTTCCCTCCGCGCGAAGTCGTCAATGCGTGTTGTGCGTGGGCCGGAGGGCTGGCGGCGACCTTTGCATGAAGAAAGAGAAGACGCATGCGCGATGAGGACGAGCTCACACCAGCGCAGCTCGAGGAGCTGTATCAGGACATGTTGGCGCTCGAGCAAGAGCTGACCGAGCTGCTCGACGCCAACAAGGAGCAGAGCAAGCCGGTCGAGCTCGACCAGGCCGCCATCGGCAGGCTCTCGCGCATGGACGCGATCCAGCAACAGCAGATGGCTGGCGCGCAGCGCCGCCGCAACGAGCTGCGCCTCAAGCAACTGGCCGCCGCGCTCGAGCGCTTCGAGGAAGAGGACTACGGCTGGTGCGCGCGGTGTGAGTTGCCCATCGGTTACAAGCGCCTCAAGGCTCGCCCCGAGTCTCCCATGTGCATCACTTGCCTCAATGAAATCGGTCGGTGAGCACGCCGTGGCGTGCGCGCCATCGAACCTCCCAAACAATCCGCGTCCCTATTGACGTTTCGCGCTCGCGACGACATCTTATGGGCCAGCACTGCCACGCGCACGAGCGCGTTGTGATGCTGTGAGTTTGACGAAGACAACGAGGTCGAGGTTGCCTTTAGGCGTGATGCGTCGATGTATCATGCGAGGGTATCCTCTCGAGGAGCGGAGAATCGATGAGTCCAATCGATATGATCGGCGAGGTCGAGCGCGATCGCGGGCTGAGCTTTTTGGTCGGCAAGGTGGTGCTCGGTGTGATGGGGTGGACCTTCCACCAGGAAACGCGCCCGGAGGGTGACAAGTACGTGATCGTGGCATTCCCACACACGTCGAACTGGGATCTGGTGCTGATGCTCGGCTGCTCTTACCTCGCAGATATGCGCATCAGCTGGCTCGGCAAGCACACGCTCTTTCGCGGCGTCGGGAAGCCCTTCTTCACCTGGCTTGGCGGCGTCCCGGTCGACCGCACCGCGGCCAAGGGGATGGTACAGCAGGTCGTCGACGCGTTCGAGGAGCGCGACTACCTCGCGCTGGCGATTCCACCAGAAGGAACGCGCGCGCACGCCGATGGCTGGAAGACCGGCTTCTACTACATCGCGCTCGGCGCCAACGTGCCGATCGTGCTCAGCTACCTCGACTTTGGCAAGAAAGAGGCGGGCTTCGGTCCCGCCATCATGCCATCAGGGGACATCGAGGCGGACTTCGAGATCTTCCGCGAGTTCTACAAGGACAAGAAAGGCAAGGTCCCCGAGTGGCAAGCCGAGGTCAAGGTTCGCGAGAAGCGCAATTACGAGAAGCCCCCCAAGAAGGGCGGCGCGCTCCAGCTCGTGATCGACTCGATCAATGCCATGCGCCCACAACGTAGCTGAACGGTTCTCTCACTCTCACTCTCTCCTACGGAGTAGAAACGCATATGTCTCAGGAACTTCAGATCCCCGTCGTCGACCTCCAAGATCTGTCGAGCCCTCGCCAGGACGCGCAAGATCGCGCGGCGCAGGCGCTCATGGAAGCATTCGGCCACTATGGCCTCGTCTACATCCGCAACCACGGCATCGACGCCGAGGAGCTCGAGGCGTTCTACGACAGCTTTATCGAGGTCACCGATCGCGACCTGAGCGAGAAGGAGACCTGGTCGATGCCAGACATCTGGTTCCAGCGCGGTTGGACCCCTCCAAACACCGAGAAGGCGATCGTCGCAGGCGGCCAGCCCGACTTCAAGGAGTGCTTCTTCATCGCGCCCGAGCCCATAGATCCGATCGGCGCGTTGGTTTACCCGCAGGTCTACAGCGAGAACGTCTGGCCAAACAACGCCGACACCTTCCGCGACACCTACATGAGCATCGGACACCAGCTTCACGAAGTTGGCCTCTCCTTGCTCCGCGGTTGCGCTCGCGCGCTCGACCTCAAGCCGTTCACCTTCGAGGAGCGCGTCTACCACGGCCCGCACGTCACCCGCGCGCTGCGCTACCTCCCGTTGACCCCCGATCAGGTCGAGACGGGCGTCCTCTGGGGCGAGGAGCACACGGACTTTAACCTCCTCACGCTGCTCCCTGGCGGAAGGTTCCTCGATCCCGAGATGAAGTACGCGCCGCGCCCTGACGCCGAGTCCGGTCTCTACCTGCGCACGCGCCCCAGCGAGGAGAATCCTCGCGGCGAGATGCTCCAGGGGAGCCCGCCCGCAGGTTGCATCGTGGCTCAGGTCGGCCAGCAGCTCGAGATCCTCACGGGAGGACGCTTCCTGGCGACCCCTCACGTGATCAAGGCGCCGCGCGCGACCGATTACTCGCGCGTCTCCATGGCGCACTTCATCCACCTGCACTCGCAGCAGCTTCTCTTCCCGCTGGAGTCCTGCCAGACGCCCGAGGCGATTCGCGCTTACAGCCCGCCCGTGCTCGCAGGAACCTACGGCACCAAAACGCTCGTCGATATCGGGCTCGCGCCCGCTGAAGCGCTCACTCAACTTGGCTATCGACACTACGATCGCCTCGGTTCCATTCGCGCCCAAGAGGACGGTACACCACAGTGACTCAGACAGAACAACCGAAGGACTGCGCGATTCGCGCCATCACCGATGATGGCGCGTTTCGCGTTATTACGATCCGCACGACAGATATGGTCCGCGCTGCCATCAAGGCGCAAGATGCCACCGGCGTCTGCGCCAAGACGTTCGCAGAGCTGCTCACGGGCGCTGTGCTCGTGCGCGAGACCATGAGCCCCGAGAACCGCGTTCAGGTCGTCTTGAAGCCCGACCACAACAACAAGGGGCGATTCGCCACGCTCGTGGCTGACTCACACCCGGAAGGGTTGACCCGTGGCCTCGTTCAGGGCGAAGTCTCCGACGAGCACCCCCCGCGCTTTGGCGAAGGGATGGTCTTGCAGGTGATTCGCGTCCTGTTCAACAAGGAGCTTCACCAGGGCATCGTCCCGACCTCGAGCGAGGGCGGTGTCTCGCAGGCGCTCAACGACTACTTGCTGTCGAGCGAGCAGGTCACGAGCGTGATCGAGGTCGCCGCGCATGTCGATGAGGACGGCGAGGTTGTCTCGGCGGCAGGGTTCATCGTCCAGATGCTCCCCGAGGTCAGCGTCGAAGCGCTCGCGCCCATGCTCGAGCACCTCGAGAAACGCCCCGCGCTCCGAGAAATCCTCGCTGATCGCGGCGCTCGCCCCGCAGAGACCATGGCGAAGCTGATGGACGGCTTCGAGCACACGGTCCTGAGCCAGGAGCCTGTCTCGTTTGGTTGCGTTTGCAGCCAGGAGCGCATCTTCCAGGCCATCAGCACGCTCCCCGCGGACGAAATCCGCGAACTCATCGAGGGGGGCACCCAGATCGAGCTCGCGTGTGAGTACTGCAAGACTCCTTACGTCGTCAGCGCTAGCCAGCTCGAGCCATTGCTTCGCACCAACTGATCCTGGAGCGCGCGGCGCCTGACCGCAGCGCGCGATCCCGGCACGAGATTTGGGTACGCCATGCCGAATCAGAGGCGCCCGAGCGATCGCTCGGGCGCCTTTTTGTGCTCTATCACTACCAAATCTCGTGCCGGGATCGCGGCGGCCGTAAACAATCGCGCCCTCCGAGAAAAGACATCTTCCAGTGACACTTGGGGGTGAACACAAACAGTATACGAGCAGTTGCTCCCATCCGTTGACCCACCTTTTCGCCTGACCTAATCTCTGAGTGCTTCCTTCGAAATAGAAGATCAACACGCTCACCGAGAGCCTGCGCGAGCTATTGCCCGTGGGACTCGTGAGAACAGGAGTGCTCACCATGAATGGACTGATGAAGTTCGCGGCGATGACGCTGGTCACTGCCACGGTCGCCTTGTTGGCCTCGCCGCAAGACGCCAACGCGCGGAGTCCTCGCGTCAACCAGATCCCCAATGACTTTGGTTGCGGGACATGCCACGACTCTTTCCCCCCTGTGAATAACCCCTTTGGCATCGATGCCTGGGAGACGTTCAGCCCGAACCTCGAGACAAACCCGGGCGGTGTGGTCGACTGGGGTGTACTCTCGCAGCAGGACTCAGATGGCGATGGGCTGACCAACGGAGAGGAACTCGGCGATCCGATGGGGGTATGGACATCCGGCACCGCCGATCCTCCTGGCCCCGTCACGAACCCCTCGATCTATACGCCAAACTGCGGCAACGGGGTGCGTGATTCTTCAAACGGGGAGGCGTGCGATGGCGCGGACTTGAACGGTGAGACTTGCCAGTCTCAGGGCTTCTCGGGCGGGACGCTTTCTTGCTCTTCGAGCTGCACCCTCGACACCAGCGCGTGCATGAACGCGTGTGGCAACGGCCAGATCGACGCTGGAGAGGACTGCGACGGCAACAACCTCGATGGCGGCACCTGCCTGACCGAAGGCTTCGATGGCGGCACGCTCGCCTGTGATGCCAACTGCCAGTACGTGACCACGTCGTGCACGACCTGCGGCGATGGTCAGATCGACGCTGGCGAGGAGTGCGACGGCGCAGCGCTCGGCGGTGAGACTTGCCAGTCTCGCTCTTTCGATGGCGGGATGCTCGCGTGCGGCGCCAACTGTACGTTCGACACCGCCATGTGCTCGTCGTGTGGCGATGGCACGGTAGGAGGGAGCGAGGAGTGTGATGGCAACGATCTCGACGGCGAGACGTGCGCGTCGCGAGGTTTCCTTGGAGGAAACCTCGCTTGCACTCCGAACACGTGCATCTTCGACACCTCGGGTTGCATGGACAACCCCAACGTCACCTGCGGTGATAACACGCGCGAGGGGATGGAGGTTTGCGACGGCACCGACCTCGATGGTCAGACCTGCCAGTCACAAGGATTTATGAGCGGTACGCTCGCGTGCGGCGCGAACTGTGATGGGTTCGACACGTCCTCGTGCGCGAGCTGTGGGGATGGCGTCATCGGTGGAGATGAAGAGTGCGATGGAAACGCGCTCGGCGGCGCGTCTTGCCTGTCAGAAGGATTCGACGGAGGAATGATCTCGTGCAAGGCGGATTGCACGCTCGACACATCCTCGTGCAAGGCTTGCGGCAACATGGTCCGCGAAGCCGATGAGGAGTGCGACTTCACCGACTTTGGTGGCGAGACTTGCGAATCTCGTGGGTTTGCCAGCGGGATGCTGCTTTGCTCGAACATGTGCACCATCGACGATCGCGACTGCGACGCGTGCGGCAACGGCGTCCTGGACGCTGGCGAGGCGTGTGATGGCATGGAGTTCGGTCAGAACACCTGTCAATCCGAAGGCTTCGACGAGGGGATGCTCGGTTGCACCACTGACTGCACGCTCGATACGAGCGCATGCATGAACGTCGAGCAACCGATGGACATGGGAATGATGCCCGAGGATATGGGCTCCACGCCCGAGGATATGGGCACCGAGCAAGACATGGGCACCACGCCTGAAGAGGACATGGGGACGACACCAGAGGATATGGGCATGATGGCGCAGGATGATATGGGCGCCGCTCCTGCCGATATGTCGACCGGTGGCGGTGACGATGACGAGGAGGGGTGTGCCTGCGCGTCGACCTCTTCGCCAGAGGGTGTGCCTGCGAACGCGCCGTTTGCTCTTTTGCTCGGAGCGCTCTTGCTTGGATGGCGTCGCCGACGCGCTCGCGCTTGAGCAAGGCGTTGGAGTGATGGTACTCCATCTGGTGCAAACGTACTCCATGCCGCAGCGCCAATCCTGGCGCGCGGCGTGGCATCGCATAAAGCACCAGAGGAGTTGCTGTGAATAAGGGGACCATCGAGCAGACGCTCGAGGATGTCTGGATGCCTCACCTGATCGCCGCGTGGCGAAGGATGACGGGCAAGAGTGGCAAGGCGACCTCGTTGAGTTCGAGAGAACTCGAAGAGGTCGCCGCGTCTGTTTACGAGCTCTCGCGCGGGTTGGTCGGCGACAGGGAGCTGATCGGTTCCTCCTACCTCGAAGACCCCGGCAAGTTGGGGGCCTACCTCCTCTATTTTTGGCCAGTCTCGTATGCTCAGGGGAGGCGCGTGTTGGCCGAGATCCCTCGCGCGTTTTCGGGGCGCTGTCTGGATGTTGGCGGCGGCCCTGGTCCGATGAGTATGGCGGCAATCGATGCGGGGTGCACGCGAGCCCACTTGCTCGAGCGTTCGCTCGGCGCGATCACGGCTGCTCAGGGGATCGCGCGCGCGGCAGGCGTCAGGTTGACGACCGAGCGCGCGGATTTGCAGCGCCACGAACCGGTCGAACATGGCCAGCACGAGCTCGTCATCGCGGGCCACTCGATCGGGGAGTTGTTCTCGAGAGACGAGGAGCGGATCGCACGCCGCGCGCAACTTTGTGAGGGGTGGCTTGGAAGCCTGACCGAGGATGGGGTGTTGGTATTGATCGAGCCCGCGCTGCGAGAGACCTCGCGCGAGCTGCTCGAGGTGCGTGACATGCTCGTCGAGCGCGGCCACAGGATTCTCGCGCCATGTCTCCACGAGGGACCATGTCCAGCGCTCGAGCGCGAGCGGGATTGGTGCCACAGCGAGCGCTCCTGGGAGCCGCCCGCGGTCGTCTCCAGGATCATGCGCGCCGCAGGGTTGCGTAAGGAGTCGCTCAAGATGAGTTATCTGATCGTGACTTCGGACAGGGTCGCCGGGGGCATCGATCGTTCCCCGGAGCTCTTTCGTATTGTTTCGGAAGGATTACACAGCAAGGGGCGCTTTCACTTTGTCGGGTGTGGCACCCAGGGGCGTCATGGCTTGACGATGCTCAAGCGGCACAAGGGGAGCGCGCTCAAGACCTTCAAGAAGCTCGATCGTGGTGACATCGTGCGCTTGACGGCGTTGGAAGAGAAGGGGGATGGCCTTCACCTCGGCGGCGACAGTGATGTGGCGCGCGTGGTCGCTGTAGGAGAACCTCCGAAGATGGAGTAAGAGGTGGAATCCTCTTTTCGACCTCGACGGGTGGGGAAACAAGTGTTTGATTGGTATAATCAAACACAATTGGTGTAATGTACCAAGCACGAGCCGACCCGTGCAGACAGGTGGAAGTGCCGTGAAGCAAGACGAAAACGATAAGAAAATCAAACTCTTCTCGAAAGACGATCCCGCCGCAGAGGTTGGCGCGGATGCTTCTGCGGGCGCTGCTTCGTCTGAAGTGAGCGCGCCCGGTATCGGGGCATCGACGTCTGGCGCCGAGTCCGTCGATCCCAACGTGGGGCGCACGTTCGCCGGTCGCTACAAGGTCGAGGCAAAGATCGGGCGTGGCGGCATGGGGCATGTCTACCTCGCTGATCAAATCGGGCTCGGTCGAAAGGTCGTCGTCAAGCTGCTCGCGCATGATCCTCAGGCCGAGTCTGGAAACTCGGCCGAGCGCTTCGTGCGCGAGGCGCAGACGCTCTCGATGCTCAACCACCCGAACATTGTCGGCGTGCACGACTTCGGGCGTGGCTCGGAGGAGAGCTACATCATCATGGAGTATGTCGATGGGTATCGCCTCGACACGCTCATCAAGCGCAGCGGTCATATCGATCTGGATACGTTCGTCGTGATCGCGCGCCAGATGCTCGACGCCGTCGGCGAGGCGCACGAGCAGGGGATCATCCACCGGGACCTGAAGCCCTCCAACATCATGCTCACCACTCGAAAGGGGATGCCTTACTACGTGAAGGTGCTCGACTTCGGGTTGGCCAAGTTGCTCGAGGAGGAGAGCGAGCTCACGGGAAAACACAGCCTCGTCGGGTCGCTCTCGTATCTGGCGCCCGAGCAGATCCTCGGAGAGCCCACCGATCAGCGCGTCGATGTCTACGCCCTGGGCGTGCTGTTTTACTACATGTTGGCGGGCCGAAAACCATTCCTCGGTCGCGACACGCGCGTGCTCTACCAACACATTCACGAGCACGCCGAGCCGCTCGGCGATATCTTGCCTCCTGGGCATGGCATCCCCGATGCGCTCATCAACCTGATCCACCTTTGCCTCTCCAAGGAAGCAGCCAGCAGGCCCGCGGATGCGAACGAGCTGCTGGTGATGCTGCTCGAGATCTTCGATCCGTCCTTCCTCAACTCGATGCAGAACCCTGCGGATTTCAGCACGCCGTCGTTTAGCGGGGTTCATAGGATTCAGTCACGCGAGCCCGGCGAGGCGTCGAACGATTCGCGCAACATCATTCGCCCGGTACATCCGACAGGGCAGGGCCCCGCCATCGGGAATGACAGCAGCTCGCCATCCTACTCCTCTCCGTCCTATTCCTCGCCATCCTTCTCCTCACCGAGCAATCGCGCGCTCGTGATCGAGGACGAGTCCATCGACGAGGAATCACTCCCGCTGCTCGAGATCAACGTCGGCGAGGATCGTAGCAACGGCTCGGTCGCAAAGATCGCCGTCGGTGCGATCCTCTTCTTGTTGCTCGGCGCCGCTGGCGCGGTCGCCATCTCGAGCATGAACGGTGATGGCTCACCGGAGAATGTCGCAGGAGAGGCCAACAAGAAGGCAGCTGCTCCTTCAGACAACACCAGCGAGACGACCGCACCTGTGAAAGAGGTCGCCGCGACAACCGAAGAGGCGACGCCCTCCAAGACCGCGCCGGTTGCTGCCGAGGTTGCCAGGTACAAGATCGCGACGTCGCCTGTCTCGGCCACGGTCACGCTCGATGGGAAGGAGATCGGCTCGACGCCAGTCAACCTCGACCTCGAACCTGGCAACCACAAGATCTCACTGAGCGCGGACGGTTATCTGGCGCTCGAGCACGAGATCGAGGCGCAGGCTGGGCAGGACAAGGAGGTCGCGCTCGCCATGGTCGCAAAGCCCGTGGAGAAAGATCCCACCCCCAGGCGTGCTCCTGTGAAAAAGAAGCCCGTCGCGGCCAAAAAGCCAGCCGAGAAGACCCCTCCTGCAGAGAAAGAGGTCGCCAGCAAACCCTCCGAGGAGAAGCCAAAGACCTCGGAGAAAAAGCCCGAGGCGGTCAAGTCCTTTGACGATGGCGTAAAGTTGCTCGACGATGGGACCAAGTCCAAAAAGAAGAAGGGTGGCGAGTACGAATTGCTCGACATTCAGTGATATACTTCGAGAAATTTAAGACTCAATCCCAGCAAGTGATGAAACAGAGAATGTCTGAACACGAGAACGCCAGCGCGCTACGCGCCGCAGCGATGATGTTCGCCGCGGCGGCCGCGCTCGCTTTCTGCTCCACGGGTTGCATGCCGCTCCCGAATGAATGCGAACCAGGGGAGAGCCAGTCGTGTCGCGAGACGTATGGCGCGACCTCGTATTGCGCCGACGATGGAATCTGCGACACGTACACGACCTCACAGTACCTCGCCGAGCCCTGTAACCTCGAGACCGTTGGCCCCGTCTTCGAAGAGGGGACATACAACGTGGGCGTGATCCTCGCGCTCAATCGCAACGCGGATTACTACGGCTTGATCGAGCCGATGGCCAAGGCGATGAAGCTCGCGGTCAATGATGTGAACCGCGGCAATGGCATCAACGGCACCCGTATGGGGCTGATCTTCTGCAACACCGACGGTGAGAACAGCAAGGCTCAGGAAGCGGCAAATCACCTCGCCAAGATCGGCGTCCAAGCCGTGCTCGGGCCGGACTTCTCTGGTTACACGCTCGAGGTTGTCCCTGGCACCTTGATCCCCAACGGGATGCTCGCGATCTCGCCATCGGCCACCGCACCAGCCATCTCGGGCCTCGATGATGACTCCTTGATGTGGCGCACGGTCGCCAGCGATAAGATCCAGGCGACCGTGCTCGCGGATCTTATCCAGTATGTGAAGGACGACGTCGTCGTCGCGCAAGGGGACAAGCCGCGCATCGCCATGATGGTGCGCGAGAGCGATCCTTACGCTGATGGGTTGAGCCAGGGGACCATCGAAGGGCTCCCCACGAGCACTGTGGATGATGAGGACACCTTCAAGACGTTCATCTATCCCAACGCTGCCATCGGTATGAACGACTACACTCAGGCCGCGCTCGACGTGGCCGAGTACAAGCCTGACATTGTCTTGCTCTGGGGGCTCACGGAGGTCTGGGATATCATCGAGGTCCTCGATGGCTTGCTCGAAGAGGACGCGCAGCTGACCGACACCATTTACATCACCGCTGATGGCGGCAAGGACACGGTCAAGGCTGACGATGTGGGCTCGATGCGACCCAGCCTCACGGGGCGAGTTTGGGGCACGGCGCCTCGCTCGCTCAGCGCCGACGAGTACGCTCCCTACAAGGCGTTCAAGGTGCGTTGGTCGAGCGAGCATGCGACTGATGCAGACACGCACCCCTTTATCACCAACGCTTATGACGCGGTGTATCTGCTGGCGTTCTCCATTGCCGCGAGTAACTCCTCTTACCCGACCGGCGCGCAGTTGGCCGAAGGGATGAAGAAGCTCACCGATCCAAAGGGGACGCCGATCGTCGCGAACCAGCAAGACTTCCCCGCTGGCGTGACCGCGCTCTCCAATGGCAAGACCATCGACTTCTCGGGCGCCTCCGGGCCGCTCGAGTTCGATGACAATGGCGACCCTGTCAGCACGACCGTTTCGCTCTGGTGCCTGAATGGCGACAAGATCACCGAGCAGGGCGACTTGCTCGAGGCGGGCTCGTCCGATTTCCAACAGCAGCGATGCAATTACATGCCGTCAGGAGGGATGCAATGATGCAGCTCACCCGGAAAACAGCGCTCTGTGGGCTCTTGCTTTGCGCCTCGTTCTCACTCGGTGTGCTCGCTCCTGACGTCGCGCACGCTCAGGGCGAAGGGAGCGAGGATGGCAAGGACGCCGAGTTCAAGGCGCGTCTTGCCAAGGGGAACGAATACTATCAGGCAGGAAACCTCGAGAAGGCGCTCGTGGAGTTCGAGGCTGCTTACGCGATCAAGCCCAACCCCAAGCTCCTCTACAACATCGGCCTGATCTACGAGCGCCTCGGCAAGCTCAAGAAGGCCGTCGATCATTACGAGCGCTTTATCGTCGCGCCTGATGTCCCGCTCGAGCTTCGCTCGAACGCGAACGATCGCCTCGAGCTGCTGCGTCCTATCGTCGAGGCGCAAGACGCCAAGGAGCAAGAAGAGGCGCGCAAAAAAGCCGAGGCTGCCAAAAAGGCCGAGGAGATCGAGGTCGCCGAGATCGACCCCGAGGATGGCAAGACGACCGACACCAAGAAGGCCGTCACCACGACCGATCCTGAGAAACCAGAGGCCGATGGGCCAGGCGCCGGGCCGGTGATCGGGCTGACTCTCCTCGGGTTGGGGGTCGCCGCTGGCGCCACAGGTGGGGTGATGCTCGCCACGCTCGATGACGAGATGGCCTTTGTTCAGGAGCCCACGCCAGACGCCAGACGCGACGCGCGCGACCGCCGCAGCCGCAACGCGACCATTGGCATCGGGCTCGCCGCAGGTGGCGGCGCGCTCGCGGTGACGGGCGCGACCATCTGGCTCGTTTCGCGCAAGAAAGGTGGCGACGCGGCCGAAAAGAGCGCCGTTTTTGTTCCTGTCATTGGCCCCGCTGGTCAGATGGGGCTCGGCTTCTCACGGCGCTTTTGTACCTGTACAGATACGAGCGAGGGAAGAGGAGAGGGGGGGGGGTGTTTAAAACCCC
>JAYZVO010000049.1:0-18999 GCA_036155555.1 Myxococcota bacterium
ATTTTCACTCCCGCTGGCCCTCTCTCTTTTCTCGCGCCTGGTTTCAAACTCAGAACTCGACGATCACCTCGTCCTGTGACTTCCTCGTCAAATCTGGCACCTGGCAATCTGTGGCAGGATAGCCCACCGGCAGGAGCAGGAAGGGGCGCTCGTTCTCGGGGCGCTCGAGGATCTCTCGAAGGAACGTCATCGGGCTCGGCGTGTGCGTCAACGTCGCCAGTCCGCTCAGGTGCAACGACGCGATCAGCACGCCCGCTGCGATCCCGACGCTCTCCTTGACGTAGTAATGCTTCTCGCCATCCTCCCCCTGGCTCTGCGCGAAGATCACGATCAGCGCAGGCGCCGTCTCCAGGTAGGGTTTGCTCGCGTCGGTGGCGAAGGGTTGGAGATCATCGAGCCATTGCTGCGGCGCGCGGCGCTCGTAGAACTCGGCCTCCTCGGCCTCGGCCGCGATGCGGATCTTTTGCTTGATCTCGGGATCGGTCACCAGCGCGAAGGTCCAGGGTTGCTTGTGCGCGCCGGATGGAGATTGCGCGGCGGCCATGATCGCCTCGCGCACGGCCTCGAGCGGGATCGGCTCGTCGCTAAAGACGCGCACCGAGCGCCGTCGCGCCAAATCTGCATGGAGCGCTCGCGCCTTTGCCACCATCTCCTCTTCGGGCATCCGCGCGAAGTCGAGCGGGATGTGAGGAGCCTTCGAATCATCGTGCTGTGTTGCCATGACCGAGCCTTTTTTGGAGAGGAATGAGCGGCGCAAGAAAGAAACCAGCCGGAAGTGGGGGGCCCCACTGTATATAAAAAGGGGCGCCCACTTCCGGCTCATCCTGGATCAAGGCATTGCGTGGCGCAAGCGCTCTCGGCGCGCGCTGGCGTGAGCGTTAGCTGTTGTCTGCTTCGATAATCGCCGTGATCTGGCGTCCTTCAGAGCGCGGGTGGTTGAGCACGCGCACGCCATCTTCATGCTCGTCGTCGAGCCTTTCGATCACGTCTTTCATGAAGTCGACCCAACGCTCGGTGTAGGCGCGCTCGCGGCCGCGAATACGAATCACGAGCTTGACCTTGTTCCCATCATCGAGGAACCGCTCGGCGTGTCCTAACTTGGTGTCCATGTCGTGGTCACCCGTGTTGGGACGGAACTGGATCGTTTTGAGTTCGACCTTGTTCGAGTTGTTGGACTGCTTCTTGGATTGTTCGTACTTGAACTTTCCATAGTCCATGATGCGGCAGACGGGGGGCCTCGCCTTGGGGGCGACTTCGACGAGGTCGAGGCCAAACTCTGCGGCCTGATCTCGCGCTTCGTCAGCGCTCATCACGCCGATCTGCTCGCCATCGGGGTCAATCACTCGGACCGGGGAGATCCTGATGTCACGATTGACTCTGTGTTCACTCTCGTCTCGCTGGAAGTGGTTCCTACTTCTTCGTCTTCTAATAGGTGTCTCCTTGCTGCGTTTTCAGGTGCTGCAGTCTACTGTGCGACCTTTTTCTGGGAGGAGAGGGCTCGCTGCCTCGAGGTCTTGCTCGTCATGCAGCCAAGTTCTGCTCCCGATCGCGTTACATTCAGGGCGATCCAACTCTCCGTCGTTTTGCGCACGGGCAAACACGACGGGCGCGATCCTGTCACCTGTTTCGATCCTCGCCCTGTATCGATAAGAGATCGAAAACAACCTGCCTGACAGGTGCATGTCTATGAATATAGGGCAAAAAAGGTGAGGGGCAAGCCCCCTGGCAAGATGAGTGGCCAGGGGGCTTGTTTAGGCGCGTGATAGAAGGGCCTGCGAGGGGCAGGAAATCAGCGCGAGATAGGCTTGTACTTGATGCGCGTGGGCTGGTCTGCCGCTTCGCCGAGGCGTTGGCGACGATCGCGCTCGTACTCCTGGTAGTTTCCTTCAAACCACTCCACGTGCGAGTCCCCCTCGAAGGCGAGGATGTGCGTGGCGATGCGGTCGAGGAACCAGCGATCGTGGCTGATGATCACGGCGCAGCCGGGGAACTCGAGGAGGGCCTCCTCGAGCGAGCGCAAGGTCGCCACGTCCAGATCGTTGGAGGGCTCATCGAGGAGCAACACGTTGGCGCCCTCCTGGAGCATCTTGGCGAGGTACACGCGGTTGCGCTCACCGCCCGAGAGCGTGCCGGTGGCTTGCTGCTGGCTGCGTCCCTTGAACCCGAAGGCGCCCGTGTAGGCGCGCGAGTTGATGCGCTCCTTGCCGACCTCGAGCTGCTCGGCGCCGCCCGAGATGTTCTCCCAGACAGACTTCTCAGGATCGAGTGCGTCGCGCATCTGCTCCACCGAGACAAACTTCACCGTCTCGCCGATCGAGATCGAGCCATCGTTTGGCTCCTCTTGCCCCGTCATCATGCGGAATAGCGTCGTCTTACCCGCGCCGTTCGGTCCGATGACGCCGACGATGCCAGCGCGAGGGAGGCTAAAGGTCAGGTCGTCGATGAGCAACCTGTCGCCAAAGCCCTTCGAGAGTCCCTTGGCCTCGACGACCGTGTCGCCAAGACGAGGCCCTGGTGGGATGACGATCTCGTTGCGGCGAGAGCGGTCGTCCGTCTCGTTCGCCTCGCGCATGAGCTCGTCGTAGCGGTTGAGGCGCGCGCGCGATTTTGCCTGGCGCGCCTTCTGGTTCATGTTCACCCACTCGAGCTCTTGCTCGAGGACCTTGCGCCTGGCGCTCGCTTGCTTCTCCTCTTGCTCGAGGCGCTTCTGCTTCTGCTGCAACCAGGAGGAGTAGTTCCCCTCGAACGGGATGCCCTTGCCACCCTCGAGCTCGAGAATCCACTTGGTGACGTTGTCGAGGAAGTAGCGGTCGTGGGTGATGAGGATGACGGTGCCGTGGTACTCGCGCAGCGTGCGCTCGAGCCAGGCGACGGTCTCGGCGTCGAGGTGGTTTGTCGGCTCGTCGAGCAGCAACAGGTCTGGCTTGGCGAGCAACAACTGGCAGAGCGCCACGCGGCGCTTCTCGCCACCGGAGAGGTTGGAGACATCGGCCGAGCCATCGGGCACGCGCAGCGCGTCCATGGCGATCTCGAGCGTGCGCTCGAGGTTCCACCCATCACATGCCTCGATCTTGTCCATCAGATCGCCCTGGCGCTGGATGAGCGCGTCCATCTCGTCAGGCGTCATCTCCTCGGCGAACTTCGCGCTGACCTCGTCGTACTCGTTCATCAGGTCGCGAACTTCCTTCAGGCCAAGCTCGATGTTGCCGCGCACATCCAACGAAGGATCGAGCTCGGGCTCCTGAGGCAGGTAACCGATCTTTGCGCTCGGGTCGATCCAGGTCTCTCCCTGGTACTCGGTGTCGATGCCAGCCATGACGCGGATGAGCGTCGATTTACCGGCGCCGTTCGGTCCGATGACGCCGATCTTCGCGCCAGGGAAGAAGGAGAGCCAGATCCCTTTGAGGATCTCTTTGCCGTCAGGGCTGATTTTTTTGAGCCCCTGCATTTGATAGATAAATTGTTGTGCCATGTATCCCGAACCTCTCTTGCGTCGTGGGGAGTCTGCCTGATCGCGTCCTCGAGCATCACTGCATCGTATCGCTGGACCCATAACACCAACGTGTTAGGTTGGCCAGTATGGAGGCATGATCGAGGCGCTGTTATTCCCGGTGGATCTGCGCTTGGTACTCAATCAAACAGGTGAGCCGTGTCACGACAACTGCATATTGTTTTCGAGCAACCCGAGCGCCGCTTCGAGCCTGGCGACGAGATCAAGGGCCAGGTGGTCGTGGTCGTCGAAAAAGACAACCGCTGCAAGGGGTTAAAGGTCACGCAGCAGTGGCAAACCCATGGCAAGGGCAACACCACGCGCGGCGTCCCCACCGAACAGGTCCTCTTCGAGGGGGAGTGGACCCCAGGCAAGTACCACTACCCCTTCGTGTTCACCGCGCCGCTGTGGCCATTCACCTACCATGGCGACTACCTGAACGTGGACTGGTACATCAAGGCGACCGCCGATGTGCCATGGGCCTTTGATCCGAGCAGCGAGGAGGAGTTCCTGTTGCGCTGGCCTGAGAACGGAGTGCCCGAGGGGCAGGTCAACCGCGCGCTCGTGATCGCTTCGTTTGGTCGCGAGGTGATCCAGAGCAACCGAGGATCGCTGCTCGGCTTGTTCGCTGGCGGCATCGCATTGTTCGGGACAGTGTTTTTGGTGATCGGCCTGGTGACGGGGATCTTCGAGTTCTTCTTCTTTACGGGGATCACCTATCTCTTCGCGATGGTGCTGGTCTTTGCCATGATCAAGATCAAGATGGCGAGCAGCAAGGTCGGCGATGTCGAGCTCTCGCTCGATCCCTCGCCAGCATACCCCGGCGCGAGCGTTGTCGCCCGGATGGCCTTCACGCCTCAGAGCGATGCGCAGATCAACGCCATCACAGCCACGATCAAGGGCCAGGAGGTCGTCGTTCGTGGCAGCGGCACCAACCGCACGACCTATCGAAACACCGTCCACGAAGAGACCATCTCGTTGCATCCAGGAGGGCTCGTGCCGCGAGGGGAGCCCATCGACGTGACGGGCGTGTTCGCGATCGGTGAGGGCGCGCCGTTGAGCTTCGAGGCGAGCGACAACGAGCTGAGCTGGGATATCACCTACCATATCGACATCGCGCGCTGGCCAGATTGGCGCGAGAGCAAGAGCTTTGTCATCAACCCGCCGCCCGAGAAGCAGTCGAAAGGCTGGTGATCTCGCGAGGTTGACGCCAGGGGAGCGTCTTTCCGGTGGTATGATCAAGGCAACCTTTGGAGATCAAAAAGAAAATACTGCGATTTTCTTGACCACCACATTTCGTGTTGACGCGCGTCGGGTGGGGCCATATGTTGGGGTTAGGGGTTGTGGAAAACCTGTGGATAACCTCCGCAGGTGCTCTCGAACTCCCGATCCTCGAATGACACGCCTGGATCGAAAAATCGGCCATACAAAGATGTGTTCGCGGTTCTTCTTCTCGACGACCCGACGCGAACAATACATCGGCCAAGGGGACCTTCCAAAACAGCCGAACCCGCCAACTTCAAAGACTCGGTGGCGCCATAAACTACTTCTCGCCCGATTTCCTTATCGTGCGCGGCGCCCAGTCTTGTGCTTTCCAACCTCGAAAAGCTTACTTGCGCTCCAAAGCGCTCCCGGACTGTGGTACATATCTCCGCGATCCTTTCAGCACAGCTCCACCCAAAGTTTCATCGAAATGAGGTCTCCATGTTCGGGCGCATGTTCAGCAAGCTCCTCAAGAAAGATCAAAAACCTCTCGTGCTCGAGCAGCCACAACGCGAGGCGATCATCGATACGCTCGTGTTCGCGATGATGGCCGATGGCGAGATGACGCCCGAAGAGCGCGACGAGCTCGATGGCGCCTTCGACAAACTCGAGTGGGGTGGGGAGTTTGATCGCGAGACGTTCTTGGACGAATCCATCGCGCGCGCCATGGACGCCACTGGCAGCAAGGAGAGAGCCGCGACCTATATCGCGGATATCGGCGCCAGGCTCCCCGACCTCCCCACGCGCGAGCGCGCCTACGAGCTCGCCGCGCGCATCGTCTGCTCGGATCGCGACGTCGCCGAGGCCGAGCGCGGCCTGATGAGCATGTTCATCCGACAGTTCCAGATCCCCGAAGCGCGCGCCGTCGAGATCTCTGCCTCGGTCCACAAGGACTTCGAGCTTATCTGATCAACGCCGATCAAAGCGCTCGCACTGGATCTCTTTTGTCTGCCCCGTCTTGTTCTCGGCGACGACCTCGACAAGACAGAGCTGGAACTCGAGCGTGTTCTCATACCCCGCAGCCTGCCTCGCGATCGTCGGCCGCAGCACCTCGAGCTGATCCTCCTCGCCGCGGCAAATGATCTGCGTGCTCTTGCGCATGCAATTTGGCGTGAGCAGCGCCGTGTCTCCTGGCCTCTCCGGGAGGAAATACATCGAGGTGTCGACCTCGATCCTCATAAAATAAGGGAACGGCGCCGCGCCTCTGCATGGCTCCGTGTACTCGAGCTTGTACCACTGTGGCACCCCCTCCGCGTCGACGACCGTCACCGTGTCGATGCCATCGTGCATGATCTGTGGTCGATCAAAGTCGATGTCTGGTTCTGGAGGAGCTGGCACTGAGATCGTCTGCCCGTCGATCGAGCACCAATAGCTGTACCGTGTGCTCGACTCGCTGCTTTGCCCTTCATGCTCGATCCAGCAAATAAATGGCTCGCGCCGCGTCTCGTGCTCGTAAGTCACGCTCACGCCAAAGCTATTCTCCTCACCGATGAGCCAGTGATTTTGATCATCTCCACACGCGAGCTGGCCGAAATCACTGTTGTATCCCGTGCTGTAGCAAAACAGGCCGGTGCTCGCGGCGCTCGCGCCCGTGATCGTATGGCGCCCGAGGATGATGTGCTCTTCCTCGGCCTCGCTCACGCGCCACGCTCCTTCCCCCCAACACATGAGCCCCGATGGCCCCGAGACCACGCACGCATAATCTGGCCCGAGCGCCAGCTTATCACCCCAGACATCCTCGGGAGGTCGCGCCTGGCCCCAGCTGTTGTCTCCCCAACAGGTCACCCTATCTCCGATGATGGCGCAGCCGTAGCGCTCGTGGAGCGCGATATCCCGGACGCTCTCTGTGAATGGCGCGGGCATCGGGATCATCTCCGACGTCGGGGACGGGTCTTCCACTGGTGGTGCAGTGGTGTCGTTGTTCGTGGCCTCGACAGGTGGCTGCTCTTTGACTGGTGGCGTCGTTTGCTCGACCTCTTTTGGCTCCTCTTCGCAAACGGCGTCGCCGCACCAGTCCGAGGGCTGCGGCTCTGCTTCTGGTTCCTCGGGCGCTCCGAACAGGCATGCGGTCAATGAGAGCGAGAGCGAGGTGGTGAGCAGCACGGTCGGGCGAGGGATATGAGATCGCATCGGGTCTCCTGTCGGTATTGGGTTTGTTAAGGGCAGTAATTTGCCCTTTGTCTGTTTTTAGAGGGTTGCCTCGCGTGAATCAATGGTTTTTGGGAAAAAATGTGCCCTTGTTTGTTTTGCCATGAAACGGAGTGTTTCCTGTGTTCTTTGGCTTGTTGCCTCGCATCTGTGCTTAGAATGGGATGAATCCGCGCGCCGCTCGGGCAAGAAAGCTGGCGCGCTACTTCTTCAAAGAGAGAGCAGGGCATAAAACTTTCTGGCGTTCCGCGCTTATCGTATGGGTGGCGATTTATCCGACGCTCACCCTGTTGCAGTTGGTCATGGGCGATGTTTTGCGTAAGCTGCCGCTGCCGCTCGCGACGCTGGTGAGCACGGCGATCCTCGTGCCCTTGATGGTGTTTCTCTTGATCCCTGCGGCGAGCAAGCTTTTGGGGCCATGGCTGGGCCTGCCTGTGCCTGATCGGGGTGCGCCGAGGCGGTGAGTTTAGCCAGCGTGGTTTGTTCTCCCGGACGCTGGAGCGCTCGCATGAAGCTGCCCTACGCACACCTCAACCTGCGCAGAAACCCTTTTGCCTTCCCCGCGCTCGACCAGCTCGAGCGGCTCGCCATCGTCGACATCGACCGCCACATCCCAAAGCTGCTCGCGGGAGGTTACGTGGTGCAGTTTATCGGTGAGCAGGGGAGGGGAAAGACGACGCATATGCGGACGCTGCACGCGCGCGTGCAGGCAGAAAGCGGCCAGGATGAGATCCCCTACCTCTATTTTCCCGAGGATGATCCTCACCCGAAGATCCCATGGTCGGCGCCCATCCTCTTTTTGGACGAGACGCAGCGGCTCTCCTGGTGGACGCGACGCAAGCTCTGGCGCAGCGGCAAGGGGCTCGCCATCGCCACGCACCAAAATCACCGCCACGAGTTCGAGCGTGCCAGGATGCCTCACGAGGTCGTCTTTATCGAGGGGCTCTCGGTCGAGAAGCTCGAGCGCATCGTGACGGCGCGCTTCGAGTGGGCGAGGAGGGGGGAGGGCGCCATCCCCTGGCTCGCGCGCGAGGATCTGGAAGAACTCATCGCGCGCTTTGGGGATGACCTGCGCGCCATCGAGCTTTTGCTCTACGACTTGCTCCAGCAAATGGAGCGACCCGAGCGCGTCGTGCTCCCGCTGGAGTCCTGAGCTTCGGGCCATCGTGAAGATGGCCGAACAGGCGCGAGCGTTTCGCCCAGAATCCCGGCAGGCGATTCTTTTGATCACCGCGAAAACTCGAGCCCAGGCGGGTGGCAAAAGAATCGCCGGCCGGGGTTCTGGCCACCGCAGGTTGCATCCTCGAGACCTCCTTCGAGGGAGGCGTGCGCGGCGTGCTGCATATTCGTGAAAAGATGGGTCGCCGAGCGATATTTTTCGAGTGTAGCTCTTGCTAAGTCGCTGCTTTGGTTGGTGAATCGTGCAGGTTTCGGGTGACGTCAGGTCTGGTGGTGAGGTATGATTACCTTTGAGTGAAAGCTCGAATCCAAACATTCCTGGTTTGAGGGGGGAATATGTCTCGAGAAGTTCGAGTCGTATTCGATCGTGCCAGCCGCAAATTTGTCTCCGAGGAGACCATCGCGGGGCATATCGAGGTGGTCATTGACGAGACGACGCACTGTGAGGAGCTGATCATCAGCCTCGCGTGGTGTACCCGAGGTCACGGTAATCCGGTGCTCGGCGAGTGGGGAGTGATTCGTCTGTTCGAGGGGACATGGGAACCTGGGACGTACCGATATCCCTTCACGCTCGTCGCTCCCAATGGCCCATTTAGCTACAACGGCTACTTCCTGGACGTCGAGTGGTTGCTCCACGCGCACGCCAACATCGAGGAAGACATCCCCATCGACATCCTCGAGACCTTCTTCCTCTCCCCATCAAACAAGGGACAGTTCGATGACGCGCAGCGCGCCTCGGTCAACGCGAGCAACGCGTTGCGCGAGAAGGTCAACGAGTACAAGCCATGGCATCTGGCGTTGGCCGGGGTCACGCTGATCTTCCTCGGGTTGATCGCGGCCGGAGTGACCGGGATCGAAGAGAACGTCTATTTGGGTGGGTTCTCCGTGATGCTCGGCATGGGATGCCTGGGCGCGATGGCGAGCAAGGAGGTCGACAGGCTCGGAGACGTGGACATTTACCTGAACCCCTCCGCGATCTTTCCTGGCGCGTCGATCAACACGTTGTTGCTGTTCGTGCCCAAACGCCGCCTCATGGTCGAAAAAATCACCGCCACGCTTCGCGGTCAGGAGATCGTGCACAGAGGAGAGGGGCAAAAACGCACCACGCAACGCCACGTCTTCTTCGAGGAAGAGTACCTGATGAGCGAGGCGCAGGAGCTGCGCCAGGGACAGCTCGTGCAGGCGTCCACAAACTTCAAGCTCGACGAGAAGACGCCGCTCAGTTTTCACGCCAAGGATAACGAGATCGTCTGGGAGATCGAGTATCATATCGAGCTCGCGCGCTGGCCCGATTGGACCGAGACGCGCTACCTCGTGATCGGGCCGCCGACGCCGATGGCTTGATTCGAAATCACAAGCAAGAAGAGCAGAAGGCCGCGAGTGATTTTCACTCGCGACCTTCTCCCCTTCTTGCTTGTTGTCGATCGCGCTCAGCGCTTGATCTTCTCGGCCTTCTCGACGAGCTCGATGAACTCGAGGCGATCGAGCTGACTCGGGGAGGTCGCGCTCTGCGCGATCTCCTTGACGAGCGCGAGGTTGAGATCCTTTGCGTAGGGGGACTCGCGCAGGATCTCGGCGAAGCCAGCGACCGCCGCGGCAAACTGAAGATCCTTGGAGGAATCCGAGAGGTTGCTCGTGAGCATGTTGCGCTTCATCGGGAAGCTATTCTCGGTGGCCTTGTAACCATCGGGCTTCTTGTGGCGAATGCGCACGGTGGCGATGGTGCTCGCGCTGGACTCGTCGAGCACGACCTCGTAGAGCGCGGTGACGGTGTGTCCGGCGCCGATTTCACCTGCGTCCACCTTGTCATCGCGAAAGTCCTTGTCGGCGATGTCGCGGTTCTCATACCCGATCAGGCGGTAGCTCTTGACCGCCTTCTTGTCGAACTCGACCTGGATTTTGACATCCTTCGCGATCACTTGCAGCGTCCCATCGAGCTGCTCGCCGAACACCTTGCGCGACTCCTTGATGGTGTCGATGTAGTAGTAGTTGCCGTTCCCCTTGTTGGCCAACTGCTCCATGGTGGTGTCTTTGTAGTTGCCCATCCCGAGGCCGATCATCGAGAGCGTCACCCCCTCGTCCACGTACTTCTTGATCTCCTTGAACATCTCCTCCTGGTTGCGGGGGCCGATGTTGGTGTCCCCATCGCTCAGGACGATGACGCGGTTGACGTGGTCGCGCTTGAAGTTGGTGAGCGCCTGCTTGTAAGCAAGGTCCATCCCCGACGCCATCGCCGTCGAGCCTCCTGCGGTCAGCTCGCCGATGGCGTTGAGGATCTTGCCCCGCTCGTACATCCCCGTGGGCTCGAGCACGACGCGCGTGTTCCCCGCATACGTCACGAGCGCGACGGTGTCGCCGGGCTTGAGGTTGTTCGTCAGGATCTTGAGTGATTCCTGCGCCAGCCCGAGCTTGTCAGGCGTGTTCATCGAGCCCGAGACATCCACCAGGAAGGTCAGGTGCACGGGCTTTCGCTCCTTGCTCGTGAGCGCCTTTCCCTGCACGCCGACGCGCATCAGGTAGTGGTCCTTCTTGGCAGTAAATGGGCTCGGCGCGGCCTCGAGCGAGACGGCAAACGGACCTGATTTTGGCTGCGCGTACTCGTAGCGGAAGTAGTTCACGAACTCTTCCACGCGCACGCTCGCCTTTGGCGGGAGCCCACCTGCGTTGATCTTGCGCCTCGCGATGACGTAGGCGCCCGTGTCCACATCGATGGCAAACGTCGAGAGGTTATCCTCGCTCGTGTCGGTCATCTTGTTGACGCCGTAGTCCTTGTAGTCCTCGCTGCCGCGCGGCTCGGCGGCGACGCGGGGCGCAGGCGCCGGGCGATAGGCAGGTTTCGATGGGCGCTTCTTTTTGGCCTTGTCGTATCGCCTCGTGCTCCGAGTGCTGCTGCTCTTCGTGACCGCCTTGTATTCTTTCGCGGGCGCCGAGGTCGCGCCTCCGAGCATCCTGTCATCCGATTCCTCTGCCATCGCCTCGGCAGGTTTCGCATCAGCTTTGGGCCTGGCGACGGCGACCGCCGAGTTGACGTTCCCGCCGATGCCGTCGATGTGCGCGAGCGCGGCCGTGCGGTCGCTATCATCGAGGGCCGCGGCTTGTTTGCGAAGACTCGCGAGTTGGCTCTGCGCGGTGCTCTTGCACTTCGAGACCTTGCTCTTGTTGCTCCCCGCCGAAGACATGCAAGCCTGGAAGGAGGCGTAGACGCCATCGGCCCTGGACTTGAGCGCGCTCGCGCTCGCGGCCATCGAGATCATGGGCACGCCCGTCAGCATCATCAGCGCCGCGGCGCTGATGGCGATGTTTTTCTTCTTGAACAGGGAGGACATGAGAGGCTCCTGGGTTGGTTTGTGAACCGAGCGTTGAAACTCCTGACGCGTCTTATCAACGAGGGGACGTGAAAAAGGATCTCATCGCGGGCGAAAAGTTCCCAGGCAGGCGCACACCTCACGCGTCGAGCGCCTCGGTGAAGACGAGGTCGCGCTGGTGCTCGGAGACCTCGCGCTCGGCGTACTCGTCAAAGACGCCTGCCTCCATGGCAAACCGCACGATGTCAGGATCGAGCTCTCCATCGCTCACCATCGCATCCAGGATGCGCTTGACCCTCGAGAGCGGCGTGGGGCTCTTGTAGGGGCGATCTGCGGCAGTGAGCGCCTCGAAGATATCCGCCACCGCCAGAATCCTCGCCTCGGTCGAGAGCTGCTCGGCGGTCAACCCGCGCGGGTAACCCTTGCCGTTGAGCTTCTCGTGGTGCCCGGCGGCGATCTCGGGGACGTTTGCCAGGTGACGGCTAAATGGAAGCTGGACGAGCATCCGATAGGAGATCATGGCGTGATCGCGAATGACGGTGATTTCTTCCTCGGTCAAGGTCCCCTTGCGAATGCTCAGGTTGTAGAGCTCGTCTTCGGTGAGGCGATGGATCGTATCCTCCCCGACTTTTGCCTCTTTTGAGGCAATTGCCTCGAGCCTCTCGAG
Organism: Myxococcota bacterium; assembly: GCA_036155555.1. Lineage (GTDB taxonomy): Bacteria > Myxococcota_A > Bradymonadia > Bradymonadales > Bradymonadaceae > JAYZVO01. Next base: position 12,053 of record JAYZVO010000049.1, read on the forward strand.
CTTGTCATTGGCCATGAACTCGGTGCCACGGTTGCAGACCTCGATAAAGTCGAGCTCCTCTGCAAGCTCCTCGACCTCTCGCTGGAACGCTTCCTGAGCGGCCCTTGCGGCCTCCTTGTCATCTGGCGACGCGAGCATCGCGCGCAACATCTGGCACTCGGCCTCCTTGTGCAAGAGCTGATAGCGCAAGCGCACGATCTCGAGGCGGTCAAAGATGGTCTCGAGCTTTGTCGCCTTGTCGACGACATATTCAGGCGTGGCGATCTTGCCGACGTCATGCATCCACGAGGCGATCTTGAGCGCCTTGAGCTCGTCACGGCTAAAGCTCTTCTCGGCAAAAGGGCCATCCTGTGCGCGATGCATGGCGTGCGCGATGCTCATGGCGATGTCGACGACGCGCTTGACGTGGCCTGCGGTGTAGGCGCTCTTGGCGTCGATGGCCGTGGCGATGGTGCGAATAAATGCCTCGAACTGGAGCTCGAGCTCCAGAAACAACTGCGCGTTCTTGACCGCCACCGCCGCTTGCCCGGCGAGCGATGAGGTCAGCCCCACGAACGTATCGTCGAAGGGGATCGAGGTGTTCTGTTTGTCGCGCGCGTTGATCAGTTGCAGGACGCCGATCACGCCCCCTTCAAAATGCACCAGCGGCACGACCAGCATCGAGCGCGTGCGGTAACCTGTCTGCTCGTCGAACTTGAGCGGTCCTTCAAAGTCAAACTCGTCCGCCTCGTCATAGACATCCCCGATCGAGATCGGCTCGCCGGTGTTGGCCACATAGGTCGCCACGTTGTCGAGCTCTGGCGAGCCATCCTCTTTCGAGAGCGGGATCGGGCGAAAGATCGACTCGTCGACAGAACCCGACGAGGTCCCGCCGATGCGAATCCCCATCGTCTCGTTCTGGATGATCGCCCACCGCAACACCCTGGCCTGGTCATCGACAAGAAAGAGCGTGCCGCCGTCAGCGTTGGTAAACCGCCTCGCCTCATCCACGATCATCTCGAGCAAGACGCCGAGTTCGCGTGTGCTCGAGAGCGCGGAGCCAATCTCCACCATTCTGTTGACGAGTGTCCGGAGTTCCTCGAGATCCACGTTGTACCTCGCGTACGGGTGAGCTGTTCGAGCGGTCAAGTTGTGCGCGGCGAGGTTGTATCTTACCGCTTTGTACTCGCGGGTCAACGCGACGCACTTTCTCCCTTTCGCGGCGCGAGCGAGCATGAGCCAGAGGAGAAAAAGTGACAGAACCACCATCTCGTGCTGTCTGGGAGCGATGCTGCGAACGTGTCTGAGAACGGGCGCCTTTTTAATATAATGACTGATGAGTCATTGCAGTCTGACTCATCAGTCATGTTGAAAAGTGACCGCTCGGTCGTTTTTGAGAAGTGAACCCAAAATCGTGCGCGCGCGTAGTGATTGAGAAGTCATTCAGTAACCCGTCGAGGAAAAAATCTTTTTATCCTTGAATTCTCATTGCTTGGGGTACTAGAAGGACTATCGCATTATCAGCATGGTGGGACACATGATTCAATGTCGTGTGAATCTTTTGTTGAAAGCTAAAGTTGAATTCAAGAGTTGAAAACGGTACGGCAGGAAAGGTGACTATGAGTGCTCTCGAAGTGTTGGTTTATCTCCCCGGCACGGAGTCTTTCAAGCAGGCCGCGAGTGCTGCCCGTCAAGCAGGCGCTACGCTCGTGATGACCTCGGGGACCTCCCCTGAAGATGCTCTCCCCAGGCATACGCCCGGCGCCCAGCTTCCTCCCCATCGACGCCTCATCCTCGGCGCCGAACATCACCTCGTCCCAGGTGGCGTGGCCAGGGTCGCCGCGCAACTCTCCGGGCGCGAGTGGTTGGCCGAGGTCACGAGCTTCGAGCAAGCAAAACAGGCCAAGGCGGCTGGCGCCAGCGCGCTCGTGGCTTGCGGGTTCGAAGGGGGTGGTCTCGTCGGTGAAGAGGCTGGCCTCGTGCTCCTTCGACGCTTGCTCCCGCTCGGTCTCCCCGTGCACGTGCGCGGGGGCATCGGCCCTGAATCTGCCGCCGCAGTGATCGCCGCGGGTGCTTCAGGCGTCGTCCTCGAACACCAGCTCTGGTGCTGCCCCGAGTTCCCCATCGAAGAGAAGCTGCGCTCCAAGATCGCGCGCTTCAACCCCACCGATACAAAATCACTCGGGCTTCACTTTGGTCTGCGCTTTCGCGTCTTCGGACAGGTCGCCACGCGCGCGCCCAAACAACTGCTCGAGCGCGAGGCCGAGATGCTCGCCAGCCTCGCCACGCAAGCAGACTTCTGGGCCGAGATCGCGCGCAACGTCAGCGACACCCCCTGGCAAACCGACCTCAAGCAGGAGCTCCTCCCGCTCGGTCAGGACGCCGCGCTCGCTGCCCCGCTCGCTGCCAAATTCAACAACACCGCAGGCGTCATCTCCGGCATCTTCTCGCACGTCGAGCAGGTGCTCGCAGACCTCCCCGAGCGCTTCCCGCTCCAGGCAAACCTCGGCGCCGCCAAAATCAATGGCACCTCGCTCCCTCTCCACCAGGGGCCGATGGCGCAAGTCAGTGACACGCCCGCCTTCGCGCGCGCGGTCGTCGACGCGGGCTCGATGCCCTGGCTCGCGCTCGGGAACATGCCCGCGCACGTCGCCGAGGAGGTCGTCTGGAAGACCGGCGAGGCGCTCGAAGGCAAGCCCTTCGGCGCTGGAATCATTGGCCTCGACGCGAACCGTTACCGCGACGCGCATATCGAAATGCTGGGTCGCGCCGCGAAGGTCTTCCCCTCGATGATGGCGCTCGTCGCCGCGGGCACCGCCGAGCAGGCGATGCAGCTCGAATCACTCGGGGTCAAGACCTACCTCCACACGCCCACGCCCGGCGTGCTCGACGCAGCACTCAAGGCGGGCCAGCGTCGCTTCCTCCTGGAAGGAGCCGAGGCGGGCGGGCACATCGGTCAGATCGGCGGCCTCGCCCTCTGGCAACTCTGCGCTGATGTCCTGCAAGGGTTCTTCGATCGCGGCGAGGTCGATCCTCGTGAGGTCGTGATCCTCCCCGCTGGTGGCCTGAGCGATGCGATGAGCGCTGCCGCTGTGAGCGCGCTCTTCTTCCCGCTGGTCGAGCGCGGCGTGCAGTTTGGCATCCAGATGGGCACGGCCTACCTGATGACGCGCGAGGCAGTCGAGACCGGCGCCATCACCGAGATGTACCAGACCGTCGGCGCCGCATCGTCTGCCACCGTCGTCATGGGCGAATCCGTCGGGGCGCCCACGCGCGTTCTCCCGAACCTCGCCGCAGACTCCGTCGCCGCAAAGGAGCGCGACAGGATGACCTCGGGCGTCTCGCTCAAGGAGCGCAAGGAAGCCTACGAGCACGACAACCTCGGTGGACTGCGCGCTGCCGCCAAGGCGCAAAAGATCGCCCGCGTCGATCCCGAGCGCGGCGCCATCTTCCAGACGCTCTCCTGGGAAGAGCAGGAGCGCGAGGGCCTCTTCCACGCTGGCCAGGGCATCGCCCTGCTCGAGACCACGCGCGATATCGCATCGCTTCACGACGAGGTCACCACGGGCGCGCGCGCATGGCTGACGAACAAGCGCACGAACAACAGCGCCGCAGCCGCGACGCAAACCAGCGCGCCAGCGCCGAGCGCGCCGGTCACACAGAACAACACGACCACGGGGGGAGCCGTGACGACAGGGACATCTTCGCACGCAGTGATTCCCGAGAAGCGCGATGATAACGGCATGTATGTCGCCATCGTCGGCATCGGCACGCGCCTCCCCGGCGCGCTCTCGCGCGGCGCCTTCTGGAACAACGTCGTCGAGGGCGTGAGCGCCATCATCGAGGTTCCTGCCGACCGCTGGCACGCGGACTCCTATTACTCCGAGGATCGCGACGCGCCCGACAAGACGTACTCCAAGATCGGCGGCTTCGTCACCGGCTTCGAGTTCGACCGCAAGGCGTTCCGCTTGCCCCCGATGGTCGTCAAGCAGATGGACCTGAGCCAGACGCTCTGGCTCGAGGCAGCGCGCGAAGCGCTCGATGACGCGGGACTGCTCGACGCGGACTTTGACCGCGAGCGCTGCGCCGTGATCCTCGGCAACGCCATGGGCGGTGATATGCGCGACTGGAGCAACGTGCGCATCCATTACCCCGAGTTCGAGAGCGCGCTTCGCGATGTGCTCTCGCAGCGCCTCTCGATCGCGGACCAGGTCAACATCCTCGATCAGGTCAAGCAGACCTTTATGAAAGGTCGCCTGCCCATTACCGAGGACACGATGCCCGGCGAGCTTGCCAACGTCATCGCTGGCCGCACCGCGCAGTTGTTTGACCTCGGCGGCGCGAACTTCACCGTGGATGCCGCGTGCGCGAGCTCGCTCGCGGCCATCGAATCCGCCGTGCGCGGCTTGCTCGCGCATCGCTTCGACACCGTGATCACCGGCGGCGTCGATAACGTCATGGGGCCTTCCGCTTACGTGAAGTTTTCCAAGATCGGCGCGCTCTCGCCAGATGGCTCGCGTCCGTTTGACGAGAACGCGAACGGCTTCGTGATGGGCGAGGGCGCAGCGGCGCTCGTGCTCAAGCGTCTGGAGGATGCCGAGCGTGATGGCGACGCCATCTACGGCGTGATTCGCGGCATCGGCGCATCCAGTGATGGGCGCGGCAAGGCGATCACGGCGCCAAACCCCATCGGTCAGGAGCGCGCCGTGCGTCGCGCCTACCAGGAAGCAGGCTTTGGGCCGCGCTCCGTCTCGCTCATCGAGGCACACGGCACATCGACGCCTGTGGGCGATCCTGTCGAGGTCAGCTCGCTGGCGCGCGTTATCGCCGAGGATGACTCGCCAACATCGGCGGACAAGATCGGTCTTGGCTCGGTGAAGTCGATGATCGGCCACCTCAAGTCGGCGGCAGGCGCCGCCAGCGTCAGCAAGATCGCGCTCGCGCTCAAGCACAAGACCTTGCCCCCGACGATCAACGTCACGACGCCAAACCCACTGCTCGAGATCGACCAGACGCCGCTCGCGCTCCAGCTTCAGGCCGAGCCATGGGAGGTCTACGACGGGCACGCGCGCCGCGCAGGCGTGAGCGCCTTTGGCTTTGGCGGTACGAACTTCCACGTGGTCATGGAGGAGTGGCGCGGTGACTCCGCCACCATCCTCGTCGATCCTTCCTCGACGACCCGAACCACAGACACGAATCACACCTCTTCTTTACAAGGAACCTCGATGGCAACCTCCAGCGCACCCACCTGGAATGAGGGCGTGCTCGCCATGAGCGCTCCCGATGCTGCTTCGCTCTTGACCCAGACCCAGCGAGCGCTGGCGGATGTCAACGCGGGCGGGATCGCGGCCGTCGCTGATCGTCTGCTCCCTATCGAGCACCCCGCGCTCCCTTCGCTCTCGCAGGGCGAAGAACGCCTGGCGATCGTCTTCGAGGCTCCCGAGGAGCTGCCTCAGCGCCTCGAGCGCGCCATCAAGGCGCTCGAGAAAGGAAAGGGGTGGCGCGTGCTCTCGAACCAGGGCGTGCTCTACTCCGGTGAGTTCACCGCGCGCGGTCGCACCGCCATGTTGTTCCCCGGTCAGGGATCGCAATACCTCGGGATGCTCGCCGACCTGGCCGAGCGCTACCCCGTCGTGCGCGAGACCTTCGAGGAAGCAGATCGCGTGATGGCGCCTGTGCTCGGGCGCAAGCTGAGTGATTTGATTCACCCTGATCTCGGCAAGGTCGACAAGATGGAGGCGTTCCTCGCGCTCAGTCAGACCGAGATCACACAACCCGCAGTGCTCACCGTGGACGTGGCGCTCTGGCGCCTGCTCGGTCAGTTTGGCATCTCTCCTGATGTCGTCGCCGGGCACAGCCTCGGCGAGTATGGCGCTTGCGTCGCCGCTGGCGTGATGACGTTCGAAGAGGCGCTCCGCACGGTCGCGACGCGCGGCACCGAGATGGCGTCGGCTACCCCCATGAACGGCGACTGCGGCCTGATGGCCAGCATTCCTGTCGGCGCCACAGAGGTCGAGGCCGAGCTCGAAAAGCTCCAGCCCGGATACGTCGTCTGCGCCAACAAGAACTCGCCGAGCCAGACCATCATCGCTGGCCTCACCGAGCCCGTGAAGCGCGTCGTCGCTCACTTCGAGGAGAAGGGGATGCAAGTCATGCTGCTCCCCGTCAGCCACGCGTTCCACTCCGAGGTCGTCGCCGCTGCCAGCAAGCCGTTGCGCCGCCACCTCGAAACGATCGATATCAAGGTCCCGCACACCCCGATCCTGACCAACGTCACGGGCGGTTACTACCCGCAGACGGTCACCGAGATCCGCGACCAGCTCGCGCATCAGGTTGCCGCTCCGGTCGAATTTATCGCCATGGTCGAGCAGATGTGGGCCGATGGCGCGCGCGTCTTTATCGAGGTCGGTCCAAAGCGCGCGCAGGCATCCTTCGTCAGCGCGATCCTCGAGGAGCGCGAGCACGTCTCGCTCTACTCGAACCACCCCAAGAAAGGGGGCGTGCGCTCCTGGCTCGATACGCTCGCGACCCTGTGGTTGACCGATTCCTGGAGCGCAGAGCGCGCCAGCATCTCGGCGCCAGCCCAGACCGCAACCTCACGAGTGACCACGCCAGCACCCGCGATGCAGGCGCCTGCGACGCAGGTCGCCTCGGCGGTTGCTCCGGCGACGGGCGCCTCGAGCGCTAGCCGTGGCGATGTCGCCCAGATGCTGCTCGACGTGCTGTGCGAGAAGACCGGCTACGACTCCGACGAGATCGAGACCGACTACGAGCTCGAAGCAGATCTGGGCATCGACACCGTCAAACAGGCTGAAATCATCGCCGCCGTTCGTGACCACTACGGCATGGAGCGCGACGAGGATTTCAGGCTCGCTGATTACCCCACGCTCGACGCGCTGACCGATTATGTGGTGGCGCGCCTCGGGGCTGGCGTGGCGAGTGAGGCGCAGGTTGCGCCCGCTGCTCCC
>JAYZVO010000050.1:0-12184 GCA_036155555.1 Myxococcota bacterium
CGCGAAGCACTCGAGCGCGCAAAAAAGAAGCCGCCGAAAAATTATGGTGAGGGGTTTCAGATCGACTGAACCGGCCAGCATAATTTTTCGGCGGCTTCTTTTTTGCTCAGGCGCCAGAGGTTGGCGCTTATTCGAACTGGTCCATGGCGAAGTGGCCATAGAGCGAGGATGGTTGATCCTCGAGCTCGAGGCGACCCGCGTCAGCCCACATCCCTTCGAGATCGAAGTCCTGGCGCGCGCCCTGGTTGAAGATATGGAGGATGGCGTCGCCGTAATCGATCAGTGCCCAGCGGCCCGAGTCGATCCCCTCCGTGCTCAGTGGTCTCCAGCCGAGATCTCGCAAGGAGCGCTCGACGTGCCTGGCGATGGCGCCGACCTGGCGGTCAGATGTCGCAGACGAGATGACGATAAAGTCGGTGTAGCTGACCTTCCCGCGAAGATCGATGACGATCGTGTTCAGACCTTTGCGATCCCAGGTGAGCGCGGCGATTTCGCGCGCGAGACCTTCGGTGTCGACGATCTCTTCCTCGGCTCGGTCGGTATCCTCCGACACATTCTCCTGACTCATTGCTCTCCTTAGATATGATAGTGCGCCAGTTTCTCGCGCCCCTTCATGGTGCGCGCTGGCGGAATAATGACGAGTTTATCACACTCGAAAAGCGGCGACAGCGTGCAAAATGCAACCCGTCATCGCTCCCTCTCGAGCGTGAGCACGTCGCCATGGGGTGGCGGGTTCTTGCTCAGGTTCAGCTCCTGATCTGACCTTCGCCCATGACGATGAACTTGGTGGTGGTCAACTCCTTTAACCCCATCGGCCCGTAGGCGTGCATGCGGGTGGTGGAGATGCCGATTTCTGCGCCCAATCCGAGCTCGCCGCCATCGGCAAAGCGCGTCGAGGCGTTGACCAGGACGACCGAGCTGTCGACCTCCCGAAGGAAGCGCTGCCCCATGTCCCAGTCATCGGTGACGATGCTCTCGGTGTGGTTCGAGCCGTGGGCGTCGATGTGTGCGATGGCAGCGTCGAGATCTGGCACGACCCGAAGCGCCACTTCCAGGGCCAAATATTCCTCGCCCCAGGAAGATTCGGTCGCGGGCTTGACGCGGTCCTCGCTCAATCCGAGAGCGCTGGCAGCCTGCATCCCCTGCTCGCATGCGTGGATCACGACGTCGGCATCAGTCAACGCCTGGAGCAAGCGGGGGAGGTGGTTTTGTCTGGCGCTCTCGAGGACAAGGATCGTCTCTGCGGCGTTGCAGACGCCGGGGCGTTGTGTCTTGGCGTTCAAGGCGATCGCCTCGACGCGCGCGCTCGGTGCGCTCCCGTCGATGACCACATGACACACCCCCTCGTCGTGTTTGATGACGGGGATGCGCGAGTGTTCGGAGACAAAGCGAATCAGCCCCTTGCCGCCGCGAGGGATGATCAGATCGATGTGCTCGGAGAGGCCGAGCATATGTTTGACCGCGTCGCGCTCGGTGGTGTCGACAAAGCCGATGGCCTGGCGCGCTGCCTCGGGCAGCGCGCTCTGTGCGAGCCCTGCGGACATGGCCGCAAAGATCGCGCGGTTCGAGGCGAAGGCATCCGAGCCCCCTTTTAACAGGACGCCGTTGCCGCTCTTGAGGCAGAGGGCCGTGGCGTCGCTGGTGACGTTGGGGCGAGATTCGTAGATGATCCCGATGGCTCCGAGCGGGATGCGCTTCTTGCCGACCATGAGACCGTTGGGACGCTGCCACATGGTGTCGACGCCGCCGAGCGGATCGGGCAGCGCGATCACCTCGCGTATAGCCGCCGCCATCTTTCCAAGGCGCGCCTCGTCGAGCGCGAGCCTGTCGATGAAGGCTTCAGCGAGCCCTTTTTCACGCGCGGCGGCGAGGTCGCGCTGGTTCTCTTCGAGGATCTGCGCGCTGTGATCGAGGATCGCGCGCGCCATCTGCTCGAGCGCGTCGTCGCGCTGCGCCGTACTGGTACGCGCGAGCGCGCGCGAGGAAGCCTTGACGCGCGCGGCCATCTGCGTGAGCGCCTCGAGCGCTGCTGTCGGGGTCTTGTCCATGATCTGCTTTACGTTCGGAGCGACGGTGAGTCGTTGCCATGATTTTTTCGCGCTGCTCGCCGCTGGCGAGGGCGCAAGAGCATCGGTCTAGCAGAGGATGGGGCCGCTTACAAGGAGTTTTGTGCGGAAGTCGACTTGGCGCAAGTTCGCATGTTTTGTGGGGAAACAAGGAATTGGAAAAAATTTGCTCGCCACCCTTGACTCTCACATCGAGGTTATTAATCTCCGTGGCGTTAGCAGTCTCCTGATGAGAGTGCTAAGAGGGCGATTCGCCCTCGAATCACCCAAGTTTTTCTGTAAAGACCGAATCGAAAACCTCATTTGAAAGGAGCATCGAGATGAAGATCAAGCCTCTGTACGACCGCATTGTTGTCGAGCGTATCGCGAGCGAAGAGAAAACCGCTGGCGGCATCATCATCCCTGATACGGCGAAAGAGAAGCCCCTCGAGGGCGTCGTCCGCGCCGTGGGCGATGGCAAGTTCAACGACGCTGGCGAGCGTATCGCGATGAGCGTTCAAGAGGGCGATCGCATCCTCTTTGGCAAGTACTCGGGCACCGAGATCAACATCGACGGCAACGAGCACCTGATCCTGCGTGAGGACGAAGTGCTCGCGATCATCACCGAGTGATTTCGACTCGTTGATGCGTCTTTAGGAGGAGCCGTCCTCCAACAAAACAAACGTCGACTCGTTGATAACATGGCCCTTTTTATGAAACGGGCCTTCGAGAAGTAAGAGATAGGAGAAAGACATGGCAGCAAAAGAAATCATTTTCGACACCCGTGCTCGTCAACGCATCCTCAACGGCGTCAACACGCTCGCCAACGCTGTCCGCGTGACGCTTGGACCACGTGGCCGTAACGTCGTCATCGAGAAGAGCTTCGGCGCTCCCACGATCACCAAGGACGGCGTGACCGTCGCCAAAGAGGTCGAGCTCGAGGACAAGTTCGAGAACATGGGCGCGCAGATGGTCAAGGAGGTCGCATCCAGGACCTCGGACTCCGCAGGTGACGGCACCACGACGGCGACCGTGCTCGCACAGGCTGTCTTCCGCGAAGGCGCCAAGATGGTCGCAGCGGGCCACAACCCGATGTTCATCAAGCGCGGCATCGACGCGGCTGTCGCCTCGATCGTCGAGGAGCTTCACGGCATGGCGACCAAGACCAACGAGCGCTCCAAGATCGCTCAGGTCGGCACCATCTCGGCAAACAACGACGAGTCCATCGGTAACCTCATCGCGGAAGCGATGCAGGAAGTCGGCAAGCAGGGCGTGATCACGGTCGAGGAGGCAAAAGGCCTCTCCGACGAGCTCGAGTTCGTCCCAGGCATGCAGTTTGACCGCGGCTACCTCTCTCCTTACTTCGTGACCGACTCGGAGCGCATGGAGGTTCGCTTTGACGATCCTCTCATCCTGCTCTTCGACAAGAAGGTCTCGAGCATGAAGGACCTCGTGCCGCTCCTCGAGCAAGTGCACGGCCAGGGCAACCGTCCTCTCCTTATCATCGCAGAGGACATCGAGGGCGAGGCGCTCGCGACCCTCGTTTTGAACAAACTCCGCAACGTCCTTAACGTGGCAGCGGTCAAGGCTCCTGGCTTTGGCGACCGCCGCAAGGCGATGCTCGAGGACATCGCGGTCCTCACGGGCGGCAACGTCATCAGCGAAGAGCGCGGCATGAAGCTCGAGAACGCGACGCTTCAAGACCTTGGCCGCGCCAAGTCGATCCTCATCACCAAGGACTCCACCACGATCGTCGACGGCGCAGGCAGCGACGACTCGAAGGTCGCTCGCATCAAGCAAATCGACGCTCAGATGCAAGCAACCACCTCGGACTACGACCGCGAGAAGCTCCAGGAGCGCCTCGCCAAGCTTTCGGGCGGCGTCGCAGTGATCAAGGTTGGCGCAGCGACCGAGATGGAGATGAAGGAGAAGAAGGCACGCGTCGAGGACGCCCTCAACGCGACCCGCGCAGCAGTCGAAGAGGGCATCGTCCCTGGCGGCGGCGTGGCACTCCTTCGCGCATCGCGCGTCCTCGACGGCATGACCGCTGACAACCACGAGGAAGAGGTCGGCATCGACATCATCCGTCGCGCAGTCCGCGAGCCTCTCCGTCAGATCGCTGCGAACGCAGGCCAGGACGGCTCGATCATCATCCAGAAGGTCCTCGATGGTGACGGCAACTTCGGCTACAACGCGCGCACCGACGTCTACGAAGACCTCATCGACGCTGGCGTCATCGACCCCGTCAAGGTCACGCGCACCGCGCTCCAGAACGCCGCGAGCGTTGCAGCGCTTATGCTCACCACCGAGGCCATGATCGCAGAGAAGCCAAGCGACGACGAGGCTGGCGGCATGGGCGGCATGGGCGGCATGGGCGGCATGGGTGGCATGGGCGGCATGATGTGATGTCAGCCGCTTGAGGCAACCCGACGTTCCACGACGTCGAGTCAAAAAGAGAGAGGCGCGTGTTTTGGCTTTGGCCGAACACGCGCCTCTCTCTTTTTTGAACGCATATGTCTCGGTATGAGAGGACGGATATTGCGGCTGGGGGGTCGTGCGTGTACCATTCATAGAGGTGGCAACACACCCAACCCCATCTTTATCCATCGTTCAAGTGGTATCCCCGTTACCTTCGACATGCGAGACATCCGAGCATGGCGTCTTCTGCCAATGAACAACTGAAAGCGATCCTGAGAGCGGGCAAGCTCTTCGAGGGCAAATACCGAATCTTGCGCCCTCTGGGAGCGGGTTCTTTCGCGGTCGTGGTGCATGGGCGCCACGAGGTGATGGAGCGCGACGTCGCGCTCAAGTTCCTCAAGCCCAAGGTCGTCGAGGCAAACCCCGAGGTTTCGGAGCGTTTTGTCAAAGAGGTCCAGATCGCGAGCCGTCTACACCACCCCAACGTGGTGGCGATCTACGACTTCGGTAAGACCGAGGACGGGATCTATTACATGGTGCAGGAGTTCGTCGACGGCGTGACCGTCGACGAGCTGATGCCTCCTGGCAAACCTCTCCAGCACGATCGCGTGGTGGACATTGTCCGCCAGGTGCTCTCTTGCCTCGAGGAGGCGCATAGCCAGGGCGTCATCCACCGCGACCTCAAGCCGTCGAACCTGATGTCGACGACGACCGAAGAGGGCGAGGAGGTGATCAAGATCCTCGACTTCGGCGTCGCCAAGTTGCTCGAGAAGTCGGATACGGCGGGGCCTTCTCGCCAGTCCACCAAGTTTATCGGCACCCCGATTTACATGAGCCCCGAGCAGATCCTCGGGCGAGAGGTCGGCCCCTCGAGCGATCTCTACAGCGTCGGGTTGATGCTCTACGAGATGATCACGGGGCAGGCGCCCATTCAGGCCGATCAGATCGCCGAGGTCGTGCAACAACACCTGAGTGACGAGCGCTTCGACTTCCCGATGCTGCACTTGCTCGATGCGAACGTGCAGCGCGTGATCCTCAAGGCGACCGCGCGTCATCCCGAGGATCGCTTCAAGAACGCGGCCGAGTTCCAGGTCGCGCTCGCGGGTCTTTGGGGCGACGCCGACATCGACAGCGCGGACACCGAGGTTGGCGACGCGGCGATGTTGTCGAAGGCCCTCGACAAGGGCGCCTCGCGCGTGCGCGGCGCCAGCGCGCTCGAAGAGGAGAGCTCCGAGGCCGACGATCTCGACGCCTTCCTCGGCAAGAATTACATCGGCCCTGATGTCGACGAGTTTGGCTCCTCCTTTGATCCGCTCCCCTTTAACGAGCAGCGCTCCTCGAGCCTCGGTGGCAGCTCCTTCGATTTGCTCCATGGCGTCGATCTCGATCAGGACGAACCCAAGAAAAAGCCCGAGCCAGCGCCCGCGCCACGACCCACTCCCGAGATCCTCACCGATCAACCTCCCGCCGCGAGTGATTCTCCCAGCAGGATGAGTCGCATCAACCGGGAGAGCTCCAGAAAGGAGCCCGCGCGCGTCGCGCCAGCGTCGAGGAAAGAGCCTGCTGCCCAGGATGCGAGCGCATCGAGCAGCGCTTTGACCAACCTGCGCGACCTCGAGCTCGATATGGACGCCTTGCGCAGCGTGCGCGAGGATCGCGTGCGCTCGGCGCGCTCCGATCGCAGCGCGCGTCAGGCGGCGTCCGCCGTCGATGTGCCGAGCAACCTCGAGCCGCTCGATATCCTGCTCTACCTCGGCGCGTTTATCTGCGCCTACATCGCCTTCGTGTTGCTCAGCGCGGTCACCGATCAGATGCCAGGCGCCGCTCGCGTGATCATCGGCATGATGCCCATCCCGCTCGCAGCAGGTTGGGTCGCCATCGAGGGCAGAAAGACTGGCAGCTTCGTCGAGCGATGGGCGAGGCCCGTCTCCTCGCGCACCATGATTCTGCTCGCCTGCGCGGTCTTGCTTATCGCGCTCGTGATCCCGGACAAGGCGACGCTCGCTCTCAAGCACGAAGGGGTCTGGTTCTACGAGGCGCTCCCCAAGGTTCCGCCCCTGACCTGGTTCGCGGCGGCCACGCGCTCGATGACCGATCTTTTCTCTGTGATTTTCGGGGGTATCGCAGGCATCATGCCCTGGTAACCGGAGACAGAGCAGCCGCGATGACAAATCCCGAGCATATCCTCAATAAATACCTCGCCGCTGGCGAGGTGATCGCCGGGCGATACCAGCTCGAGCGGGTGCTCGGCTCTGGCGCCTATGGCGCGATCTACACCGCCAACGATCTCATCAGCCACGAGCGCGTCGCCATCAAGGCGCTCCCCCCACGAGCCGAGAACACCTCGCAGACTGCGTTCGATCGCTTTCAGCGCGAGATGCAAATCATCGGCAACCTCGTCCACAAGAACATCATCGCGCTCTACGACTATGGCGAGACCGAGCAGGGCGTCCCCTACATGGTGATCGAGTACGTCGAAGGAGAGACGCTCGATGCCGTCGTGGCGCGCGCGCCGATGTCGCTCGACGATGGCATCGATGTCCTGGCGCAGTTGCTTCAGGCACTCCAGGCCGCACACAAACTGGGCGTCGTGCACCGCGACCTCAAGCCCGCCAACGTCATGATCTCGGGCGAGCCCGGGCGCTACAAGTGCAAGGTCCTCGACTTTGGCATGGCCAAGGTGCTCGAGAGTCTCAATGGCGAGGATCTCACGCAGCTCACCCGAGAAGGGGTCGCGGTCGGCACGCCGCGCTATATCGCGCCAGAGCAAGCGCGCGGCCTCGAGGTCGGTCCCTACACTGATATCTACGCGGCGGGGCTCTTGACCTACGAGCTCTTTACCGGTGCCCGCGCGGTCAAGGCCAACGCCATCGAGGCAGCAGTCGCCGCGCACGTCTCACCGCGCCCGCTCGACCTGCCAGAGATCGACGCGGTCCCCGAGCCCGTGCGCCCGATCATGTACAAGATGATGGCGAAGGCCGTTCACGAGCGCTACCAACACGCTGGTGAGGTGCTCGCGCACATCGATCGCTTGCAGACGCACCTTCGTCGAATGGCGAGCGGCCCGCTCCCCGAGCACTTTGACCGGGGAGGGGTTCGCGCTGATGCGCCACAGAAGATCGATCTCGACTACGATCGCATCGAGGAGTTCGAGGAAGAGCGAAAACTGCGCGAACCCAAGCTCGCTGTCGAGAAGGAGTCGATGCCGCTGATTCCTCCGGTAAAGCACCCCGTCGAGTACGTCGAGCGCTTGCTCTGTTTACCGGTGGCGTTCCTCGGGTTTGTCCTTATCTCGACAATCATACCCATAAAGGAGCCTTTGCTCCGCGGCGCGTTCTCGATCTTTCCCATCTTGCTTTGCGCCATCATCGGTTGGGTCTTGAGAGGGAAGGGGCCCTTTACCATCGCGAGGATGACCTGGATCTCGGGGGGCGCCTGCTTCGTGCTCCCGCACGTGCTCAACCTCAAGCTCGTCACCTCGAAGCTCTTGCTCGATCCGACCTGGTTCCTCGAGCCCTTCTCGGGCCTCCCCGGCGCGACCCTTCTGATGTCGCTGGTCAAGGAAGCCTCGGGCGCGTGGGCGACCATGTTGTCCGGCTTCCTCTAACACTTTTCTCGATAACATCATCCAAGATACCCACTGCGATAACGAAGGTTTTCGCGCGATCGGGTGTTCACTCTCGGGGGATCTCAGGGTGAACCTTGACATTTTCAGGGCGCGACGCTCTACTTCCCCTCGCGATTGCGGTGGAACACACTGCCCTATAAGTAGGATATAAGGAGACTCACTAGATGCGACTTCGCGAAATTCTCGTGATCAGCGCGCTCTTCTTCGGAGGCGTCGGGCTGGTCGGTTGTGAACAAAACAAGAGCAAAGACAAGGCGAACGCTTCCAGCCCCGCCTCGACCACAGCAAAAGAGACGAGCGGCGCGGCCAAAGCGGTCGAGATGCCCAAGGACGACAAGGCCAACGCTGCCGATGGCAAGTTGCCATTCGAAGCGACCGGAGCTGTGGCCATCGTCGATGGTCATGAGATCACGGCCGAGCGTTTCAACATGGAGGTCGAGCGCATGGTCAAGGTGACCCAGGGCCGCGTTCCCCCACAAATGCTCCAGTTCTACAAGAAGCAGATCCTCTACAGGCTCGTCGACGAGCACATCTTGAACAAGGTGGTCGCCGAGAAGAAGGTCACCCTGTCCGAGGAAGAACTCACCAAGGAGTTCGAGGAGCTCAAGAAGCGCTTCCCAGACGAGCAACAGTTCAAGCTCTTCAAGGAGCGCATGGGCGTCGACGACGCGAAACTCCGCGAGGACTTGCGCACGCAAGCCACGCACAAGAAGCTCTTCGAAGAGCACTACGGCGTCAAGGTCACGGACAAGGACGTCAAAGAGTACTACGAGAAGAACACCGACCGCTTCAAGCAAGAGGAGCAGGTCAAGGCGAGCCACATTCTCCTCAAGGTTGACAAGGGCGCTGATGACGCCAAGGTCAAAGAGATCGAGAAGAAGGCTTCCGAGATCGCCAAGAAAGCCAAGGCCAAGGACGCTGACTTCGCAGCGCTCGCCAAGGAATTCTCCGAAGGACCGAGCGCACCGAAAGGTGGCGACCTCGGGATGTTCCCTCGCAAGCGTATGGTCAAGCCTTTCTCTGACGCAGCCTTCAAGCTCAAGCCGGGCGAAGTCTCCGATCCTGTTCGCACCACCTTCGGTTGGCACGTGATCAAGGTCGTGGAGCACCAGGAAGAGCGCGTCCAGCCCTTCGACGAGGTCAAGGACAAGATCGAGGAGATGCTCTACACGCAGAAGCTGCGCGAGACCATGTCCAAGGTCATGAAAGACCTCAAGGAAGGCGCCAAGATCGAGTACAAGGAAGACAACATCAAGATGAACATCGAGGCGCCCAAGACTCCTCCGATGATGCCTGGCATGCCTGGCGGACACGGTGGTCATGGACACGCGCACGGGCCAAACGATGGTCACGGGCACGGCAACGCGCCAAAGATCAAGGTCAACCCCAAGCTCAAGCTCAACCAACCCGACGGCGCCAAGCTCAAGCTGAACCCGGCACCCAAGGGAGGCGCGGCTCCTGCTCCAAAGCAGTGAACCACTCCTGAGTAGAGAATGAAAAAGCGCCCCATCGCTCGATGCGATGGGGCGCTTTTTTGTTCTTCATCCTCTGGCGCGAAGCGTCAGGTTGTCTTTGGGCTGTAGGAAGAGGAGCATGACTCGCCCGCTCTTCTTGCTGGCAGCGCGCGGCGAACATCGCCAGTAGGATTCACCACTTGATGTAGGTGTCGTCCTTGCCGTCTTTCTTGTTGTCCTTGCTCGGTCGCGCTTCGGGTTTGTCCGTGCTCTTGGGGCGTGTGGACTTTGGCATCTCTTTGGTGCCAGGGCGCGTGGGCGCGGGCAGGTTCCGAGGACGAACCTTCTTGGTGTCCTCGTCACTCGTGGTCTCGGGGCGCGTGGGCTTTGGAGGTTCGGGCATCTTGACCTCCGAGGCGCGCTTCTTTTGCATCCCGGCGGCGAGCATCGACTCCTCGATCAAATCCGCGAGCATGTAAGAGTTCTTGCGGTTGAACGCCGCGAACCCGGACTCGTTTTGAGGATCGTTGCTGTTGAGGAACCAGTTTGGCGCTGCCCGAAGCTCCCCGACGATCTGGCTCGAGAAGAAGATGCAGAGCAAGAGGATGCTCATTCCGTTGATCGCGACACCGACAGTGGATGCCTTGCGCAGCTTGTGAAGTCCGCTGCTGACGACCGCGAAACGCTCGCGCGCGCCCCCCTCGGCGACCAGTGGCACGAGCGGCATGACGAGCGCTGCGATCGCAGTGCCGATGAGTCGAATCGGGCCGTCGACGACGAGCTCGGCGGTCGCGCCGAGCGTCAGGAACAGCGCGTAGACAATCACCGCGAGCAACAGCGTCATCCCGATGGCCGTGATCAGCGTGATCGAGAACTCGATCGAGGATTCTTCATCGGCTGGACGCGCTGGCGCCATGGTCTGCTGACGAGGCGGCTCCTGCGGAGTCGGCTGGTAGGACGGCTGTGGCGTCGTTTGCCTGTATGGCGGAATCGCGGTCTGGTCGAGTTCCGGTGCGGGCGCGAACGCGCTGTCGACAGAACGATCGCTTGGCGCGGGTGGCAAATCTGCCGCGTTCAGCAACGCAGAACCTGAAGAGGACGCAGGCGCTCCTTGCATTTGTTGCTGTTGCATTGGTGGGGCGTTCCCCTGGAGCCCTTGCATCGGTTGCTGCGGAGCGTTGCCCTGGAGACCGGGCATCTGACCATGTCCGGGAGGCGCGTTGCCCTGGAGTCCTGGCATCGGCCCGCTCGCGTAGCCACCTTGTTGCTGCCCGTAACCTTGCTGCCCATACCCTTGTTGCTGTTGCTGTTGTGGAGGGTAGTTTTGGGCCTGCTGCATCTGTGGTTGCGCGGGAGGCACGTTGTTGTAGGCGCCAGAAGGATGGAAGTATTGCCCGGACGGCGTCTGGTTGCCCTGAACCATGGGGTCCATCGGCTGCGCCGCGGGGTAACCTCCCGATTGCCTGTTCCACTGTTGCTGCTGTGGGTTTTGCTGGGCGTAAGGCCCTGTGCCGAAGTTGTTCGCAGCGTAGTTGTTGTTGAGCAGGAAGTCGCCCGAGGCCGAGGCATCACTCATACCTGCGTAACCCATCGACTCGCGGCGGATCTCGAAGATCGCTTGCTCGAGCTCCTGCGCCATCACATCGATGGTGCGGTAGCGCTGCTGCATCGACTTGGCGACGGCGCGCTGCACCACGCGTTGGAGGGCAGGGTGGAGGCGGTTAAGGTTCCCGAGACGCAGCGGCTCCGGGCTGATTTGTTGCGTGATCAACGCCATGGCGGTGTTGCCCGTGACCGCGGGCTCGCCCGTGAGCATCTCGTAGAACATCAACCCCAGGCTGTACACATCGCTCGCGCCAGTGAGCTCCTCTCCGCGAACTTGCTCCGGGCTCATGTAGCGCGGCGTGCCGATAAGCTGTCGCTCGCCGGGGGCGACGCCCACGCTCGTCAGATCCTCGCTCGCCTTGTCGCGACCACCGCGCAAGCGCGCGATGCCAAAGTCGAGGACCTTGACGAAGTCTTCCTCGCCACCAAGCTCGGTGAGCATGATGTTGGCGGGCTTCAAGTCGCGGTGGATGATGCCGTGGCGGTGTGCTTCCGAGAGGGACTTTGCGACCTGGATGCAGACCTTCGAGGCGCGCTCGTCGCGGAATGCTCCGCGGCGGTTGATGACATCCTTGAGCGTCTCGCCGTCGACGTATTCGAGCACCATGTAGACGAGGCCGTCGCCTGTCTCGCCGAAGTCGTGGATCGTGACGGTGTTGGGGTGCCTGAGCTTCGAGATGATCTTGACTTCGCGCAAGAATCGCTCGCGCGCTGTCATGCTCGCTTCGACCTGAAGATCGGGCTTGAGCACCTTCAAGGCGACGTTGCGATCCATCCCGATCTGATACGCGAGGTACACCATGCCAAAGCCGCCGCGTCCCAGCTCGCCCTGGATTCGGTATTTCCCCTCGAAGATATAGCCGCGCTGTAGGTGTTCCATCCGTCCGTGTCGGCTCCGGGCTGTTTCAAGAGACAACTCACGTTGTCTGTTTTAGAAGCGTAGCAGCGTCAAACCTTTTACGCAATCGCGCGGGGGGTGGGGGGGGGGCCACCCCACACCCCCACACCCCCCGCGATGTGTGTGTTTGTTTTTT
>JAYZVO010000051.1:0-18052 GCA_036155555.1 Myxococcota bacterium
GGGGTGGTGGTGGTGTGTAGTCGGGGCCCCCGCCCCACCCACCCCAACCCCCCACCCCCCAACCGCTCCTCGCTCCAGGCATACTTCACCCAACAGGAGGATGAGCGCCGCGCTCCAGTCCGGGTCCAACTCGTCCAACGCGGTCTCGAGCGCGGCGTGCAGGTTCGCGCGGTTGGCGTCGAGCAAATCGTGTCGCTCGTCGAGCGTCTCCACGTCCAGAAAGTCCTCGCCGCTGGCGAAGTGCTCTGCATGGCGAATGCGCGCATCCTGGCGAGCGAAACCATCGAGGACCTCTCGTTGTTTTTGCCGCACGAAGGTCTGGAGCAACCCGAGCATTTCAAATTGCAGAGCGCCTGAAGGCATCTCCCGTTCGACGAGCATCGAGCGGTTCACGAGCTCCTCGCAAAGGTCGAGGACAAATGGCGCTGGGTCGAGCTGGTCGAGCTCTCCGATGACGACCTCGGCGGCCTCGAGTGAGAATGAGCCGTGGAACAAGCTCGCGCTGGCGAGGGCCACTTTCTCCGCGTGTGACAGACGCTCCCAGGCGTCCTCGAAGATCTCCTCGAGCGCGCGAGCATCGTGTGCTGATGCAGGAGGACGCAACAGGTCAAAGGGGCGATCGATGCGGTCGAGCATCGCTGCGGGAGGGAGCATTTCGGCGCGTTTCGCGGCGAGTTCGATGGCGATGGGGAGCCCGTCGAGGTGGCGCACGAGCGCGCGAGCGCTCTCTCGCTCGCTCTTGCTATCGAGCAGGTGCGCTGTGGTTGCGGGGAGCATCGCGTAATACAACCTGAGCGCGTCTCCATCATCCTCGTGCGTCGGGAGTTGTAGCGGCGTGAGCAGGTAAACTGCTTCGCCGCGAATTCTCAATGGCCTTCGCGATGTCACCAGGAGCTCGGGTTTGCGCTCGTGCTCGATGAAAAACTCGAGCAGCTCGCTCCCCCAACTCGCGTCCTCGCGCAGGCCATCCAAAACGAACAGCACCCGCTCGGTGGTCTCGAGCAAGAGGTCGAGTTGTTGGAAGATCCCTCGATCCTGCTCCATGGAGGTGTAGCCGAAGGTTCTGGCGAGCGCGGCCGGGACGGCCAACAAGGATTCGCAATCGTGCAGGTCGAGGTGCGCGGTGAGCGTGAAGATGGAGCTCGCGCGGTGCGCTATCTCGAGCGCCAACCTCGACTTGCCGACCCCTGGCGCGCCGGTCACGGTCAGCAGCGGCGTGGTGGGGTGTGCGAAGTGTTCGAGCAGCTCCTCGAGTTCCACATCGCGTCCGAGAAACTCGCCGTGTACCTCGGGCAACAGGGTCTTGTTGTGAGGGAGCTGGACGCTCGGGTTTGGAGCCGTCAAGCGCATGGTGGCTTGCTCGAGTCGACGCGCCAGCGAGGCGGCGGTGCCGACGCGAAGTTGCGCGCTGCGTTGGAGGCAGGCGCGCACGATCTGTTGGGTCTCCTCGTGAAACGGCTCGAGCGGCGTGAAGTCGAGGCGCCCGTGGACGGTGTGATTCGTCGAGAGGCTGGGGCGGGCGCCGGTGATCATCTCGAAGAGCACGACGCCGAGCGCCCAGATGTCGACGCGATGATCCTGCATATCGCCGATCAATTGCTCGGGCGCCATATACGCTGGAGTACCCGCGACGGTCGAGCCCTGGCCGATGCGAGCGCGCAGCTCCTCGGCGGTGATGTCGGCGTCCTCGGCGGCCACGATCTTGCTCATCTGCAAGAGCGCGACGCCAAAGTCGAGCAACTTCACCTGTCCCTGCTTGGTGATAAAGATGTTGGCGGGCTTGATATCGCGATGGATCACGCCGCGCTCGTGCGCGTAAGCGAGCGCTCTGGCGAGCGTCCCGGCGACGCGGGTCGCTTCCTCTTCGCCGAGCGCGCCGCGCTCGAGGATCTCATCGAGGCTCTCGCCCTCCAGGTACTCGAGCACCATAAAGGGGATGCCTTCATGGACACCGGTGTTGTGGATGGTGACGATGTTCGGGTGATTGAGGCGCGCGGTGGATGTTGCATCACGTTGAAACATCTGGATGTATTCGGCGCGCGCGCGAGGATCGTGCGCGATCGAGTCGGGCGGTCGCAAGCTCTTGATGGCGACGCGGCGCCCGAGCAGCACATCGCGCGCGAGATAAACGGCGCCCATGCCGCCATCTCCCAACAAGTCGATCAGGCGGTACTGTCCCCCGAGGTGAGTGCCGGGCACCCAGCCCTCGATCTCGCCGCCAGTGAGCGTGCGATTCGACAACTGCGCGGTGTCTTCGCCGCCCAGTGGGGCTGTGAGCGTGCGTTGGAGTTGTCCCTTGAGGTCGTCTTCCTGGCTCATAAATGATCGAGGTTGTTCGAGGAGGGGAGGCGAACGTGCCGATACCTGGAGATGGTACACCTCCAGTGTGGATGTGTGGAGTGTGCGTGTTCCATCGATTGACGTGCTGGCCACTGCGGGTTTACACTGATATGTAGAACCGAGCGGATTCAGTGAGACATAACATGCCATCCTCCCCCGTCGAGGATGTCGAGAGCCACGGACTGCCCTCACACGATGCGTGTAGAGTCGGCGAGGCTCGGAGACTGTGAAGCAAGGAGAGACATTCAACGATGTTCCGCCTCAAGATTGTACTGACTTTTGTCGTGTGTGTGTTGTTGCTCGCGTTGGTGGGATATGGATCTCATCAGGCGATGCTGGCCAAAGCGATCGAACAGGACACGGACGAGTCCTTACGCCGCGCAGCCACGCTCGTCGAGCAAGAGCGTCAGTTGGCCGAGGCGACCGTGCTCGCCAAGGCTCAATATGTCGCCAGTGGCAAGGACCTCTACGGCGCGCTGACCAAGAAATATGGCGCCGCGCCAACGCCTGACCCCGATGGAGAAGAAGAGGGCGAGGAAGAACCAGCCAAGGCGCCCGAGGTCGATCCGATCGGCGAGCGTCACCTGGCCGTGCACGAGCGCCTGCTCCGTTATGACAAGGAGTTCCAGCTTTACGCCAATGGCGAAGGCAACGACAAGCGCTTCTTCGATATGCCGCTCCAGTGGCGCTATCGCACCGAGAAGGGCTCCAAGTTGAGCACGCCCGATCTTTACTTCGCCGTCGATGACGAAGGGATCGGCGTCGCCGCCATCGGCAAGGATCTCTTCAAGTGGTTTGGTGATGATGTCGGCAAGACTTACCCCTCCCTGAGCAAGACGCTCAGCGATGGGAAGGCGCGCACGGCCATCTGGCGCTACTCCTATGATCCTGCCGTGAAGCCCGGGAGCCGCCCGCTCTATATCGTGGCGATGGTGCCGATTCGCCCGAACCGCGATGACAAGGCCGCCGGTGTGCTCGTCGTCGGGAGCTTGATCAACGATGGCGCGGCAAAGAACGCCAAGGATCTCGTCGCTGGTGTCGAAGGGATCGAGATCGAAGACGCCGAGCGCAACCGCGTCCTCGAGTCCGCGCCGGAGCTTGCCTATTACTACGAGGGCAAGATCGTCGGCTCGACCTTCGACGCAGGAACACAGAAGGCGATCGGCAGCTTGCTCTTCGAGCAGGAGAAGATGCTCGAGAAAGAGGGCGCCGAGAAGACCGCGACCGTCGAATACGATGGGAGCGTGTGGATGGCGCGCGCACGCGCGCTGCCCGGTTCCTCGGCGAACAAGGACAAGGGGGGCGTGCTCGTGCTCGCCAACCTCTCGCTCGCCCAAAAACCACTGCGCGATCCTGGCACCTACACCATCCTCGCCGCGGTCATGCTTGCCTTGCTCGGCAGCATCGTCCTCTTGCTCTTCATCCAGCTCTTCCTCAAGCCAATCGAGCAAATCGAGTCGGGCATCCAGGAAGTCATCGCGGGGAACAAGGATTACCAGTTCTCCTACCAGGGCTCGAACAAGACCGCTGGCGGTCTCGCACACGCGCTCAACCTGATGACGGCATACCTTCAAGGCAAGCCGATGCCTGATGACGACAACGCCGGTGGCAACAACTGGGGCGATCTTGGCCCAGGCGGCGGCGGCGGTGGCCAAAAGAGCGGCCCATCACAAGTTCAGGGTGTCTCGATGGCCGACCTCATGGGCAAGAAGCCCAGTGATTCTGGTGGCGAGGGCTGATCCTCTCACGCTCGACATCCCACCAGTCAACGCAACCTCCATGGAAGGAGACCTCGCGCGATGACGCTTTCCAATGCACCTGTCACCAGTGGGCTCGATCGCCTGCTCGGTGATCCTCACTACGCCTCACACCTCGGGCGCCTTCGCGGCGCCCGGGTCGGGCTTCTTGTCAACCCCACGAGCGTCACGCGCGAGCTGGTCCACGCCATCGAGGCGCTGACCGCTGCGGGCGTGAACATTACCCGCCTCTTTGGCCCCGAGCACGGCGTGCGCGCCGAAGCCCAGGACATGGAGGCGGTCACCGAGTCGACAGATCCGATCAGCGGCTTGCCCGCGATCTCACTCTATGGCCACACCTTCGAGAGCCTCTCTCCATCTCAGGAGCACCTCGAGGATCTCGACATCGTCATCGCTGATATCCAGGACATCGGCACGCGCTATTACACCTACGCTTACACCGTCGGGTTGATGATGGAGGCGTGCGGCAAGGCTGGCGTCGAGGTCTGGGTGCTCGATCGTCCGAACCCGCTCGGCGGCGAAGTGCTCGAGGGGAACGTCGTTCTGCCCGAGTGCGTCTCGTTTGTCGGGATGAAGCCGCTCGCCACACGCCACGGGATGACCCTGGGCGAGCTCGCGAGGTTGTTCGACGCCGAGTTTGGCTGGAGCTGCGAGCTGGAGGTTATCTCCATGGGCGGCTGGAAGCGCTCGATGTGGTTCGATGAGACCGGGCTCCCCTGGGTCATGCCCAGCCCCAATATGCCCACGCTCGATACCGCGATCGTTTACCCTGGCCAGTGCTTGCTCGAAGGCACCAATCTGAGCGAAGGGCGCGGTACGACGCGTCCATTCGAGCTCTTTGGCGCGCCATACATCGACTCCGTGAAGCTCGGCGCGAGGATGGAGGCTTTCGGCCTGGATGGCATCGCCTACAGGTTGGTCAGCTTCAAGCCAATGTTCCAGAAGCACGCGCACGCGATTTGTCGCGGGCTTCAGGCGCATGTCACTGACCGCGACGCGTTCCGTAGCCTGGAGTTTAGCCTCTGCTTGATCTCGGCTTGTCTCGAGGTCGCGCCCGATGGTTTTGGCTGGCGCGAGCAAGCCTATGAGTTTGTCGAGGATGTCCCCGCGATCGACCTGTTGCTCGGCGACCTGAAGGTGCGTCAGCAGCTCGAGGCTGGCGAGGACCCGCGCCAGATCTTTGCCGAGATGGCCTCGGATCGTCAGGCGTTCGAGGCGCAGCGCGCCGAGTTCCTCATTTACGATTGAGGGCTGCGCTGGCAAGGTTCTTTGCGACAATCACGAACCGCGAAGAACCTTGCTAGCGAGGACTCGATGACGCGCCGCCAGGTCGGCCTCTTTGGAGGCTCCTTTAATCCCCCACATGTTTGCCACGCGCTCGCTTCTGTCTGGGCGCTCCAGACCACGCCAATCGAAGAGGTGTGGTGGGTCCCGACGTACCAGCACGCCTTTGGCAAGAACCTCGTCAGCTTCGAGCAGCGCGTGGAGATGTGCCAGCTCGCCACGCGTGGGCTGGACTCCGTCATGATTTCCCAGATCGAGCGCGAACTCGGCGGTGAGTCTCGCACCTATGACACCGTCCTCGCGCTGCGCGAGCGCCACCCTGACTGTGATTTCTCACTGATTGTCGGCACGGACATCCTCGGCGAGACGCACAAGTGGAAGAATTGGGATGGTTTGATGGAGATGGTCGAGCTTGTCGTGGTCGGTCGAGGAGGATTCCTCGAGGACAAGACCGACTCGCAGACGCCATCCTTTTCCTTGCCGCAGGTCAGCTCCACGGCGGTGCGGCGCGCGCTCGCTGCTGGCCAGCGCGATGGCATCTTGCGCGACTGGATGGTCCTCGAGGTGCTCGAGTTTATCGACGCGCACGGTTTGTATGGTGGTGAAGAGGAGCCAGCGTGAACCTCTTGCCCTGGGTGATCATCGGCGCAGGCCGGGTGGGGCGTGCCATCGCATTGCTCGCCAGGGTTCACGGCGCCACAGTAGCCGCCACATGGAACCGGAGCGAAGAAGCCGCGCGCGCCACCGCAGCCTTGCTCGAGGATAAGTCGAGCGCGTTGTCTGGCTCGCTCGATGTGCTCGAGGAGGTGCTCTCGACGCCTGCGCTTGTCTGGATCACGGTCTCGGACGACGCGCTCGAAGAGGTCGCGCGCGATCTGGCTTCTTTTATCTGCGAGGATTCCATCGTGCTCCATACCTGCGGGAGCATCAGCTCCGAGGTGTTGATGGCACGAGGGATTCGAGCGCACACTGGCTCGCTCCATCCCTTGCTCGCCATCGCCGATCCGCATGAAGCGCTCGAGGCGATGAGGCGCTGCACCTGGACTGTCGAAGGGGACTCGCTCGCTGTGGAGACCGCGCAGCAGGTTATCGCCATTCTTGGCGTCGAGGCGCTGGCGATCAAGCCATCAGCGAAGGCGCTCTATCATGCATCGGCGGTGACCTCTGCCGGGTTGCTCGTGGCCTTGCTGGATGCTGCCTTTGCCATGGCGAAAGAGGCGGGCGTATCCGCCCAGCAAGCGCGCCAGATGCTCTTGCCGCTCGCCAGATCCTGCATCGACAACCTCGAGAGGTTGCCTCCCGAAGATGCCCTCACCGGGCCTGTCGCCAGAGGCGACGAGGCCACGCTCGCGCGACATCGCAAAGCACTCGAAGCACACCCTGACTTGCTCGAGGTCTACGAGGTCTTGACCCGACGCGGTGTCTCGATGCTCGAGGATCGAGTGTGGTGCGCGCCCGCGCAAAAAGAAGCCGCCGAAAAATAATGCTGAGAGGTCGGAGTCGTCTGATTCCGTTCAGCATTATTTTTCGGCGGCTTCTTTTTGCATGCGACGTTGGCGTTTTTACAAACGTCGCTCAGTTCGATGCTTCACGCTCCTGCGCGAAGAAGCAGAGTTCGCCAGCGTCATCGACGTCGATGAACACTGTGTCACCGCGCTCGAGTTCGCCGGAGAGGATCAACCTCGCGAGTTGACCTTCGATGGCGCGCTGGATCGTGTGGCGCATGGGGCGAGCGCCGAACTTGCGGTCGTAACCGCCGTTCTGGATCAGGTAGAGGATGACCTCTTGCGAGAAGTCGAGCGAGATGCCGGACTCCTCTTGCAACCTGCGGTTGGAGTCCTCGAGTTGGAGCACGGCGATCTGCGCGACCTCGTCCTGGGTGAGTGGCATGAAGACGAGGTGTTCGTTCATGCGGTTCCAGAGCTCGGGCGTGAAGTGCTCGCGGGCTGCCAGACAGACTTGCTCGCTCAATGCCTCCTGGTTCTCGAACTGAGCTGAAGCGGACATGCCACCAAAGCCGATACGAGCGCGTGTCTCTTCTTCGCAGAACTTGTCGAAGATATGCGCGCCGAGGTTCGAGGTCATCACGATGAGCGCGTTGGAGAAGTCGACCACGCGACCTCGGCCATCGGTCAGGCGACCCTCGTCGAACAGTTGCAGCAGCAGGTTCAAGACATCCGGGTGCGCCTTCTCGATCTCATCGAGCAGGACGACCTGGTAGGGGCGCTTGCGCAGCGCCTCTGTCAGTTGCCCACCTTGCTCGTAGCCCACATATCCGGGAGGCGCTCCGATAAAGCGGCTGACCGCGTGCGCTTCCATAAACTCGGACATATCGAGTCGCACGATGGCGTCAGCGTCATGGAAGAGGAAGTCTGCCAGCGCCTTGACCAGCTCGGTCTTGCCAACGCCGGTGGGTCCCAAAAAGAGCAGGGAGCCAATCGGGCGCTTGCTGCGGAAGCCTGCGTAGTTGCGGCGCAGGACCTCTGCGGTGGCGTGGATGACGTGGTCGTGTCCGATGACACACTTGCGCAGGTGCTCCTCGATGCGCAAGAAGCGCGCGCGATCGCTCTGCGTCAACCTGTCGGCTGGGATCTGCGCCATCTCCGCGACGATGTGTGCCACGTCCGAGCGGCGCACGTAGGTGCGGCGTTGGCGAGCAGCGCGGCTGCCTGCCAGGTCGAGAACGTTGATCGCCTTGTCGGGGAGGCGGCGATCGTGGATGTAGCGGTGCGAGAGTCGCACGGCCGCGTCGATCGCCTGATCGGCGTAGGTGATGCCATGGTGAAGTTCGTAGTGCTCGCGGATGCCGCGCGCGATAACCACCGCGGTGGGGATGTCGGGCTCTTCGACGTTGACGATCTGGAAGCGTCGCTCGAAGGCAGGATCGGCCTCCACGAATCGCGTGAACTCGTCATTGGTCGTCGCGCCGATGCAAGGGAACTGACCTCTGGCGAGCGCGGTCTTGAGCTCGCCGGACGCGTCCCCACCATCGCCGGAGTTTCCGGCATTGAGCCACATGTGGATCTCGTCGAGGAAGACGATGACCTGACCGGCGGCCTTGCGAACCTCATCCTTGATGGCGATGAGGCGCTCGGAGAGTGAGCCGCGAAGGTGTGTGCCGGAGAGCAGCCTGCCGAGCTCGAGCTCGATGATGCTTCGCTCGCCAGCGACGATGTTGCGTTGCGCCATCTCGACGAACTTGTGCGCGAGCCCCTCGACGATGGCGGTCTTGCCGACGCCAGGATCGCCCACGAGCAGCGGGTTGTTGCCGCGACGTTTTCCGAGGATGTCGATCAGTGACGTGATCTCGCTGTCCCTGCCGACCACAGGATCGACGCGCAGCAGCGCGGCTTCCTCGGTGATGTTGCGGCCAAACTTTGCGAGGATCGGGTACTCCTCGGGGTCCAACCTGTAGACCGTCGCGAGCTTTGGATCAGGGCGCCTGGTTTCTTGCTTTGGCGTGCTGGTCGAGGTTACCGAAGACTCTTGCAGATCCGAGAGCGTGGCGGAGGTAATCTCGACCTCTGCGAGCATCTCTGCTGCGCCTGGTTGCACCAGAGGATCTTTCTCGTAGGGGATCTCCTCGGATTGCTCGCGGCGGTTTTTCCTGGGCGCCTTGCCAAAGAGGCGAGCTGCCAGATCCTTGGTCGTGTCGCGCGCGTCCTCCATGGCCACGGCGCGGTTATCCTCGGGTTGCTCGACCTCTTGCGCTGGTGGCGCGGGCTCTTCGCGGTGAGGAGGTTCGACGCGCGCGAGCTCGCGCGTGGCGCGCTGGCGGAGAAGGGCGGCCTGACGTGCTGCTGGCGGGATCTTCTCGGGGGGGAGATCCGGGACCTTGGGCTTGTTATTCTTGTGGCGCTTTCGCGCCTGCGCCTTGAGCTCGGCGAAGCGTTCCTTGAGCGACTTGTAGGAGCCCGTGGGGTGACGCAGTTCGTCAGCTTCGGGGCGGATATACTCGTCGGTCTCGAGGTCGACCTCTCCTGCCTCGGGGGCATCGAACCCGACAGGTGCTTGCTGACGCAGCAGACCTGATGGCGGGATAAAGCTGCCGGTTTGAGGACGCTCTGGAATCCATGCCGCGCCCGAGATCTCCTCGGCGCGCTCCTCGAGAGGACGCACCGCTTGCTCACGTCGCACGGCTGGCAATCCATTGCTCGGCGTGGTGCGGACGTAGGCGTCGTGGAGGGCGGGGTGGACGGGCGACGAGCGCTCCTCGAGCATGGCGCGTCTGCGTGTGCGCTGGCCGCGATCGATAAAGCTCGCGGCGCGGCGAATCGAGGTGTCCACGGCTGCTGGCTGGAGGCCAGGGTGGAAGTCGATCGGCCTCGGGGCGCGCTCGCGCACGAGCTTTGGCGGCGGCGTGGCGAGCGAGGGCACAGAGGAGATCTCCTCGAGCGTCTGGTAGTGCCCTTGCTCTGGCTGCATGCCGCGAGATTCGAGCTGCGCGCGTGTGATATGGCGCGAGCCCGTGGCGTAGCTCATGACGCGGGTGCGAATCCCTGAGACGTTGATGCCGCCAGCCTCGAGCAGCCTGTAGGCCGCAGAGTTGGACTCGCGCAACATCGCCGCCAGCAAGTGAATGCTGGTGACATCATGGGATCTGGCGCCTGCGGCGAGGCGGTGAGATCGTTCGTAAATTCTTGTGACCGTCGAGAGAGGCTCGCGAGCAGAGCGGGCCTGTTGACGCATCTCGTGCGTCGGCGCCGGGAGGTGATTCTCCTCCAAAAAAATGGCGGCGTTGTTATCGACGGAGTAGAGCGCGAGCAACAGGTGTGTCGAGAACACAGGTTGGCCCTCATGCGATGCCAGTTCTTTGGCATGCGTGAAGACTGACTGAAGCTCACAGCTCAGAGGGAGTTCACTGCTCAGAGGTGGTGCCATCCTTGACGTTCCTCCGGCGCGCGGGAGTGATTGTGATTGTGCGACCGTTTGGGGACATCCTTGTCCGTATGGCCAAATCTAGCACACTCGATCCACACAAGAAAGCCCTTTTCTTTGGCATTTCGTGCACCCATCAAGAGGGCCGCTTGACAGCGGCTCGAGGCTGGTCCAAAGAAGGGAAGTCAGAAAAATTGCCCCCCTGTCATCGCAGAGAAGAGCACCAACGGTATGGCCAAGAAAACGATCATCCAAACGAGCGCGGCGCCCGCTGCTATCGGCGCATATTCGCAAGCGGTAGGGTATGGTGGGTTGCTCTTTGTCTCGGGCCAGGTCGGCCTCGATTCCCACACCGGCAACCTGGTCGAGGGGGGAATCGACGCGCAGACGCGCCAGGCGATGCGCAACGTGCGCGCCATCCTCGAAGCGAGCGGGTTGGACCTCTCGCACGTGGTCTCGGTGCGGGTGCAACTGCGCAACATGTCAGACTACAATGCGATGAACGGCGCTTACGGTGGCTTCTTTGATGAGAACCCGCCCGCGCGCACCTGCAATGAGGTCTCCAGGCTTCCAAAAGAAGCGCTCGTGCAAATCGAGGTCGTCGCCGCCGCGCCTTCCCCCGATGCTCCCGTCGCGAAAGAAGAGGAGTTGGAGTTTAGCTCCAGCGTGACCGACGACCAGTGGGGCGTGATCGCAGACGCAGGCCCCGACGCTGACTCAGACACAGACTCGGATGCTGACTCGAGCACAGAGTCAGACGCGTCCGATGCCTCGGGGGAAACCGAGGTCAAAGAGGACAGCCAGGGGAAAGAGGGGGAGTGAGTATCACTTCTTCTTTGGCGTGAGCGTCGAGAGCTCGGCCGGGATCTTTGGCGCGCCAAACCTTCGGTAGCGCCGCTCGTACCATCGCCTCCAGTAGAAGTAGGCGTCCGCCTTCGACCACGTCAGGCTCGCCGGGTAGTGCTTGCCCATCCTCATCAACACGCGCTGCGCGTTATAGCTCAGGTGATCCTCCCCTTCGATCGCCTTGCAGATCTCCCACACATACTTCCCCGAGACCTTCTTGACGGGATACCCCGCCTGCTCGAAGCCCGTCAAAAGCCACTCCTCTCGCCGCTTCTTGCCGTTCTCCTTTAGCCACCCTTTCCATTGCGCCATGGCGACCTGACGTTGGGGCTCGCTCGCGGTGAGCCAGTCCTGGAGAAAGCGCTGGTTTGTCAGCAACCCCAACGCGTTTGCCGCGCGCGCTTGGAGCGCGCGTTTCCTGGGCAGGTAGTCGGGCGTCTGGTGCTCTTTCGGGGTGTCGGGCGAGGAGATAAGCTCGACGAGCGGCTTGACCGGGTCCTTGCTCTCCATGTGCGCGAGCGCGTCGATGACGAGCATGCGCGCGTCGACAGGATCATGCTCCTCGTCGAGCACGAGCTCGATGCTCGTCGTCAATCGCTTCGAGAGCGCGCGCACGGCGTCTCTGTCACCGATTTCACCGAGCGCTGTCAGCATCTCGGCGTGCGCGCGGGGGTCCTTCTCTTCTTCGAGCGCCTCGCCGATCGCCTTGCTGCCACGGTTTAGCGTGGCGAGCGCTCTGGCGCTCGCGGCGCGCACCCTCGGGTTGTTGTCCTCGAGGCGCTTCTGAAGGTCGCGCGCGGCACCTCGACTCCCGAGCAACCCGAGCCTCCTCGCGGCGTTCACGCGCACGTCGGCGTCCTCGTCCGTGAGCGCCTCGCGCGCCTGCTTCTCGGCGTCGCGCAAGGCATCCCGGTGTGAATCATAGCCCGGTTGAAAACGGCCCTTATCCTCGCATCCGCTGCGCACGTCCGCCTCGGAGCAATAGATCCGCAGGTGGAAGTGGTCGTTGTGCGCGAGCGTCGCGCGAGGTTGCATCATCAACCTCGCGGCGGCGGCGATGACTTCTCCATCGGCGCCGCTCGTGCGGGCGTGCTCGAGGATCATGTCGCGCAACCAGTCGGCGACAAAGATGTACTGGAGCCTGCCGTTTCCGGAGTGCAGGACAAAGCCTTCGATGAGCGCCCAGTTTCTGGGGATGTCGAAGATGTAAATGCCATGCTCGCCCTCGTACTTTCCCTCCTTGTCGAGCGGGAGCAGGTCGGGCATCTGCGCGGGGTTTCCTTCCACGTCGGTCACGAAGAAGGCGACGTCAGCATCTCGCCCCGAGTTGTGCGAGACGGAGTAGGGGATATCACCGCCCCCCTTGTTGCCGAGGTTGCCGATGTAGGTGACGGAGCCTGGGTAGGTGTGCTGGACGTGGTTTGCGCCCGCTTCGATGAGCTCGACCATCTCGTCGGTGGTGAAGTTGAGGTGACGCTCGGACTGGACGGCGAGGATGGCGATGTAGGGGTGCGGGAAGCGCAGCTGATGGGCGTTGACGAGGTAGCCCGAGGAGACATCTCCGATCGAGCGCGAGCGCGCGGCGTCTTCTCCGGGGAGCAATGGAAAGGAGGGCGCGCGCGCGCCGACATCAGGCATCACCCAGTGCCTCGGCCCTGGCGTCGGTGGTTCGACGGGAGGGGAGGTTGCTTCTTCTTCGTCTTGCGGTGTGGGCGGCGAGGTCTTTGCGTTGTTTTTGGCCGGTTGTCCGGCGTTTGCAGGGCGCTCGAGTGTGTCGCAGGCGCTCGAGAGCGCGAGCAGAGCGAGCAGGATGGCAAGGGGTGTCGAGGGGTCGATACGCATGAGATCGTTCTGGCCATGTCTGGGAGCACGTGAGTTCGAGCCGCATAGTTGTTATGATGGCGCAGTCTGAGCGCGGGCGCAAGATAGGGCCTTTGGCGGCCAATCAATCGCTTTACATGGCGGGTCGGTGCGAGCTAGAATCTGCCATTGATGAACCTTGTTCCAACAAGAGAGCGCAGATGCGAGTGAGAGCGAAAGGGGCGCGTTTGGAACGCTGGCCACTTTGGGGGGCTACCGGTCTCCTCGGGTTGGTGGCGTTGTTTTCGACGGGATGTTCGAGCGAGCTCGACCCGACTGAACCCGAGGACGCCTACCTGATGTTTCGGGATGCGTTGTTTGCCGGTAACGAAGAGGCCGTCTGGGGGAGGCTCGATCCTGACACCAAGACCTTCTTCGATACAAGCCATGGCGAACTCCTCGAGATGGATGGCGAGATCGACAAGTACCTCCCGCAGGCGGACCACCGTCTGGCCAAGCGTCAGTCGGGCGCGATCTTGTTGCGCAACGTCAAGGATGGCAAGGGGCTCTTCTTGCACCTGATGACGCTCGACAAGTTCGAGCACGATGACGCCGTCGAGCTCGGCTCGCGCGTCGACACGGTCGCCGTGAGCGAGGACCAGAAGACCGCCGCGATCACCACGCGCGGCGGCCAGAAGTTCTACATGACCAAGGGGGAGGATGGTCAGTGGTACGTCATGTTCTACAAGTCGAGCGAGGAGCTCAAAAAGAGCATGGCGTGGGTGGAGGCGAACAAGGTCGCCTTGCGCCAGACGGTCGACGACCTGATCGCCGAGGAGCAGAAGAAGCGCGAGGCGATCGTGGCCGAGTTGATGATGAAGTGAGCGCTTTGCGCCCTTGCCTCGAAACCAGGCGGCAACAAGCGCGAGCGCACCTGGTTCTCCCAGGCCCCGAGCAGGAACCATGACTGACGATAAAAAGATCCCCGAAATCTCCAACATCGAGCCGATCCAGGAGGGCTCCCCGGACGCGGATGGTCCGGTGCATACGGGGACGCCGTTGCAGTCGGCAAAGCCTCCAGAGAAGGAGAAGCCTGACGATCCAAACCTTGGAAAGATCCTCAAGCAGACCTACACGCTCGTCAAGAAGGTGGGCGAGGGCGGCATGGGGGATGTCTACAAGGCGATCCAGTCACCGCTCAATCGCGAAGTCGCCGTCAAGCTGCTCAAGCCAAACGACAACAACCCCGAGGGAGAGCACTACTTCATGCGGGAGGTGCAGGCGATCAACATGCTGCGCCACCCGAACATCATCCAGATCGTGGACTTCGGCAAGGAGCCCGATGGCACGCTCTACCTGGTGATGGAGTACCTCCCAGGCAAGACGCTCAAGCGCGTGATCCGCAAGGAGTACCCGCTCGACACGCGCCGCATCGCGCACATCTGCATCCAGACGCTCTCCGCGCTCGAGCAGGCGCACAAGTCGGGCATCGTCCACTGTGACCTGAAGCCCGCCAACCTGATGCTCGAGGAGGTCGCCGGTCAGGCCGACTTCATCAAGGTCCTCGACTTCGGCATCGCCAAGGTCAAGGGCCCCGCCATGGAAGCTGGCCCCTACACTCAGGCTGGCAACATCGTCGGCACCTTCGATTACATGAGCCCCGAACAGATCATGCGCAAGGACCTCGATGGTCGCGCTGATATCTGGTCGATGGGCGTGATCATGTACGAGATGCTCACGAAAAAGCGCGTCTTCCACGACAAGGACGCCGTCAGCATCATCGGCCGCGTGATGCAGATGCCGATCACGCCTCCCATCGATGTCCTCAAGGGGGGCATCCCGCCCGAGTTCGATGACATCGTGATGAAGGCGATGGAGCGCAACGTCGAGAAGCGCTTTCAGTCTGCCGCCGACATGCGCGAGGCGCTCCAGCGCTTTCTCTCGGGTCTGGACGCGGGCGCCTTCCGCGCGGGCGTGCGCTCGACCACAGGCGTCATCGACGACTCGGGCGTGCACTCGGGCTCCGGGGTGCACTCCTCATCACTCGGCTCGGGCAACCTGCAAAGCGGGCCATCCTCGCTCATCGGCAACACGGGCGTCTCCTCGGTCGTCTCGCGCTCGGGTGGTTTTGGCGGCACAGGTCGCATCGGCGGCACGGGTCGCGTCGGAGGAACAGGACGCGTCGGCGACTCCCAGCGCATGGCCACGGGCATCGCCTCGGGCACGAGCGTTTTGGATCAGACCTTTAGCATCGACGCCCTCCAGGACAGCTTGCTCGGCGAGCGTCGCAAGGTCGCCGTGCTCGCCATCCAGCAACGCGCTCGCCGCCGCGGCGGCATCGACCCCGAGGAGCTCGCGCGACGCAGCCGTCAGGAAGCACTTATTATCAAGGAGCTCGTCCAGCACTATGAGGGCGAGGTCGATAGCTTCATGGGCGGCACATACACGATCCTCTTTGGCGCGACGCGCGCCAGGGTCGGCGACAACATGCGCGCGCTCGAGTGCGCCAAGGCGATCCAGGAGCGCTTCCGACTGCTCGAGCAAGGTTACCAACACCTCGGCGTCGGCCTCTGCTATGGCGAGGTGTTCATCTCCTCGAGGAAGGGGGGCAACGCTTACGGCGAGGCCATCGATCGCTGCGTCGAGATCGCGCGCGGCGCGACCGACGCAAAGGTCCTGGTCGATGACTCGCTCATGCAGTTGACCAAGCAACAGGTGCAGTACGACTCGCCGATCTCCATCACTGGCGAGCACGTCTACGAGGTGCTCGGGATCAACGCGGGCGCTGCGGCAGAGCAGGCCGAACAAGAAGAAGCCGCGCTCAACGATGTCGATGTCTACGTCCCGAGGCCCCGCTTCTACGACGAGCTGGTGCGTCGCGCGGCGTCGGTCAAGGACGGGCAGGGCGGCGGCGTCGCCATGCTCGGCGAGGCAGGTCTTGGCAAGACGACCCTGCTCGACAGGTTCACCGCCGAGCAAGAGAAGAAAGGGTGGCAGGTCTTCAAGGTCAAGGCTGGCGAGCTCGGCACTGGCCAACAACTCCCCGCCTTGCGCGCCTGGATTCGCCAGATCGCGAACACCTACAAGGACCCTCGCGTGCTGGTGCACAAGGCGTGCGAATCGATCGGCCTCAAGCAGCGCCTCGAGGCGGTGGTCAAGTTGTTCGTGGACGAGGATGGCGACAAGCTCTCGCCCGCGCAGCTTCCTTTCCAGGATCAAAACGCGCTCGCCTACTTCACCGCCGCGCTCTTTCACCGCATGTTGCGCTTCGCGCTCAAGAAAGGGCCGCTGATCCTCTACTTCGATGACCTGGACCCCACCGACCACGTCACGCAGAACTTCTTCGACACCTTCCTGACCCAGATCAGCAAGTTTCAGGTGTTGATGCTGACGTCCGTGCGCATGGACGCCACGGTGGTCGATCACGGTCTCTCGGCGAACTTCGAGATCTTGCGTCTCGAGGGCTTCGAGATGCCCGAGTCGCGTCAGTTTATCTCGCAGTTGCTCGGCTTCACGCCTCCTCCAAACGTGCTCGCGCAGCTTCATGACCGCGCCAGCGGCAACCCGATGTTCCTGCGCGAGATCATCCGCGCGCTCATCAAGGTCGGCGGCGCGCAGGCGCTCGCGGACGAGGCGAGCATCCTCGAGTCTGGCATCCCGCTCAACCTCCAGGAGTTGCTCGCGCAACGCATCGACGAGCTGCCCGATCACCTGCGCGATCTGATGGCCGTGGCCAGTGTCCTCGGCGAGTCCTTCCGCGAGGACTTCTTCTATCAGGTCACGCCAGCACACCTTGGCCCGCAGGTCGGCTTGCAAGAGATGGTCGCGCTCGGTGTGTTCGAGGCGCGCCAGGATGCCTTCGGTCGCATCGTCGTCGGCTTTAACCCGAGGTCGATGCGTTCGGTGGTCTACGAGCGCATCCCCAAGACAACGCGCCGTCAGATCCACGCCTCGGTCATCGAGTTCCTCGAGCAAGCGCCACAGGCCGCCGCCGTCGACGACATCGACGTCCCGCTCATGCTCGCCTTCCACTACCGCTCCGTGGAAGGCTTCGAGGGGGCATCTCACTACCTCACCGAGGTCGGTGATGTTCTGCTCGATATGTATGACTACGAGGGGGCCAACTCCTACTTCAAGGACGCCATCGAGCTGGTCGTCGACCGCGTCCCGGCAAACCACGACCTCCTCATCAACGCCAGGCTCAAGCTCATCATGGGCTTGCGCGAGGCGGGTCACGTCGAGGAGGCGCAGTCGATCATCTCGGCGATGCCAAAGCTCGATGAGATGCCGCAGCAATACCATATCGACTTCCTGCTCGAGCAAGGTCAGGTCGGTATGGAGAGCGGCTCGATCGGGACCTCCACCGAGGCGCTCTTCAAGGTCGTCGAGCTCGCGCGTAACGCGCAAGACATCAAGCTCGAGATCAAGGGCTTGCTCTCCTTGAGCCAGCTCTTCGAGAAGGAGAACCAGCTCCAGCGCGCCGCCAATATCCTGATCGAGGTCTCGCAAAAGGTCGCTGGTCTCGGTGACCTCGACATGAATGACCCCGATGACCGTCGCCTCTTCTGGACCGCGTACAATCAACTGGGCACGCTGTGTTTGCGTCAGAACCAGATCCAGCAAGCGCTCCAGTACCTCCAGGAGGCGATGAACCGCGCGCAAGGCATCCAGGATCACCGAGGGCTCGTGCGCATCGTCTCGAACATGGGGGCGCTGTTCTTCGCCGTGCGTGATGTCCCTAACGCGATCAAGTACTTCGAGAACGCGCTCGAGCTGGCGCGCGCCACGGGTGACCTCCTCAACCAGAGCCGCATTCTCATCAATATGGGGCGCGCGGCGATGGAAGGAAACGACCTCGAGCGCGCCAAGCAAGCCTTCCGCGAGTCGCGCTCCATCGCCGAGGAGATCGGCTGGTACGAAGGGCTCGCTGACCTCTCGCTCTACATCAAGCAGTTGCGAAAGATGCTCGGGCGCTGATACGCGTTTTCATGAACCACCGGCCGGTGGCCGCAAAAAAGAAGCCGCCGAAAAATTATGCTGAACGGAATCAGTCGATCTGAAACCTCACAGCATAATTTTTCGGCGGCTTCTTTTTTGCCCGGGCGCCAACGTATGGTGCGCCCCCCCCGCACCCCCCGCGGCCCTCG
>JAYZVO010000052.1:0-8603 GCA_036155555.1 Myxococcota bacterium
ACCCCCAACACCCCCCCCCCCCACCCCAGCTTCTCCGTTAGAGCCGCTCTCTGGCGAGCTAGAAGCTCACGCGTTGTGGCGAATGTGCATGATGTCGCCATCCTGGACGATGTAATCGCGCCCCTCGAGCCTAAGCTTTCCAGCCGCGCGAATGCCGACCTCATCCTTGTATTCGTGGAGGTCATTGATCGTGTAGACCTCGGCGCGAATAAAGCGCTTTTCGAAGTCGGAGTGGATCTGGCCTGCGGCCTCGGGGGCGGTTGCTCCGACCGGGATAGTCCAGGCGCGGATCTCGGTTTCGCCCGCGGTGAAGAAGCTCTGGAGCCCGAGCAGTGCGTAGGTCTCTCTGGCGAGGACATTGAGCGCGGGCTCGGCGATGCCGAGTCCTTCGAGCATCTCTGCCTGATCCTCGTCCTCGAGCTCGGCGAGCTCCATTTCGATCGCGCCGCAAACGGGGACAACGCCAGCGCCTTGCTCCTTGGCGAGCGCGCGAACGCGCTGCGCGAGCTCACCCTCGCCGTCGAGGTCTTCCTCGTTGACGTTGGCGATGTAGAGGACAGGCTTGATCGTGAGCAGGTGACAATCCTTGATCAGGGCCACCGATGCCTCATCGAGCTCCATGGAGCGCGCGGGCTTGCCCTCCTCCAACACAGTGAGGACGCGCTCGAGCACCTTGACGCGTGCCTTCTCTGCCTCGTCATTGCCTTTGGCGGCGCGACGCGACTTGTCCAGGCGTTTCTCGACCGTGGTCATGTCTGCGAGGATCAACTCGGTCTCGATGATTTCGATATCCGAGAGAGGATCGACGCGCCCTTCGACGTGAACGACGTTGGAGTCATCGAAGCAACGCACGACGTGGAGGATGGCGTCGACCTCGCGAATATTGGCGAGGAACTGGTTGCCCAACCCTTCCCCCTTGGACGCGCCGCGGACGAGCCCGGCGATGTCGACGATCTTGACGCGCGCAGGCAGCACCTTCTGCGTCTTGATGTAGGACTCGATCTGCTTGAGGCGACCGTCCGGGACAGGAACCTCACCGATGTTTGGATCGATGGTGCAGAAGGGGTAGTTGGCCGACTGCGCGCCAGCCTTGGTCAAGGCGTTGAAGATGGTGGATTTTCCGACGTTGGGGAGACCAACAATCCCTGCTGAGACGCTCATGGTGTACATCCTCGTTGTTCGTCACTGCTGAGCAAAGCACCGCGTGAAAGACGCATAGGAAGTGCTTTGCATCTGAACCGCGCTCAGAAAGCCGGTCCCAATCGCAACGGGGATAGCACAGGCGAGCGGCGAGAGAAAGGGAAGGCAGCATGGCTCTCGCCGCTGTAAGCGAAATGATGCAGGAGGATTGCGATGAAGGACCGACACGTCGTATGTTGACGCAGAGTTGACAAGGAGCCCCGAACGCCAAGCAACCTGACGAACCCGAAGAGAAGATGCGGGCTCGTGAGCACGAAGGAGATCCACCATGCCCATCGATCCGGTCATCCAGGCGGAGATGAAAAATCTCGTCATCCGCTCCAAGCAGCTCGAGAAGGAGCTCGCCAAGATCGACGAAGACCTCCCCATGTGGGAGCGACGCGTGGACCTGGCGCGCCAGAAGAACCGCCCGGAGCTCGCCATGCAAGCTGCCGAGATGGCAGATGATATGCGCACCCGAAAGAAGGAAATCACCACCGAACTCGATGTCATCCAACAGGAAAAGGACATGCTCCGCTATCAAGCGAGGCGCCCCAAGGGGGTCGAGGTCGCACGCGCCGAGATGATGCTCGAAGAAGTGCGCATGGGAGGTCTGGTCGATCCAGACAAGGCCAAGACCGAACGCGAGCTCGACGAGCTCGTCTCTTTTGACTTTGACGACGACTGAAAAACAATGAGCGACAACGCGCGAGAAGAACTGGATCAGGAAGAGCAGCTCGAGCAAGAGGGCGCCGACGGCAACCTCGGAGGAGAACCGCTCGACGACGAGGACGCTGCGCCCATGCCTCAGCCCGGCGAATCCACTGGCGATGTGCAGGATGAAGATCTTGCAGAAGAGGACGGCGACGAAGAGGAAGAAGACTTCGTCGTGAGCGTGGAGACGCTCGAGTTCCTCGAGGCCGCGATCTCGGATGGCGTCGACTTCTCGGGGCAGGACTTCACCGGCGAGGATCTCTCGGACGCGAACCTCGCCAAAGGGTTGCTCTCCGAGTGTGATTTCACAGGCGCCGATCTCACTCAGGCAAACCTCTCCGACGCAGTGCTCACCGAGGCTTGCTTTTGTGGAGCGTCGCTGGCCAACGCAGTGCTCGATGGCGCGAACCTCACCGAGGCAGACTTTGGCGCGGCGAGCATCGAGAAGGCGAGCTTCCGTCTCGCCGCACTTGTCGAGGCTGATTTTTCGGCATCGCGTGCAGCGCGAGCCGACTACGAGGGCGCGGATCTCACTGAAGCGAGCTTTGCTGGCGCGGACGCCCA
Organism: Myxococcota bacterium; assembly: GCA_036155555.1. GTDB lineage: Bacteria > Myxococcota_A > Bradymonadia > Bradymonadales > Bradymonadaceae > JAYZVO01. The sequence continues at coordinate 2,458 of JAYZVO010000052.1, forward strand.
CGAGGCAAACTTCACGGGTGCGACGCTGATCGAAGCGAGCTTTTCGGGCGCGAGCGTCGCGAGGGCGTGCTTTAAAGGCGCGAAGCTGGAGGCCGCAGATCTCGCAGGCGGCATGCTGCGAGACGCGGACTTCTCGGGCGCAGATCTCCAGGGAGCAGACCTCGCAGGATCGAACGCACGGCGCGCGAACTTCTCGGGCGCGGATTTGCGCGGCGCGGATTTGTGCGGCGCCGACCTGACGCAGGCCAACTTCCAGGGCGCCAAGCTCCAGGGAGCAGAGTTCTGCGGAGCATCGGTGGAAGGCGCAGACTTTGAAGGCGCAGATGTACAGGGCGCTGACTTCTGGGGCTCCGAGATCGAGCTCGCGCGCGGCCTCGAGCCCCCCAAAAAGAAGAAGAAAAAGAAGAAGGATAAGAAAAAGTGAGCGGCAAAGAGGGCAAGACCCCGGTCGTGCGGGGACGGGTGATGGAGAAACTTCGCGAGGCGACGCCCCGCGATTGCCAGGGTGATCCGATCGTTCCGCACGAAAGACCGCTCCAGGTTGCCTTCACCAACGCCAGAGAACGCGCGATCGTCTCGCTCGCGCTCTTGCTCCTCGGGGAGATTCGCAACGCCGGTGGAAGCTGCGTCTCACAAAAGACCCTCGACCAGATCCGCCAGCGCGCCATGTCCACGATGACACCTGAAGAGCGCATGGACCTCGAGATCGAAGCCTACGAAATCATCCAATGGTTAGGCACTTCTCTCGCGCCCGACCTTATCGAGAAAGATCAACCTCCCGCACGCGTCACACCGAACACACCTCGACGCGATGTCATCCGTTGGGCGATCGCCTATGGGCATGATCTGCAAGCCGAGTACTACGACGCCGAGCGTGGGGAGTTGATCGAGCACAAGCTCACGCCAATGTCACTCCAGGCAGGAACTTACCTGAGGGCAATCAGCCACCTCGAACGCGACGAATGCGTCTTCGAGATCTCGCACTTCTCCGAACTGCGGCCCGCGGAAGGGTGGCCAGTCACACGGCATGAATCACTCAACCCTCCTGCCCCACCGCCCGGTTATTCATCCGTGGCAAGGAAGAAGCCAAGGCAAGCACCCTTGCCACCTCCTGAAAAACAGATGAGTCTGCTCGGCGAGGAAGAGTGACCTTCTCTGCGCTCTCGCCGCAACCGCAAGCATCAAGGAGACCCCATGCGCGACCTCAAGCTCTTTATCGACGGTGACTTCCACGCTCCTTCGGGAGGAGCGTGGTTCGACGACTTCAACCCGGTCAATGGGGAGGTTTGCGCGCGCGTGGCCGAAGCCAACGCCGATGACGTCGACCGCGCGGTGAAGGCAGCCAAACGCGCACTCGCGGGGCCATGGGGCTCGATGTCTGTGGCGCAACGCTGCGCGCTGCTCGACAGGGTCGCTGACGGCATCGACGCGAGGCGCGAGGAGTTTATCGCCGCCGAGGTCGCCGACACAGGCAAGCCACTCTCGATGGCAGGAACGATCGACATCCCGCGCGGCGCGGCGAACTTCCGCATCTTCGCCAACATCATGCGCGGGCACGGCTCGCAAGCCTACCCGATGGACACGAGCGATGGACTGGGCGCGATCAACTATGTCGTGCGCGAACCACTGGGCGTCATCGGAGTGATTTGTCCCTGGAACCTGCCGCTGTTGTTAATGACGTGGAAGGTGGCGCCAGCGCTCGCTGCCGGGAACACCGTCGTGGTCAAGCCTTCGGAGGAGACACCCGCGACGGCCACCTTGCTCGGCGAGGTGATGCGTGATGTCGGCATACCCGCTGGCGTCTACAACGTGGTGCATGGCTTTGGTCCTGGTTCTGCTGGCGAAGCGCTCGTTTCGCACCCAGACATCAGCGCGATCACCTTCACCGGCGAGACAGGCACGGGCAAGGCGATCATGCGCAACGCAGCCTCTGACTTGAAGAAGGTCTCTTTCGAGCTCGGAGGGAAGAACCCCGCATTGATTTTCGCCGACGCTGACTTCGAGCGCGCGGTCGCAGGGACCATCCGGAGCACATTCACCAACTGCGGTCAGGTGTGTCTTTGCTCAGAGCGCGTGTACGTGCAGCGTTCGATCTTCGAGCCATTTGTCGAAGCGCTCAAGAAAGGCGCCGAAGCCCTGATCGCAGGCGACCCATTTGGAGAAGGTACCTCGATCGGACCGCTTATCTCCAAGGGGCACCGTGAAAAGGTCCTCTCCTACTACAACCTCGCGCGCGAGGAAGGCGCCGAGGTTATCACGGGTGGAGGAGTCCCAGAACTCGGCGCCCCATTTGACCAGGGGTTCTTTGTTCAGCCGACAATCTGGACGGGGTTGTCCGAGGACGCGCGTTGCATCAAGGAAGAGATCTTCGGGCCAGTGTGTCACATCCAACCGTTCGATGATGAAGACGAAGCGATCGCGATGGCCAACGACACCGAATATGGGCTCTGCTCGGCGGTGTGGACACAAGATGTCAGCCGCGCACACCGAGTCGCCCGACGCGTCGAGGCAGGGTTGGTCTGGGTCAACGACTGGTTTTTGCGCGACCTTCGCACGCCCTTTGGGGGCGTGAAAGCGAGCGGCATAGGTCGCGAAGGTGGCGTTTACTCGCTCGACTTCTACTCCGAGCTCAAGAACATCTGCATCAAACTCTAAACGTTGCAGTGATCGCTCCTCCCAAGACCTCACAACGAGCATGAAATGAAGAACGTGATCCTCCAGGGGCACGCGGGCGCGCTCGCGTCTTACCCCCACGCAAAAATCGTCGGCGGCTTTATCTACGTCTCGGGCACATCCTCTCGTCGCGAAGACAACACCCACGTGGGCGCCGTGGTCAAACCAGACGGGACCGTCGAGAAAGACATCCGCGCCCAGACACGGGCGGTGATCGAGAACATCCAAAAGATCCTGCGCGCGGCGGGAGCGGACCTCGAAGACCTCGTCGACATGACCACGTTCCTCGTCGATATGAAGGACTTCGGTGGTTACAACGCGGTTTACAACGAGTTCTTCGAGGCGACAAATGGGCCAACCCGAACAACCGTGGCGGTCTCCGAGCTCCCCCATCCGAACCTTTTGATCGAGATCAAGGCGATTGCCTACAAACCAAACCTGGGCAAATAACCCGCCCTGTGCACCTCTCTCAGAGAGGCGAGAACACAAGCGCTATTGCGCCTCTCGCCGCAGAAACCACCCGATTTTCAGGCAGATCGTTTTGGCGATTTCACCGCACCGATGCTTGAAATCGTGGGGAGTGCGTGTATGAATATCAATGAGTTCAAAACCATTTGAACTCTGTAATTCAAACCTCTCGCGCACCACCCTCTGAGGCCGATGCAAGGAGCCATCGATACAACGCGCCTGGCAGCGACGGTCGACGCCGCAACAACGCTCGGGGAGCCCTTGCTCCATGTCGAGAAGTCGTTGCTCTCTGTCGATGCGCCGAGCGCCCTCTCGTTGCTCTTTAACGCAGAAAACAACGAGGAAATGCGCGCAGGGCTCGATGCACCTCGAAGCCTCTTCTTCTGGCACACGCCGACACAGTGGATCGTAGGGTTAGGCGCGAGCCTCGAACACCGAACGCACGCGCGCTCGCTCGAGCAAGCCAACCTCGGCGCCGCCACGCTCCGGTGGAAAGAGAACCAACCAGGGCTCGATGACCTCTTGATCGTCGGGGGCTTTGCCTTCGATGGCGAGCGCCATGCACCGGGTGATTTCTGGGAAGGCTACGACGCCTCGCACCTCTGGGTGCCCGAGCTCCTCGTCGTGCAACGCGCCGATCGCCTGGAAGCATTCACGGCGACAAGGATCGATCCTCGCACTACCTACGAGAGCGCGCTCGCGCGCGTGGGCACAGCGAGAGCAGCACTACAAACCTGGCTACAAACAGAGCAGCCAACGCAACCTCCCACACCCGAGACCTCCACAAGGACACTCGCAGAGCCCGCCGCCAGCGCATGGGGAGAACTTGTCGACACCGCCGTGCGTTTCATACGCGATGATGCGTTGGACAAGGTGGTGCTCGCCAGAGCCATCGACCACGCGCAAGAAGCCGACATCGCTGTCGAGGAAGTCGTCAGCAACCTGCTCACGACCTACAACACGTGCAGGGTGTTTGCCCTGAGGCCCCCATCTACACCGCGCGCGCCCACGTTTGTCGGCGCGACGCCCGAGTGTCTTGTGCGTCTCGACGCAGGCACGATTTACGTGGATGCGTTGGCGGGGACTGTTTCCTCTACAACCCCAGATCAGGTCTTGCTCGAGAGCACCAAGGATCGCCACGAGCACCAGCTCGTCATCGACGCCATCAGCGAATCACTCGATGGCGCAGCGGAGTTGCGCATTCCATCGACCCCTTCCGTCGACACGCTCTCCAACGTGAAGCACCTGCGCACCTCGATCACGGGCACGCTCCTGCGGCGAGAGACCATCTTCGATCTTGCTGCTCGCCTGCATCCAACACCCGCGATTTGTGGGCGACCGAGGGAGCGAGCGCGTGCATGGATTCATGCTCACGAGCGACCTCTGGGTATGGAACGAGGCTGGTATACAGGCGCGATCGGTTGGTCGAGCTTTGCGGGTGATGGCGAACTGGACGTGGCGTTAAGGTGTGCCTCGATCGATGGAAACAACGCGCGCCTGTTCGTTGGCGCAGGCATTGTCGATGGCTCGACAGGCAAGGCCGAGCTCGAGGAAACGCGCCTAAAAAGTCAGGCATTGGCCAAAGCATTGATGCCACGATCGGAGGTGTCGCATGACTGATGCCAACCCGAACGCGCTGTGGGCGCGTTGCATCATCGAAGAGCTTGTTCGAAGTGGGGTGCGAGACGTCTGTATCTCGCCAGGTTCCCGCTCGACGCCATTGACACTCGCGGCCGCCTCCGAGGAGCGACTGCGCGTTCACAACCATATCGACGAACGCAGCGCGGCATTCTTTGCGCTGGGCTGTGCGAAAATCACTGGCCAACCCTCGGTGCTCATTTGCACCTCTGGCTCGGCAGGTGCGCATTACCACCCTGCCATCATCGAGGCGCTCTATGCGCGCGTCCCGCTGATTGCCTTGACCGCAGACCGTCCCGTCGAGCTTGTCGGGACAGGAGCAGGGCAAACCATTGTCCAACAGAACATGTATGGACCGCACGTGTTGTTGGAGCACCACCTGGAGATCCCCTCGCTCGATGGTCAATCCTTGCGAAGGTTGCGCTTCAAGATCGATCAGGCCGCCGCGACCGCAAAGGGGAGCATCGGCGCCAGAGCTCCCGGTCCTGTCCACATCAACGTGCCATTTCGGGAGCCGCTCGAACCGACGCCTGTAGAGATGCCCGAAGCACTCGAACAGCAAGCACCGCTCGGTCTTCATGGACGGCGAGATGCCCCCTTTATCGAGCACGTCTCGCCGCGAACACTGGCGCACCCGGAACACATCGCTGCCGTCATCGATGCATGTCAGATGTCGAAACGAGGCGTCATCGTTTGCGGTCCTCACGAGCTTATCCACGGCGAGCTACGACGAGGACTGCTCGCGCTCGCCGCAGCAACCGGCTTCCCTCTGCTCGCAGATCCGGTCTCATCTTTGAGGTATGGAGAAGGAAGCGAGGCGATCATCGCTCGCCACGATGCTCTCCTTCGCTCGAAAAAGTGGAGAGCAAGCCACGCGCCTGATCTGGTGCTTCGCTTTGGCGCCCAACCGACGTCCAAAGCGTACCGTTTCTGGCGTGAAGAACACCCCGAGGCGACCGAGATCCTCATCGACCCTTACGGTGACGTGTTCGACCAGCCCCAACAAGCGGCCATGGTTATCGCGGCGCATCCAGGGGAGCTCGCACAAAAGGCCGCAGCGGCGCTCTCGCCACGAGAATCAACGGCGTGGGCAAAGAGCTTTCATAAGGCAGAATCGATCGCAGACGATTGCTTGCGAAAAGCACTCGAAGGCGACCTCTTCTGGGAAGGTTGGATCGCGCACAAGCTCGTGGAACACCTTCCAGCCGAAGGAATGCTCTGGTGCGCGAGCAGCATGCCGATCCGTGATGTCGATGCGTTCGCGCCAAGGCGCGAGGAGCCTCTGCATGTGCTCGCGAGTCGGGGTGCAAATGGCATCGATGGGTTGATCAGCAGCGCGCTGGGAGCAGCGAGCGCGCTCGCTGCTC
>JAYZVO010000053.1:0-7504 GCA_036155555.1 Myxococcota bacterium
GGCCTTTTGGCCCTGCCCAACCCCCCCGGGGGCGTAGAGCGAGACGCGAACAGCAAGCGGTCCTCTACTCGCACTACGCCCTCGGGTCTCGGTTGTGATAGACTCGTGCCACCGCGACGAGAGGCTGCGCCAGAAAGCGCGGCCTCGAATCAATCGCCGCGCGCAGTGCGACGACCTCCGCTTCATGTCACCACGGATGCTGCATGGCCAAGGGAAATCCCACACCTCGCAAGGGACGTAGCGTCTTCTCGTCGCAACGTACCGAAAGAGGGCTCGCCTGGCTTCGGGACTTGCAAGAGAACGCGCTGGCGCAGTTCGTTCTCTTCGTGAGCTTTATCGTCGCCATCGTGGCGGTGATGACCGCGGGCTTTAACGTCCAGGATATCAACATCAGCAGCGCGCAGATCGGCAAGCCTTCGCTTCGTCCGGTCATCGCCATGCGTGATTTCACCTTCGTCGAGCAGGACGAGGAAGCGACCGAGCGCCTTCGCGAGCGCGTCACGCTCGCGGTCCCGCCGGTGTATGACTGGCAAGAAGGGCTCGGCGAGAAGCTGCGCGATGATACGCACAAATCTTTCGAGACGATGCGTGAAGGGATCGCGGCGAGGTTGCGCGAGCGCGCCATCATCAACCAGCCCTCCCCTGCCCCGAACAACGCGCCTGCGCCCGAAAAGAACGAGTTCAACGAGAGCTCGGACACCGAGATTCTGGCCAAGGCGCCGACCTCTCAGGTCATCGACATCGCGCGCGAACTTCGCGCCGAGCGCTTCGATCTGCATATGCCGATCACGCTCAGCGAGCAGGACTTCGAGACGTTCGCCAGAGACCGCTTCAGCTACCAAACAGAAAGCATCCTGACGACGATCGTCTCCGAGGCGATGGGGCAACTGCTTGTTCCCTCGAGCCGCGTATTCGAGGACGAGCTCGACCGGGGCATTTATCTTCGCCGAATTCGCGACGACAAGATCCTCATCGAGTACCACCTGACCGATCTTCGCGGACGACTCAACGCCAGGGAGAACATCCCCGGCTTTGTCCGCGAACAACTCCAGCAACGCCCCAACGATCTTGGCCAGGGCAACCTGCGCGCGGCGGTGTTTCGAGCGTCGACCTCGATCATCCAGCCAAACACCACCTACAACGAGGCGATGACGCTGGATAAGCGGGACGCTGCGCGCGCCGCGGTGGCCGATGTGGTGGTGCGCGAGAACTTCAGGAAGGGACAGATCATCGTCGCGAAGGGAGAGCGCATCACCGCACGTCATGTCCGCGTCGTGGACACGATGAATGACGCGGACGCGTTCTCGAACACAGCACAGATCATCACCGGGCTGATCCTGTTCTCACTGCTCCTGATGGTGACCTTCTACCTGTTCGGTCGGCACAACATCAACGGCTTCGAGTTAAAGAACAAGGACATCGCCTTCCTCGGCGTCACGATGTTGCTCTTCTTGCTGTTCACGCGCGTCGGCAAGGCGATCAGTTATTCGATCGGCGAACAGCTGACCCAGATCCCGGCAGACGCCTGGCTCTTTGCCATCCCGGTGGCGGGCGCAGGAATGCTCGTGCGATTGATCTTGCGGAGCGAGCACGCGATCGTCTTCTCGATCGTCTACGCGGTGCTCGCGGGCATCATCATGGACGAGATGCTCTTTTACTCGATCTTCACGCTCGTCGGTTGCCTCGTCGGCGCGAACTTCGTGCGGCAGGTCAAGAACAGGCTGACGCTGATGTGGTCCGGCCTCGTCGTAGGGATGATCAACGTGGCCACGTTGACAGGGTTCTTGCTCCTTCAAGGCGAGTTGTTCACGGCACAAGCGCCGATCATGTTGTTGCTCGGGTTCTGCGGTGGGATCGCCAGTGGTTTTGTGGTCTCTTCGATCCTTCCGGTCTTCGAGGCAGGGTTCGCCTACACGACAGACATCAAGTTGTTGGAGTTGGCGAACCTGAACCACCCGCTCTTGCGCGAGCTGATCCTTCGCTCGCCAGGCTCCTATCACCACAGCATGATGGTCGGCTCGCTTTGCGAGGCCGCCGCCGAAGAGATCGGCTGCAACTCGTTGCTTGCGCGCGTCGGCGCGTATTATCACGACATCGGGAAGTCGAAGAACCCGGGTTATTTTGCCGAAAACCAGAAGTTTGGCGAGAACCCTCACGACAAGCTCAAGCCAAACATGAGCGCGCTGATTATCAAGGCGCACGTCAAGGATGGCATCGAGATGGCGCGTCAACAGCGCCTCCCCAAGGAAATCATTGCCTTCATCGAGCAGCACCACGGCACGAGCCTGATCAGCTACTTCTACCACAGAGCAAAGCAGCTCGAAGATCCGAACATCCCCGAGGTCAACGAGAAGGATTACCGCTACCCTGGCCCCAAGCCCCAGATGCGCGAGACAGCCATCTGTCTGCTCGCCGATGGGATCGAGGCGGCGAGTCGCTCGATGAAGGTGAAGTCACCAGACAAGCTCAAGGGGCTTGTCCAGACCATGATCAACCGCGCCTTCACCGACGGGCAGCTCGACGAGTGTGACCTGACGCTCAAGGATCTCAACGCGATCGCAGATGCGTTCACGCGAATCCTGACGGGCATCTACCACCACCGCCCGGAATACCCCGGCGGCAAGAAGAAAGAGACGACCTCGACGACGACAAAAGAGACGCCTGCTGTTCAGGAGCCCAACCGCCCGCAACGCAACACGGGCGAGGTCGCGGGCAAGGAGAGCGGCGAGCGTCCCGCAGTAAAACCAGGCCGCCCGACCAAACAAACTCCGGCAGTCAAAACCGACAAGGAAGAGAAGAAAACAGATGGCGATCGAGATCCAGATCCAGGGAACGGCGACGAGCCACCCGAAGCTTCCGAAGATCCTCGAGATCCTCCCGAAGAGGGGCGAGCTTCACTGCCTCGCCTTGGATCAAGCTGAGGCCGAGGTCAGCGTCGTCCTGTGCGACGATGCGTTTATTCAACCTCTCAACTTGGAGTGGCGCGGTGAGGACCACGCCACCGACGTGCTCTCCTTCCCGATGTTCGAGCCGGGAGAGCCGATCTTTGAAGGAATGCCGCTCGGGGATGTGGTTATCAACCTCGAGTACGCCGAGCGCCTTGTCGAGAAGTCGACCCACCGCGACCGGGTCGCCAGCGAGTTGGGCGTCGACCCGGAGTCGCTCGCCTGGGCCCTGGAGGACGAGGTCGAGTTCCTCTTTATCCACGGCCTCTTGCACCTGGTGGGACATGACCACGCGGAGCCAGAGGAAGAAGAAGAGATGAAGGCGGAAGAGCGCAGGTTGTGGGAAGCCGCGGCGCCAGCGCGTTGAGCGCACCTCATCCAGGCATGCAGCTCGCAGCAAAGAGGCTCCTCGAGGTTACTCCTCAGGGAGCCTCTTCTTTTTTGATCGGGTTGCCGTTCTCATCCACAGGGACTTCCTCGATGATCACCTCCTCGATGATCTCGACGCCATCCTCGGTCCTCGTTTTCGAGCCCTCGATCGGGTTGCCGTTCTCGTCGACGGGGACCTCCTCGATGATCACCTCTTCGATGACCTCCCCTTCTTCTTGCGGCGCTTCTTCGCGCTGCCTTGTCGCGTCTGGCAGCGCGGCGACAAAACCGATGGAGACGCTCGAGAGGTCGCCATAGTTCTTGCCGTCGATGACCTCCTCGAGGCGAAGCTGGAACTCGAAGCGATCCTTTTTAAGGATCACGCCCAGCTCGACGGTGGTGAAGTCACGGTCGAGGAAGAGGTCACGTTGCTCGACCTTGGCGTACTCGTAGCTCTCGGCGGGGTTGTTATCAGGATCTGTATCGACAAAGGTCGTCCCGAGTGATTTTCCCTCGGTGACTGTCTTGGCCCAACGCACGCCGGTGAAAGCGATGACATGATCGGTGAAGAACTGGCCGACCTTCGCGCTGGCGATGACCTGATCGCCTGGCTCGGCGAACCTGTGATTGTAAAAAGCGTCCGCGCGCAGGAAGCTCCGCGTGATGGGGATAAAGCCGCCCACCAGGAGCCCCGCGCGCACGTCGATCTGACCATCCCCGAGCGTGACATCATCTCCGACGGTGAGCGTGCTGACGTCATCGAAGGTGCCCTCGGGCTTGCGGTAAGCCATCGGGATCTTCACGCCGACCTCGGTGGTGACGACGATGTGCCCCTTGTGCAGGTTGTAGCGCACGCTGCCATCGAGGTCGGCTGGCCCTGTCTGGGTCGAGTCGAAGTCGATGATGTTCGCGCGCGCTTCCTCCAGATCATACATCCCATCGCAATCGAGCAATCCAGGCACGCAGTCGAGGATCACCGAATCCGCGTCGTATGCGACGTGCTTGAAGGAGGGCCTGAGCTCGAGCTCGAGCCTGTCGGTTAACCCATAGCGTGTGCTCAATGTGAGCGTGCTCGATGAAAACCGACCGCTCAACGCATAGGATTGACGCGTGCCATCACCGAGGTACTCGTGGGTCGCCCTGGAGAAGGTAAAGTCAGACGAGACGACAAGCTCGTGCTGTGGGAGCGTCCAGGGGGAAGCGCTCGCCAGCGAGGGCAACGATGAGAGTGTTGCTGCAACGAGCGCGAGCAATGAGGCGCGCGAGGATACATACGTCATACTTTCCACCAACCAGGCAAGGGGTTCACGAGTGATGCTATCAAGCATACGCATCACAAGGAAGAAAGGATGCAAGCACGCTCGCGTCGTGTCGAAGCTCGATTTCATACAGATTAGCTGCTGGCGCCCTCGCCCGTGCCGCCGCCCCCTTCATCTGGCTCATCAGGGCTCTCAGGCGCATCAGGGGTGGGCTCTTCGGGCTCATCCTCGATAGGGTTGCCGTCCTCGTCGACAGGGACCTCCTCGATAATGACCTCCTCGATCACCTCGACCCCATCTTCCTCGCCGGTGCTCTTCCTGGCGCCATCTGCGGGGACCTCTTCGATGATGACCTCTTCGATCACCTCGTTGTTCTCGGGGTTCTCTTGCTTTTGTCGCGTGGCGCCGGGGAAGTTGGTGACGACGCCAAAGTTGACCGAGCGAAGGTCTGAGTAGTTGGCGCCGTCGACGACCTCCTCGAAGGAGAGCTGGAGTTCGACCTTGGAGAGCTTGACGATGGCGCCCGCCTCGACCGAGACAAAGCTGCGATCGAGCGTGAGGGGGTTTTGCTCGGTGAGGGTGTTGTCGAAGGTCTCGGCGTCCTGCTCGAGCGGATCGTTGAACGTCAGGCCGATCACGTCGCCGTCGGTGACCGTCTCGACAAAGCGCGTGCCCGCAAAGATGATCACGTTCTCGGAGAGAAACTGCCCCGCCTTGGCGCTGGCGACAAACTGGTCGCCCGGAGAACCGAACCTGTGTCGGTATCCTGCGTCTGCGCGGATGAAGGTCTTTGTCCAGGGGATATAAGCGCCGAGCAGCAGCGCGCCAGTGATATCGATCTGACCATCGCCCAGCGTCACGTCATCGCCACGCTCGAGCGTGGCGGTGTCGACAAAGGTCTCTCGGGGAGGTTGGTAACCGAGCGGGATCTTGGCAGACACCTCGGGGGTGACCATGATGTAGCCACGGTGCAAGTTGTAACGTGCGGCGATGTCCATATCACCCGCGCCAAGCCTCGTCTCGTCGAAGTCGAGCGTGCGAGCACGCGCTTCATCGAGCGTCAACTCCGAGTTCGGGTCGTAAGGACCTCCGCTCGCGACGAGCGAGTCTGCCTCGTAGGAGACGAGCTTGAAGGTTGGCTTGACGGACATCTCGAAGTTGTCGGTGAAGCCATAGCGGAACCCGAGCGCGAGCGTGCTCGAGGTAAAGCGGCCATCGAGCGGGTAGCGCAAATAACGGCCATCGCTCAGGTATTCGTAGCGCGAGGACGCGAAGCCAAGCTCGGTCGAGATCGAGAGGTCATGCTGTGGCAAGGTCCACGGAGAGGCGCTCGCCAGGGATGATGAGCACAACACGATGAGACCCGAAAGAGCCGCCGCCAGGAGAGGATACGGCTTCGAGCAACGCGTGAGCGACATGGGGAACTCGTGGTGGTGAGGGAGACGCTGCGCAGCCCAACTCCAAAAAATTAGAGAGCGCGCTCACTGCACAGCGAGCGTCCATGGCCTAGAAGGAGGTCGGCGCAGACTCGGGTTTGGAATCTTCGGGCTTCTTGCGGATGACTTTCTTACGGATGATCTTCTTGCGAATGACCTTGCGCGTGGTCTTGGTCTCTTCGCCCTCGGAGTCCTTCTCATCCTCTGCGCCCTCTTCCTTTTCAGCGGGCGCACTCGAGGCGACGGTGGCCTCGGGGGAGGTCTCTACAGGAGCGGTTTCCGAAGGCGTCTCGGTCTCGGTGTTCTTGGCGGTGTTGTTGGCGACAGTCTCCTCGCCAGACGAAGGATCTTCTTTCGAGGGCGCGTTGGTCTTTGCCTCGGATGCTTGCTTTTCGCTCTCGGGCTTTTCATTCGCGGGCTTGCTGACGGCGACCTTGTCACGCACGGGCGCGTCGTCCTTGGCGGCGACTTCGGGCTTTTCCTCGGCGAGTGGGTCATCGACCTCGGGTGGTACGGTGTTGCCTGGCGTGGTCGCGTTGCCGAGCGCGCCGATGGCGTTGTCGGTCTCATCCTTTCGAGGTTCCTGCTCGGCAGGTGGCGTCGAGGTCGCGACAGGATCTTCCTCTTTGGCGGCGTCCTTCTCGGACGGGTTCTTTTGATTGGCGACCACTGCGGTCGCTTCGGGAGGAGACTCAACCGGCTTCTTCTCGGGCATGTTCATCACCGCGACGATCCCGATCAACGCGACCACCGCCCCGATAAGACCGAAGGCAGTGAGCAAGGTCGCCATCTTCGCGTCCGTGCCGGACTGCTCTTCTTCATAGACCTCGCTCGAGGGCGCGGTGACCGCAGGAGGAGACTCGTAGTTCCCGGTGCCGAGGCTCGCGAGCGCGGGGTCGCGGTCTTGTTGGAGGGCGCGATTGCGGCGGATCTGCTCGACGTCGATCTCGGAGGTCGAGGCAAAGAGGAGCTGATCGCTCGGTTTGAGGACGCTCTGATCCCGGTCATACTCGTATGAACCAGCGAGGTAAGCCTCCTGCAAGAGGAAGAAGAGCTCGTTGGTTGTCGGGCGCCCGGCGGGTTCCTTGACCAGGCACGAGTGGATGAGCTTTGCGAGGTGCTCGTTAAAATCCGGGACGACCTCGAGCAATGGTGGCGGCTCTTTAAAGAGGTGCGAGTAACCGATGTTTCCCGTCTCGAATGGGAGGCGACCGCAGGCGAGCTCGTAGAGGGTGACGCCGAGTTGATAGACGTCGGTTGCTTCGAGGAGCTCGGCTCCTTCGATTTGTTCGGGCGCCATATAAGCGGGGGTGCCGCGCACCTGGGTGCCGCGCATCTGGATTTGCTCGAGTGATCGCGCCAGCCCGAAGTCGATAATGCGGAGCAAGCCATCGGATTGCAGCAGGACGTTGGCGGGCTTGATGTCGCGGTGGATAAAGCCTTGCTCGTGCAGGTAGCGCAAGGCGCGCGCCATCTGGATGCCGACGCGGAGCAA
>JAYZVO010000054.1:0-7310 GCA_036155555.1 Myxococcota bacterium
CCTGGCCACGGAGACGGCCATCTTCTTGCGCTCCGGCAAGAGGAACAAGCACCTCTTGCGCATGAGCTGACCTTTCGCTGGTCCGTGATTCACGCCGAAGCGGCGCGCAAAAACGAGCCCACGAAAAATTTCCCGACCTGGGTGGTGTTCCGCACCAGGTTGGGAAACTTCGCGCCCCCTTACTTTCGCTCAGCGAGCGCGCGGTCGTGGTTCGCGAAAAAAAGCAAAACTTCGACGCAACATCTCTGTCGGCGCGTCCGAAAACCCTCTTGAACCTACGGAAACATTGCCCGGTCAGGAGGCGACAAATGCTTATCCCACAATCATCGACCCCGAACTCGCTCGTGATGGCCCTCTTGCAAGGCATCCTGCTGGCCATCGCTGGGATGGTCTTCTTCGGCATGCTTCTCTCGGCCGCTGGCGTTCACGAAGAGCTCACCCATGGCCCCACATACACCCAACAGGCCAACCAAAACGGAGGATGGAAATGACACACTTTTCACGGCGAGAGCAGGCGAAGTTTGTTCGGCAGGTGCTCCTTTTCCTCAAGCTTGGCGTGCTCGGCTTTTCGATGATGATCTTTCTCCTCGTGGTGCTTCTCACGGCGCTCTTTATGTTCCATAGGTTCATTTGACGCTGGCGCGCGCCCTGTCGCATTCCTCGCATCCAGCATCTGGCGCGCAGAGAAACACGAGCGGTTCTTGCCTCAACTTCTCGACCGCCAGATCGACGAGCGGTCGCGCCGAGCAAAGCTTTGCTATGGCGTGTCCAACCCGCCCCTTACGCTGAATCTGTGAGCCTGCAAGCCAGGTATCCATCAGAGAAAAATTCTCACAGCAGTGATCCGTTTCGGCGATCATGATCGTCTCGGCGCGGCCATCGACCTCGACCACGCATGGATGCTCCACGCTGTAGGGAACAGGCGCCATCGATTCTGCCAGGTGCAGCGAGGTGTTCTCGCCGTGCGTCACCCCGAGCAACAAGATCTGTCCTCCAAGCTCGTACACGCGCCCGATCGGGCTATCGAGCCCGTGCGGCGGAGAAAGCCTCTGATGTGCACAAATCAAAGCAGCATGCTTTCCTTTTGCCGCAAATGAGGCACCAGGGTGTGTGCTGCGCATGACGCCCGGTCTTCTCCAAAAAGTCTCTGCGACCACGCCCATATCGAGCGATGGCGTTGTGTGAGGATCAAAGATGGCGTCTCCTGCCGTCATTGTCGGCATGACCAGCGTGCCTTCCTCACCGAGGACCTCTTCGAGCGCTTCGATCAAACCTGCCGGTCCACCTTCCACGGGCCGAACCGCCCGAAAAGAGGTGTGCACCACAAGCACGCTGCCTCGCTCTACGCCGAGGTCTCGGAGTTGTTCTCTTATGGCCGCGATCGTTCGTGGTGTGGCTTTCATGATCCTTTTCCTTGTAGATGTAGGGCTCGAAAACACAATACTCAACATGACATCGCGCCTTGTCTCCTACAAAACCCTACCTATGATTGATGCGCGAGCGGTGCCGCGCCTCCAAGCTCTCTCTCTGGCTCAGGGTTTATGTGTGAGTGAAGTCGTACAGGAAGAGACCCCGGAAGAAATTCGCGCCAACCTGCGCCCGAAACGCAGGCGATGGATCTGGATCGTGCTCGCGTTGGTCGTGGTCGCGATTATCGCCGCCGTCGTTATCAAGCAGCGCTCCGGGAAGGAAGAGCAGGGGCCAAAGTGGGAGACCGCCACGGTCACGCGAGGAGATATCGCCTTGCGCGCGACGGCGACTGGCACGCTCGAGCCGCGTCGAAAAGTGATCGTCGGCGCCGAGATCTCCGGCCAGCTCGTCAGCGTCGACGCTGACGCCAACGACAAGGTCACCGCAGGCCAGGTGCTCGCCACGCTCGATACCGTGACCATCGACAACGAGCTCGCGCAATCGCGCGCAGGGCTCGCTGGATCTCGCGCGAACCTCAAGCGCGCCGACGCCACGCTCGAGGAGGCGCGCATTTACGAAAAGCGCGTCAAGGAGTTGCTGTCCAGAGACGGGATCGCAAAGAGCGAAGCAGACACGGCGCGCGCGCGAACGCTCCGCGCCGAGGCAGACGTCGAAGCTGCGCGCGCAGATATTCGCCGCGCACAGGCCGCCATCCGCATCATCGAGGCCAGAAGGGAGAAGGCCGTCATCCGCGCACCCATCGACGGCGTCATCCTGAGCAGGGCAATCGAACCGGGCAACACCCTCACGAGCGCATTGCAGACGCCCGAGCTCTTTGTCATCGCCGAGGATCTCGCGCGCATGGAGCTCCAGGTTTTGATCAACGAATCCGATGTTGGCCTCGTCACGCCAGGACAAACAGGCTCCTTTACCGTCGACACCTGGGCTGATGAGAAGTTCGAGGCGACCGTCGAGACCGTCTCGCTCTCGCCGACCAAGGTCGGCGAGGTCGTGACTTATATGACCACGTTGGTGGTGAACAATGAGAAAGGGTTGCTTCGTCCGGGGATGACCGCCTCGGTCACCATCGAGACAGGCAAGCGCGAGGGGGTGTTGCGCGTCCCCGCCAAGGCGCTCTGGTTCAAGCCTCCGGAAGAGTAGGGTGGCTTTCAATTTGGCAGGCCGCGGCGCGAGGATGTGCGCGAGCGTGGCAGCGCCGTCCACCTGCTCGCAGGGGACAAGCCCGAGCGCCTCGTCCTCCAACTCGGGCGCTCCGATGGTGACTTTGTCGAGGTTCGCGATGGCTCGCTTAAAGAAGGCGACGTCGTGATCACCGGACAAAAAGAGGACAAAAAGAAGGACGACTCCTCCAAAGATGGCGAGGAGGGCGCGTGACACGACCGATCGTCTCACTCGAAGGAATCCACAAGATCTATGGCGAGGGCGCGAGCCGCGTGCACGCTCTGGCTGGCGTCGACTTCTCGGTCATGCCTGGCGAGTTCGTCGCGGTGATGGGGCCTTCTGGCTCCGGGAAGTCGACCTGCATGAACATCGTCGGCTGCCTCGATGTGCCGACACATGGGAGTTATCGCTTTATGGGCGTCGAGGTCGAATCACTCGACCGCGAAGAGCTCGCCATGTTGCGTCGTCATTACCTGGGGTTTGTCTTCCAGAGCTTTAACCTCATCGCTCGCACTGGCGCCGCCAAGAATGTCGAGCTGCCGCTCGTTTACAAGGGCGTCCCTCGCCGCGAACGCCGCGCGCTCGCTGCCGATGCGCTGACGATCGTGGGTTTGGCGGATCGCCTGGATCATGCGCCGAGCGAGCTGTCTGGCGGCCAACAACAGCGCGTCG
This sequence comes from Myxococcota bacterium, assembly GCA_036155555.1. Taxonomy (GTDB): domain Bacteria; phylum Myxococcota_A; class Bradymonadia; order Bradymonadales; family Bradymonadaceae; genus JAYZVO01. The sequence continues at coordinate 3,265 of JAYZVO010000054.1, forward strand.
CCATCGCCCGCGCGCTCGTCACGCAGCCAAGGTTGTTGCTCGCTGACGAGCCCACCGGCAACCTCGACACGAAGACCAGCGAGGAGATCCTGAACCTGATGGTCGAGCTCAACCAGACGCGCGGCCTGACGATCATGATGGTCACCCACGAACCCGAGGCGGCAGCTTACGCGCAACGCGTGCTGATGTTCGTCGATGGCAAGCTCGTCCAGGATGGTCCTCCCGAGGAGGTGCTCTCGTGAGCCCCTTCGATATCCTCCGCATGGCCTTTGGCGCGCTCACCAACAACAAGCTGCGCGCCTTGCTCACATCCCTCGGGATCATCATCGGCGTGGCGTCAGTGATTCTGATGATTCACCTCGGCCAGTCCGCCAGCAGGTCCGTCACACAAACGATCAGCAACCTCGGCTCGAACCTGATCATCATCCAACCCGCCCGCAGCAAGCGCGGCGCTGGCGGCCAACGCATCCGCGCGGCGGCCTTCGAGATCGGGGACGTCGCCGCGATCAAGCGCGGGATTCCTGGCGTGATGGCCGCGCCTGCCATTTATCATGGCGCCTTGTTGATGTATGGCTCGACCGCGCGCGCAGGGAGCATCGTCGGCACGGACAACGATTACTTCGAGGTGCGATCCTGGAAGATCGCCGCGGGGAGAAAGTTCGATCCTGCCGAGCTCGCGAGCGGCGCTCCCGTATGTATCCTGGGGCAGACGATCGTCGAGGAGCTCTACGGAGGGCGCCAACCTCTCGGGACGACCTTGAGGCTCGATCGCAACTCCTGCCAGGTCATCGGTGTGCTGGAAGAGAAGGGCAACACCGCTGGCAACGATCAGGATGACGAGCTCGTGATGCCCTGGCGCGCGGTGCAGCGCCGCTTCAAAGGCAAGGACGAGGTCAATATCATCTTCGCGGGGACGGACTCGCCCGATCAGGTCCCGCGCATCAAATCGAGCATCGAGATCCTGTTGCGCACGCGCCGTGGTATCACAGGAGACGAGGAGGATGACTTCGAGGTCCGCGACCTCCAGGAGATCGTCCAGACGCTCGAGCAGGTCACGCTCACGCTCACGGCCTTGCTCGGCGCCATCGCCGCCATCAGCTTGCTCGTCGGGAGCATCGGCATCATGAACATCATGCTGGTTTCGGTGACCGAGCGAACCCGCGAGATCGGCGTCCGATTGGCCATCGGCGCGACCGCCAGGGATGTTCAGATCCAGTTCCTGGTCGAGGCCAGCGTGCTCAGCGCCATCGGCGGCGTGATCGGCATCGCGGTGGGCCTCGGCGCGACCTGGGTCATCGCCACCGTGCTCGATCTGCCGCTGGTGATTTCCTACCCGGCGGTGTTTATCAGCGTCGGGTTCTCGGCGCTTATCGGGATCGTCTTTGGTTTTGTGCCCGCGCGAAAGGCCGCACACTTGAACCCTATCGAAGCATTGCGACATGAATGAACTCCGACGCTCACCTCGTCAGCTCGCCATGATCCTCCTCGTGTGCGGCGTCTGTTGCGCCGAGCAAGCGCTCGCGCAGCAGCCGATGACGCTCGAGGATGCCATCGCCACGGCGGTCGAAAACAGCCCCTCGCTCGCCACCCAGAAGGTCGCTGAAAGGAGCGCGGAGCAAGCGCGCATCCGAGAGCAGACCCGCTATGTGCCGCTCGCGAACGCCGAGGGGGGTATCCGCCGAGGGCAGACACCGCAGCAGAGCCCGATGGGCGTGAGGTTTATCACCACGCAGGCGATCACGACGCAGGCCGGGCTCGCTTACCGCTCCGCGTGGGGGACGCAGCTCTCGGGGAACATGAACCTCGAGCGCAGCGTCAGTGATTCTGTCATCCTCGGGAACCTCGGAACGGTCTGGGGCGTGGGGATGACGCTCGCTGTGACCCAACCATGGCGCAGAGGATTTGGCACAGAGATCGGGCGAGCCTCCTTGCGCGACGCCGAGTTCGGCATCGATCAGGCGGAGCTCGAGTCGGCGCGCATCGAGCGTCAGCTCGCGCGCGAGGTTCGCCTCGCGTACTGGCAGCTCTGGTACACGGACCGCGAGATCGAGATCGCGGAGCAAGCGCTGGAAATCACAAAGCAAGCAAGAGAGCAGGGGATCGCCAGGATCTCGGTCGGGCTCGGCGCAGGGATCGATGTCATCACGCTCGATACCGAGATCGCCAGCGCCGAGGAGCGTCTCGTCATCGCACAGAATACGCGACGCTCGCGCCAGATCGAGTTGGCGCGGTTGCTCGGCGTGGACATCTCCGAGGCCCCCTCGATCGAAATCACCGCCACGCCTCCCGCTGCCAGAACAGCGCCAGCTGTGGCTTCCGTGCGCGAGTCCGCCCGGCAGCAATCACCAGAGCTCGCGCGCCTCGTGCTCGAGCGCGAACGCGCCGAAATCGCTGTCCTGCTTGCAGAAGATCAGGCCAGGATGAACCTCGAGACGATCGGCTCGGTCAATATCAACGGGCTCGGCTCGAGCGCTGGCGAGGCGTTCTCGCAGTTTGCGAGGTTCGAGGCCGTGGTCGGTTACCTCGGCGTGCGCGCCGAGATCCCGCTCTGGCGAGATACGCTCCGCGCCGAGGCGGAGCGCACCCGGCTCGCGCTCGCCAGGATCGAGGCGCAGGAGCGCGAGGTCCGCGTGCAACTCGACGCCTCGAGCGCCTCGCTCGTCAATGACCTCGAGGCCGCCACCGCCCGCGCCGAGCTCGCTCAGAAGACCGCGAGCCTCGCTGCTGAAAACGTCGAGGCGACCACCAACCGCTTCGAGATCGGGCAGGCCACCTCGCTCGATATCGTCCAGGTCTTGCAGCGCCAGCGCGAGGCAGAGCTGCGCGCCGCGAGGGCGCGTGTGGATCAGGAGCTCGCGCGCGTCGCCATCGAGAACCTCACCGAGCCTCTGGTGATTCGCGCGCAGGAAGAAGATCCATAATCGAGGCTGGCAATTGCAGCGTCTTGCCCTACATTGCGCATGATCTCGCGCTGCCTTTTGGCGCATCCTCCACCGTATAAACGTGATAGGGAAAGACGTGCCTCGACGCCTGTTCGATTTTGTTCCACTCGTCTTCGCGGGCGCTCTCTACGCCGTCGCGCTCAAATACTTCGTGCTCCCCTCCAAGGTGATCCTCACGGGCACAGAGGGGATCGCCTCGTCGCTCTCCTATTACTACGAGAGCGACAACCTCTTTATTATCCTCTACCTGGTGTTCCAGCTCGCGCTGTTTCTCTTTGCCTTGAAGTTCATCGGGCGCTCCTTCGCGTTGCGCACGCTGGCAGTGGTCGCCACCGTGGTCACCGCGCTCGCCATCTTGCCAGAGCTCCAGATCGCGGACCCAGGGCCGACCAACGAGAGGATGTTGCTCGTGTTGTTCGGTGGTTTGCTCGCAGGCGCTGCAAAGGCGATCGCCTTCGAGAGGCGCGGTAGCACTGGCGATGAGGATGTGATCGGCGCCTACTTCGCGCTCAAGTTCCTCAAGCCTGTGGGCTCGATCGCGATCCTCTCGGCGGTCGTCTCGACGACCTTCGGGCTTGGCCTCGAGCTGCTCAAGAGCGGGCAAATCGAGCCGGTCATCAACACGCTGATGTATACCTCCATCTACATCTTCGCCAGCGCCGAGACCCTGAACACGCTCTACAAAAAATTCCGCCTCTCCATGATTACTATCATCACCGAAAACCCAGACGAGGTCGGCGAAGCGATCACCACCTCTTCGCCCCACCGGACCTATACAGTGCAAGATGGCGTCGGCGGGAAGACCGGGAAGAGCTTCAAGATGTTGCGCGCGGTCATCACCCACGAGGAGCTCCCCGACTTGCTCGACGCGCTCGCAGAGGCGGAGCCCTCGTGCTTCTACTATTTTCACGACATCGAAGGGGTCTCGAGTCAGTACTACATCACCCCGATCGGCGCGCCAAAACCGGTCGCCTCTTCCCCCAGAGCCGCATCCTCGCGGGCTGACGTAACCGTCGACTGATTTTCCATAACTTTCCGTTTCTTGCGCTTTCGGCGGCTCGCCATCGCCTCGCCGAGCAACCCGAGGGGCCGAAAAGTCGCCCG
>JAYZVO010000055.1:0-6584 GCA_036155555.1 Myxococcota bacterium
GGGTGGTGTTGCCGCGCGGGGGTGGGGGGTTGGCCCGGGGCCCCCCCCCCGGGGCCCCCGCGCCGCTTTCTGCTGGAGGCAATGATCCTGGCGAGCGCTGGACGGTGCGCATGGAAACTTGCGACGCGCCCGCAAAACATGGAGGATAGAGGCGGTGATAAGCGCTTTCCGCTTCATTTATGTGAGAACGATGCATTCGATGCGCCAATGTCTATCCAAGATCCTTATCGCGTCCCTGCTGGGCGCCTTTGCCGGTTGCGCCACGGGCGAGCTCGCGCCCGAGGAAAACTCGGGGCCATCAGGGGAGAACAACACGAACTCCTCGTCCGGCAATAACCAGAGCACAGGCTCGAACGCCAACCCTGGGAACAACTCCAGCGTGCCCGGTGAACGCACCGTCGAGAACGGCTACGTCCTGGATAATTGCGACCTGTTCTCACAGAACTGCGCAGACCAGGGAGGCAAACGCCACAAGTGCATCATCGGCATCGATGGCGCGACCTCATGCTTCGAGAGCGGCACAGAGAGGGCTTACGAGGAACCGTGCGATTGGATCGACGAGTGCAAATCAGGGCTCGCCTGTATCAACTGGGGAGACGCGCGCGGCTCGCGCTGCGAGCGCATCTGCGTCCCTGACATGGAGCCCTCGACGTGCAGCGTTGGCGAGGTTTGCCAGGGCGGCATCTCGTCGACAGACACGTACCGGTTGTGCCTCCCGATCCCTACAAGCTGCAACATCATCACGCAGGATTGCCAGGATGGCCTCTCCTGCGTATTGCGCAACCACCCGGTCACCGGAAACCCCGCCACGCTCTGCGGTCAGGCAGGGTTCCAGGATGAAGGGCAACCGTGCGGCGGTGACAGCGGCGATTGCCAGGTCGGGTTGATGTGCGTGCGCGTGAACCCGGAAGAAGCTCCTCAATGCGTGCGCGCTTGCAACGCGCAGACCTCGGAGTCCTGCCGCGGCGAGACCACATGCACCGGCGACACCGCCGCCGGGGTCAGCTACTGCCGCTGAGTCCTTCTCTTAACGCACCCGAAAAAACAAAGGCCGACTTTTCTTTGAAAAGAAAAGTCGGCCTTTGCTCGCGCTGAACGGGGCGTTCACTCGCGAAAATCAATCAGGTCGTCATGCGGTCGATGTGGCGGAGCGCGCCTTCATGGCCGCGAAGATAAGACCGCCGAAGAGGAGTCCAGCGCCGAGCAACATGAGGATGCCGAGCAGCGGGCGCGCGACAACCCATGCGAGCGCCACGCAGAGGAACCAGATCGGGGTGGCGATCAGGAAGGAGACGAGCGCGAAGGCTTTCCCGACGAGGCTGCCAACGAACGGGATCACATCTGCGATCACGCTCAAGGGGCGGAAGATCGCGCTCAGACCACCGAACATCATGAGCCAGCTCACGAAACGCAAGATCCAGGTCTTCATGTCGTTGGCCGCGACGGCGTTCTCGAACATCGCCTCGGGCGTCTTCTTGCCGTTGGAGGTCAGCACGAGCGGATCGTTAAGCTTCTTGTGCTTCCACGCCTTGAGCTCGCTGCCGTACTGGCCAGCGATGACCGTGGCGGTGCCTGGCTTCTTGATCGTGAAGGTGATGCGCACGTCGCCGATCTCGGGCTTGGCGGGGTTCTTGCCAAGGTAGAGGCCGCCATCATGGATCTTGGCCTTGGCGTCCTTGAGCGACTTCTCCATCTTGGCGAGGTCTGCTTCCTTGAGCGTGAGCTTGCTCGACTCGCCGAGGCTCGAGGTGATCCCTTCGGAGAGCTTGAACTTGCCGAGCGTGGCGCTTTTTGCCGCGACGGTCTTGTTCTCGTAAGGAAGCGGGCCAGGGTTGACCTTGCCCTTGGACTCCTTGTTCTCGTTGAAGTTGCCGGACTTGATCTCGGAGCTCGACCAGGTCTTCTCGTAAGTGTAGGTCTTCTTGGTGACCTTCTTACCGCCAGCCTTCTTCTCGGATTCCTTCTTCTCGTTCTCTTTCCACTGGTACATCTCGACCTTGCGCTCGAGCGCGAGCCCGTTCGCCGAGATCATGAACTGCTTGTCCTCGAGCTTCTCGTCGACCTTGACGTCACCCTGGACGTGAACGAGCTTGCCCTCATTGCCCTTGTCGATGTTGTCGGCCTTGGCCGTGACCACCGAACCGAGCCCCAGCTCGAGATCCTGCGCGCGGCTGACCGCGCTGCACTCGTTCCAGAAAATCAGTGGGAACGCGAGCATGAACAAAATGATCCCACCAAAAATCCCCTTGATGGAATCTGCAATGCGGCTAAACCAGCCTTCTTCTTCGTACTCGACGTGAGCCATTAAGGAGCCTCCTCGTTGCGGTCAAATACTGGCGCTTACACCCGTCCAGAAGTAGCGCCAGCACCATTACTTCTTTCACAAATTCTCTGAGAGATATTTCGCACTTTAGCGCGTGACTTGCTGCCTTGTAAACAATGCACCTTGGCACCCATTCGAGGCTTCCCACAAAACTCCCATAAACACACCCCTGATTTTACCGACTATTAGATCGTGCGCCGATCGATGAATATCTCTCGCCTCACTGACAGGTGCCCTGCCAGAACGCCTCATCGACGCAATAGCCCTCGCCATCGCCTTCGCTGATACGACAGAGCTGACCATCGGGACAACCGCTCTGCTGGCAATGCGAGGTGCACCCCGCGCACGTCCCGACCGTATCCCCGACCTCGGCGACGCAGCGGCTCGGCGCAGGACACCCCTGACACACGTCCCCCTGCACGCGACAGCGCGCATCACCGTAGCACGCCTCACCATCAGGGCAGTCCGACTGGCGCTGACACGACATCAGCGAGGCGTCCTCGACGCAGCGATCTCCATCACAAATCAGCCCTTGCGAACAGTCCGCGTCCGACTCACAGCGCTGCTCGAGCAAGTCGATGCACTTTCCGCTCTGGCAGGATTCACCATGCTCTGTCGCGCAATCGCCATCCGTCAGACACTCCAGGCAACACCCCGCGAAGAACTTGCGGCCAAGCACATCACACCCCGTCTCGGTGTCCGATCGCAGGTCGCAAAACACACACGTCGACGCCGCGCACGCCTCGCCGCGCTCGATCGCGCAGTCGAGATCCTCGAGACACTCCAGGCACGCACACGTCACGGGATCTCGGATCGGCAGGCTCGAAGGGCACGTCTCCTCGCCAGAGCAATCTCTGGGCGGTTGGCATCGCCCATCAGCGCATCCCTCGCCAAGGTCACAATCCCCAGAATCACTGCACTCGTTGCGACAGAGTTCTCCATCACACCAGGAGCCGATCGGGCAGGACTGCCCCACATCGCAGGCCGCGACACAGCGCGCCAACGGGAGCTTGCACCCCTGGCCCAACGGACACTCATCGTCCACCTCACACTCCTCGAGCGGCGAGCGACAGAGCGGCGGCGTACCACGGCAGACCTGGCCGGAAGGGCAATCCTCGCGGCCATCGCACAAGCCCTCGACGCAATCTCCTTCAAAGCACCCCGCCCCATCACCGCAATCTGAATCCTCCTGACACATGGGGAGGCCGCAGATTCCCTGGACACATGCCGCGCCCACAGGACAGGAGCTCGAGCGCTGGCATTCGATGCGAGCGCACGCGCCCCCTGAACATGCCAGCTGCGCTGTCGGCGCACAGTCGAGAATGTCCGCGCAAGGATCGCCAACGACGGGCGCGGGCGCATCCTCTGAACAAGACGCGAAGAGGACGCCAGCGAACAAGCCGACAAGGAGCAAGCAAGCAGAAATGGATGTGCGCGCGAAGAGGGGCTTCAAAGGGTGACCTCGAGCGAGAACAAAAAGACCACATCATCCTCGCGCACTTGCGTCTCGAGCAAGGTCGCGGGAGTTCCGGGCGCGAGCGGCAGCGGGAGCTCGAAGGCGTCTCCCAACGCGACGAGCATCGCGCGGCGCGCCCACTCATCGAGCGTCTGTTGCTCGGCCGGGGCGCGCATCCACTCGCTGGCGAGCGTCGCGTTCTCCACCGTCAACGTCTCCACCGTCAACCTCGCATACCCTTGCCGCGATGCCTCGACGCGCAAGGTAAAGGTCACGTCCGCCACGAGGTTTGCGACTCTGGTCGGCGTCTCGAAGACATCGCTCCAGATCCCCAGCCCCAGCTCGGGCCAACGCACCTGCAACACGGACTCACCTGGTGAGGTCGTCACCTGCGGGAGCGCGCCAGGGCTTATCGCGAGCCTCGAGCGCTCGTCCAAAAGCGAGGTCTCGATGGAGATGTCTTCGAGGAACAAATCACTGGTCGAGACCAATTGCCCCGCTTGCCCCAGAGACTCCAACCCGAGGCAGGCGAACCCTCCTCGAGTAGCAGCTTGCGCGACCCTCGTCAGGTAGGGCTGCGCGATGGCGATGGCAAAATCAGCGCGGTTGCGCGTCAAGGTCGCCACATCGATAGGAGGAATGGTGACGTCCTCGATCTCGGAGAAAGGATCGAGCGGCGCGCAAGGCGCAGAGACAAAGCGCACCGCAGCATCTCGCGTGATCTCGAGCCCATTCGAGGTCAGCCGCGCCGCGCCAACCTCCTCTGAATCCTGCCCGGTGATTCTCATCTGCCCTCGCCGGTTCTCGAATGGGCTCAGGTGCGTCAACGTGATCGTCCCGTCGACGAGCCCCAGTGGTTCGAGCGGAGAGCGCGTGAGCAGGTTGTGGACCGCGTCCGCGAGCGCCTGCTCGGCATACTGGATGAGCGCCTGCTCGAACTGCGCGCGCGCCGGGCTCGTGGACATCTGCTCGCTGGCTACCTCGAGCGGGCAGGCGCCGATCGGATCGACGCGCGCGTTCTCGAGCTGCGCCTGCGCCTGCGCGACCGGCTCGAGCGAGAGCGCGCCATCAGCCATGGCGATGGCGACATCGCCCGCCGCGAGGCCCTGATCCGCGCGCACTTGCCACCGGCAAATCACCGTGTCGATGCCTTGCCCCGAGCGCGTGGGGATGATGATCCTGGGCGCGTTGAAGTCGAACTGGAGCGTCGCCGCGTCCGTATGCGTGGACGCCTCGAGGCGTCCAATAGGGAGGCTTTGCGAGAGCGGCCCGATCTGCACATCATCGACCAGGAGCGCTGGCGCCTCGAGCGCCACACCGCCCGAGGCTCCTTGACGGTACAACTTCTCGACGCCGCTCGGCGTGACCATCACCTCGATGGCACCACGCCTCGGCTCGGCGACCCTATCTCCAGGTTGGGTGCGCACGTTCACCTGCTCGCAACCTGCGAGCAGAGAGACCGAGCACAACACCATGACCATGACTTTAACGGTGCGTCTCATCGCGATCCCTCCGTCACGATGACAAGCTCCGAGCGCATGCCATTTGGACCAGGGACGAGGCGCTCGCCAACGACCGTCAGCCCGAGCGTGCTCGAGAACGCGTGGTGAGAGAAGAACCCGACCAACCCGCTCGACTCCAGAACCTCGCGCGTCCACACCCGCTGCCCATCTCCACCGAGCAACGCGCGAGCGCGCATCAGGTTCGCCTCGCCAGCGTCGAAGTACGTGATAAAGGGCTGCTCGTCATTGTCATAACCGAGCGTCGAGAACGCGCCCACGATCTTCTTCGGTCGCTGCGTGGTGCGCGCCACCCCCCAGCCAGGATCGACGACCTCGCTGGTAAAGTCCTCGCCATCGAGGACGCCGAACACCAGACGCCCGCGGCTAAGATCCTGATAAGAGATGGCTGGCCGACCGAGCGCGTCGATCGCCAGCGATGGAAACCTGCCCGTGATCCAGGTCGTGGGCGTGGCATCCTCGGCGCCGCGATCGAGGACGCTGATCAACCACCGCCCCGAAGGACCGAGCCGCGCCAGGCGCAAATCACCGCAGTCCGCGTCGTGGTATGCGACGTAGAAGGTATCCTGCGCGAAGACAAGATCAGGCTCGATCCCTAACCCTCGACGCTCCTCCTGGCGCGTGCTCTCGGGGCAAGCGTCCACGCCAGCGGTCAGGCCATCGTCGATCACACCCAACGTCCAACTGGTCACATCGGCGCGCTCGCGCAACCACTGCAAGGCGCGTGTTCCACGATCGCGGAACACGATCGCGCGGCGCCCGTCCGCGTCGATCTCGAGGTCGAAATCATCGGTCGATTGATACGTGGGGATCATCTCATCCCCTTCCACCGCGCGCACGAGCTCGATGCTCCAGGCGCCTGCGTCCTCGCCGGTGAGTTCGCGCGTGGCGATACGGTAGAACCCACGATCTCCGATCCAGGCAACCGAGAGCTTTCCTCCGCCAACGGCGACGGCGACCCTGGCTGTTCCTGGGCGGACGTTTCGGGAGAGGATCTCGAAGGCGAGCTCGCTCTCGTCGGCGTTGCCGATGAGCACGAGTGATTCCGAAGGCTGGATCAGCGCGACGAACGGCCTCCGGTCGACCAAGGTGACGCGCGCGGCGCGCCCTCCTGGCTCTCCCTCATAAGCGGCCAACTGCGCCGCGAGGCAGATGTTGCGATCCTCGTCGCAGACAAACCCCTCGCTGCATTCCGGCTGGCATATGGGCGCAGGCTCGGTCTGGCAACGCTCGCAACTGACCGCAAAGAGAGAGGCGACGGCGAGGATGAGCGCGCTCGGTTTAA
>JAYZVO010000056.1:0-19695 GCA_036155555.1 Myxococcota bacterium
TGTGTCTGTTGTGCCTATCCCCCGGCGGGGGGGGGGGGCCACCCCCCCCCCCCCGCGCCTCTTCTGTTTTCTGGCGCTCGAAAACACCCCCGTGTCGCTCCGGACCCACATGTCAGAAGATGTGGGATATTCGTGGGAAGACACCTTCCTCGAATTCCTACATCGTATCCTCGTAGCCCCAGAATTTACGCTGTTGCTCGTGGCAAAGACGAGGAGTGGGATGATTGCGATAAAGAGAAGGTCTGCGTGGTTGGCAGTGTCTGTGCTGCTCGCCGCGATCCCGACAACCGCGAGCGCTGCCTTTAATGGCGCGACCGCGTGCAAAAGTGGCGAACGTGTGGTCTCGAGGTTTACCGAGGTTTATATCCCCGGTTACATCGACAACGCCCAGCGCGGTGATGTGTTGTTGACCTCGGGTGGAGGCGGCGTGCCGCGTGAGATCTTTCGCGCGCTCAACAAGACCTACAACCACACGATGTTGATCAGTCAGGGCGATGATGGCCATGGCAACACTTTGATCACGCACGACACCGCGATCGCGCCAGGGTTGCACTCGCTCGAGTTTAATGTCTCGGTTGGCTTCGGTTTGCAGATCGACGCGCGCTGGAAACCCTCGCATTTGCGCAGGATGATCCCTGGAAACGTCGTCGCGGATAAGGCGAGCACGTTGATTCATGGGAAAAAGACCGGGTGTTTGAGCGCATCGCATGGCATCGGCGGCGGGAACACGGCGCCAAATACGTTCAATGATTGCCTCGACGCCAGACCGATCAACCTCTGGTCAAACGCCAACCTGTTGCTCCGCCCTGCGGCGCCCTATTTGCAGCAGGGGGACATCATCACGCAGGCCGAGGCTGTGCCTCAGCACCACTATCTCTACGCCTTTGGCGCCTACTCGAATCACCTCGGCGTTTACAACGCCACGGGCAACGAGTCCGCCTATGGTCCTGGCACGATGTGCAGCGGCTTTGCGACCGAGGCGGTCAACGATGCGCTCGCGCTTCGTGGCTACAGCGCGCAGAACGTGAACCCGGTGTTCTACAACAACGCCGAGCGATTCACCGCCGCCATCGCGCTCCATAACAGGTTGCACGAGGACTTGATGGAGGTCTTTAGCGCGGTCACCAACGGCCCATGGTATGCGCGTGCGCTCGCGGCGCTCTTGAACTTTAACGCGAACGCCACGGCAACCGCGCTCGCCAACCAGATCGTGAACTGCTTCGCGCATGGCGGCGTGTGCGATGATGTCTCGAGCTGGACGACGGTCGATCCGGTCGCCTTCAAGCTCGTCACGCCAACCCCTGCCACTGGCTCCTATTACACCCCGGCGACGAACAGCCTCGGCACTGGCAGCTCTCTGGCTGGCGATGACCTCCTGGCTGATGCGGTCAACAAGGGGTGGGCGACGCCTGTGAGCGCGATGCTGTTGGGCGATTATTACTACGACAAGTTCTCGCACATCGAGTGTTGTCAGGTGGACCCGGTGACCGACCTGGTGACGGGGAACTGTTACCGTCCAAGCCTGTTCCCCGATGAGGTCGCCGTGGTCGAGGGGTTTGTCCGAAAGGAGGTGCTCCAGGCAGGCGGTGGTGACTTTGTCGAGACGAAGGACTCCTACTGCTACACGAACGAGAAAGGGAGCGTGTGCACGAAGCTTCCTCCCGAGGAGCCTGCGGTTCCTGCCGACGATAAGGATGATCGGGGCGATGGCGGCAGCGCCGAAGAGGCCGATCCGACGGTCGAAGAGGCCGCGAGCCAGAGCGAGACGATGGCGGCGCTCTCGGGCGCAGAGAATGAGGAGGTGGCGAGGTGAAGAAGCACGCAGCATCGAAACGAAAGCACGCCGTGGCGTTGTTGACCGGCGCCCTTCTTTTGACTCTCTCGCTGGCGCTGATGGCCAAGTCGGGCGGCGGTAAGAATCACTCTGCTCCTGGGCACGCGGCTCATCCTGGCCAAAATCAGGGCGCTCATGGCGCTCGTGGGAGCCAGCAAGGGCATGATGTGCCTGGCGCCAGGGTGCGTCCGGGGCATGCCAACGCCAACGCGCACCCTCATACGATCGCATCCCTGGACATCGAGCCCGCAACGGTTTGTGCAGGGCAGACGTTTTTGGCCAGCGTCACGCTCGCGAACGCAGCGAGCGTGAGCGAGGTTTATGTGGGGGGAGAGCGCGGCGAGCGCGTGGCGCTCACTGCGAGCGTCCCTGGACCCCTCGAGGTGACCGCGATCGCCTATGATCCGTTCGGTCGCCCGGACACGCATAGCGAAACGGTGCAGGTTATCGACTGCCCCGACGCGCCGATGATTTTGCTCGAGCATCGCATGTCTGCTGCCGAGCAGGACGCGGTGTTGGTCGAGGGGACGGTCGTGCAAGGGCTCGAGGCGCCGATCACCTGGACCTGGAACTTTGGCGACGGCGTCGAGGTCGAGACTGGCGAGGTCGCGCGCGCCTTGCACTCCTACAGGTTGCGCCCGCAGGACGAGAAGACCTCGCACTTTACCATCGAGGCGATGGCGAAGGGGGCAAATGGGAACGTGGCGAATGCTTATCTTGGCGTGAGGATGGTCAATGGGGAGTGGGCGCTCGCGCAGCATGGCATTTGGCATATGCCCGCCAGCTACGAGCGCTTCCCACAGATCAGCAAAGACGTGGTCAAAGCTCCTGTCTCCATTCGCAACATCGACACCACGCGGGCGCTCTCGTTGGTGAGCGTGCGCGTCAAGGAGACGAGCTGTAAGGACCGGGCGAAAATCACTCAGACCGAGCACGCGCTCGAGAAAGTCTTCGATATCAAGGAGATCCCGGCAGGAGGTGTTGTCAGCGGCGCGCTCGCCATGCCTTACGATGTCACTTCGCCAGCGTGTCGTTGGAGCGTCGAGGTCAAGGGCGCGTTCCAGGATGGAACGCCTGCGAGCGTGAATTTCGCGCTCGAGCATGGTGCGCCGACCTGGGCTGGCGATGACGTCAAGCTCTCGAGGGAAGAGATCAAGCGCGCGTTTCGCGCGCGCGTCCTGGCGAATCAGCGACAGGTCGCGGGCGAGCAGGTGCGCCCCGTGATCACGCCCTGAGCACCGGGCGCTTCGAGCGAGGGGCTTATTCGTTTGGCTGGGGAAGGGTCTGCTCGAAGATAAAGTCCTTCATCTCTTCAGAGAAGAACTCGCTCGAGAGCATGTATTCGCGCGTCTTGAGGGTGATGCTCTTCCAGGGCAGGTCGAGGGTGGTGATTTTTGCGACCTGTGGCCAGTCCGCGAGCAGGATAAACGAGCTCTGGGTCAACGCGCTGCCTGTCAGGTCGAGCTCCTTCAGGTTCTCGAAGTGAGGGCTCTCCACGAGCGCGAAGACGCCCGCGTGGTTGATCCCGCAGTTTGTGAGGATCAGGCGTTCGATGTTGGCGATGTTCTCGTTGGCCGCCAGGACCTCGATGTCGTGCGTGGTGAGCGGGTTCTCCGAGAGGTCGAGTTCGCGAACGGACGCCAGAAATGGCGCGCGCAAGATCCACTCCGCGACGAGGTCGTGCAGATCGCAACCCGACATGTTCAACGTGTGGAGGTTGATCAACGTCTCCGTGTGCGCGAACGCCGCCGGGTAGTGGTGCTTTGCCTGGTTGTTCGAGATGTTGAGCGTGCGAAGAAACCAGGACGCCTCCGAATCCGCGATATGCTCGAAGTGCCACTTCCTCAGGTGGTGACCTGTCATCGACAGGTTGACCGCCTGCAAGCGCTCCTTGGGGAGCAGCAGCGGCAACATGTCGAGCTCTTCCAGGCTCGTGATCAGGAGCTCGACTGGCGAGTAGTGGAGCAAGTACCCCTTCCACTGGTCGAGGTAAACGTCCGGGTCTTCGTTGTACGCGCTCTCGAGTAACCAGTAGAGCTCCCTCGGATCAGGATCGCCCGCGGTCATCATCGAGCGCAGATCACCGAACAACTCATTGACGTTCTCGTTCACGGGAACTCCTCAGGATTTGCCATCCTTTTGGTCCTTGGGGGTGACATCCTCGAGATCGAACGTGGGCTTTCGCTCGGGGTTGCACTCGGGCGGTGGGCCAAAGCCATCGGCGTTGAACGTGTACTTCAGGCTCCCGCGCTTTCGATCCTCGGTCTTGATCTTGATCTTGACCTCGTGCTCCCCCTTTCTGGCGGGGGTGCAGTAAGAGAGCAGGTAGAAGCGCTTGCCGTGCGCGGCGATCTTCTCGGCGACCTCCTTGAAGATCTCGGAGGTCTTCTCCTTGTCCGTCCCCACGAACGTCCCATCGCGGCCAATGTCGCGAAGCTTCGCGCCCTTGAGCTCTTCCTTCTCGCCGATGCCGATCGCGTAGAGCTCGTAGTTTTTATAGATGTCCTTTCGGATCTCTTCCTTCATCTCATCGCGGCTCACGCGCGCGGCGCGATCTGCCCCATCCGAGAACACCACGAGGGTGCCAAACTTGAGCGGCTTCTTCTCTTTCTCGAGCGACTTGTGGAGTGTCCCCAGCCCCTCGACGACGGCGCCGTGGAGGTTGGTGGAGTTGTCGCGAGGTTTCCAGGTGCGCAACCCATCGAGGCCACCTTCGACCGAGCCCTGGCTCGAGGTGAACGGCACCACCGAGTGGATCTTCTCCGAGCCATCGAAGGCGTAGACGGCGACCTTTTGAGATTTGCCGACGGTCTCGGTGAAGTCCTTTGCGGCGTCGACGAGCTGATCGATGCGACCTGATTCGGTCATGCTGCCGGAGACATCGAGCAGCAGCATCGTATACATCACCGAGGCGACCTCGGGGTTTTGGATGACCTGCTTGCTCTCGAAGGGGGAGACGCGCCCCCCATCTTCATAGATCTCGAAGTCCTTGGCCTCGAGGCCAGCGACGGGCTCATCGCCCTGCTCGACAGTGAAGAAGACCCAGACGTTGTTGGGTTTTTTCTGATCGGAGTTGATATGCGTCATCTTGACGCGCGCGCATCCTGAGACACAGACGCATGCGCAAACAATCAAAGCCAGGTGCAGTGCGAACCGTTGCATGTTTCCTCGATATCGTAGCTTCGAATGGGCGCGGGCGTTCCCCCCACCCGGTCTTCCACGTACTTTTGACGTGGCAACTACCTTACGGAATCCTGGCGCCCGCGACCAGTGATTATCCCTGGCGCTCTGTCCGATGAGACCGCAAAAGGTGTCCGAAGCGTCGAGCGAGTGATTCTGGCTCAAGGGTCAACAGGGCGCATCAACCAGAGTTGATAGGGGAGGTCTCGGCCACTTACTGTCGATTCGGCCTTCATGGAGAGGGTGTTTTCGTCAGGGGCGTAGTTGAGAAACTGAGAGCCTCCCTTGTCAGCGAAGGCGCCGATGGTCGTGAGCTTGAAGACCAGACCTGAAGGTCCACCGAAGGTATCGGGGCAATCGAGCTCGAGGTCGATGCAGCGTCCTTCATAACGCAGCGCCCAGCTCTGGACTGGGCTCCCTGCGTTCGATGCGTTGCTCAAGGTCGAGACAAACCCTTGATTGCTGCCCACAGCCGAATTGGGGCTGCCATGGGATTGATCCAGGGATTGGAGGAGGCTGTAGGTTCTAATTCCTGAGTTCCCCAGCGGGGTCATCTCCCAGATGACATCGTCAGTGAGCGTGCCGTTATCCTCGACGAGGAGGACCTTGGACGTCATGCCGTCTTGCTTTGGCTCGACCGAGAGGATTTGTTCCGCGTCTGTCTCGGCGGAGTGCCCGATGTTGAGGAGCTGGATCGGGGTTCCTCGCTTGATAAAGTTGAGGTTGTCTTCAAAGGCGAGCTGTGGAGACATCGCGTTGTTCGCGAAGCGTTCGAGGGTGGGGCCGGTGTTGATCTTCAAGGTCGCGCCATCGGTGTCGCCGCGGGTCAACTCGACGGTCTCGACGACCTCGTAACCTCGCGCGTCACACTCCAACTCGCTGCCCAGGAAGTCGACATCATCAGGGGTGATGGTCATGCGCAGCAGGAGCACATCCGAGCCCTCTTCATCGAACTCGACGACCCACGCGAAAGCCCAGGAGGCGACGTCCTCGCAGCCCGACTTGTCACGAAGCTCTTCGAGGAAGAACTCGCCGTTCCCGAGCCCGGTGCCATCCTCGTTGAAGATGACGATGCCCCCCTCGTCGCCATCGGTGATCTCCCAGTGTCCGATGAAGGGGGTTTGAGAGGGGCCGTTGCCGTTGTTGTTCGCGGTGGTGTTGTTCTCCTCGTTGTTGTCATCAGCGCCGATGCTCGGGACGCCATCGATGAGCGAGCAGCCGCCAGAGAGCAGGCCAGTGGTGAGGAGAAGGAGCAGCAGATGTTTTGGATCTTTCATCATATCGCGGGGCGCGTTGGCTCGAGCGGTGGGGTCGGTTTGTCGTGACGAGGTCACCTGAAACGGGAGCGAGACACCACGATAGACTACCACGTCTGCATTGCAATGCGAGCATTGCAGTGCACGTGTGGATGGTGGGGTGCGTATGGGAAGGAGTGTTGGGCCCGCCGACTTATTTGTCCGCGCTGCTCAGGATCTGGGAGAGGTGCCAGTGCGCCATGGCGAGCGTGACGTTGCCGCGCTCGAAGAGCGCGTGGAGCATGAAGTTTGGCGCCGAAGCGATGCTCATCACGATGTGATGATGCCTGGGGAGCGTCAGCGTGAGCTCGATATGATGATCGAGGACGGAGAGGTCGTCGAGCGTGCGGATCATTTGCGCTGGGATCTCGCGGTTTGCGAGCGTCTCCTCGTCGTCATCATCTGAATCGTTCAGCGGCACCCCTTGACGATCGAAGATATGGTAGAGCACGAGCCCGTCGAGGTTGGCGAGCTCCTTGCCGATGCGCTCGCCCCACGCGAGTCGCTTTCGCCAGGTGCGCTGGAACTCTTCGATGGGAGAGCTGGCCTCGTCGAGGGGATTGAGCGTGTCCTCGCCGAGGCCGATCTCTTCGATGAGCTGGCTGGCGAGCAGGCTGTCCTCGAGCATCACGATCCCAGGTTGGGTCTCGGCGCGCTGGAAGGCGTTCTCTTTTTCAGTGCGACGCTCTTCAAAGGCAGGCGGGCTGGCGGCGCGCCGGATGGCGGCCTCCTCTGCATGCCAGTAGGCATCCATGAGGATATTGGAGAGCTGTCGGTCAGGATCGATGGAGCGCAGCTCGCTGAGCTTTTCACGCTGCTTGACGATCTCGCCATAGCCCCACGTCGCGATCTCGAAGAAGGCTTCTTCTCCGTCGAGCTCGTCGACTTCAGCATGTTGAATCGAGTTCTCCGCGAGGCAGATCTTTGCCCTGGCGTTACCTGGCCCTCTTAACTCGAAGACACGCGGCTTACGCGAAAGCGTGTAGAGCTGGATGAGCTCGGTCAAGAACGTAAAAAATTCGAGCGATAACGGCTCGTTTTCCTGCTGCATCGCGTGTTGGTGCGACATGGTAACATCACCATCGCCGTGAGGATTCCGCACACTCCAGCTCCGGCATTCCGAGGCGCGCGGTATGAAGGGGCAACCTGTACGCCAGCGCTATAATAGAACAGCTGGCGCACAGGTCGCGACATTCCCTGCTTGGCCTCAGAGCTCGAGCTTGTTTTCCGCCTGTTCGAGCTGGAAGCGCGCCATCGCGAGGTTCGCGGACTTGCGATCGAGCGCCAGGTAGATGAAGACCACGGGGTTGGCCTTCATCGGGCGGATGAGGTGATATTGGGTGTCGAGCGTGATCAGGATGTCGTCGATGCCACCCTTGAGCTTGAGCGCGTTCATGGCGCGGATCTTTGCCTTGATCACGTCCGAGTTCGCGGCGACTGCCACCTCGGGGTTAAACTCAGAGCCTCCCCCGAGGGTGCCCATGGCCATCCCACTCTCGGCGTGCCCGATGGCAGCTGCCACAAAACCATCACAATCTTTAAGAGCTTGGAGGACTTCGTTTACGTTCTGAGCCATTGCTTCTCTCCTTCGAGGTATAAGCGAGATCGCGTTGCGTCGGATTGGTCCGAGAACAACATTGGAAAAAATTCGCCAACTTGCGTTACTGGTGTCCCCCCACAGCATGTCCGTCAACGTAAGTTGCTCCATCAATGGTATACATATCATTGGGGGTGGCAAAGGGAATTTGCGAACCATTTGGGTGTCTTGCTGCATCACATCGTCGGCAAAAATTGCCTATTCTCTTCAAGATATTCATCACTCTTTGGGTATAAACCCATGATGAAAATCGGGCCCGATTTCTTAAGTCCCCAGGGAACCACGTGATCCGACATGTGGATGGTCGGACCTCCCTCGAACTTGCTTTAGCAACTTTCTGGAAAGGAAGTATCTGTTAGCACTCTGAGACCCCCGAAAAAAACTTTGGAGGGCTCTTTTTGCCTACCTGGTTTTTCTTTTACCATTGGAAAAATCCAAAAAAGCCACCCTGCGATCGCGATCGCAGGGTGGCTTTTTTGGATCGATCCGCTCGAAGATGTCTTCGCTCGCTCGAACCTGCGAGCACATCCTCGTATTTTTCAGTACGCCACGCCTTTTTCGCTCGCCTCCTTGGCGACCCCTTCAAAGGCGACGTCGTCCATGTTGTTCATTTTTGGGGCCGCCGCCGCGCGGCTTCGCGTGGTGCCGCCAGCGCGCTTGAGCTTGTTCTTCTTCTTGAGCGACTCCGCGCCCTTCTTCCACTCCTTCTCCGAGAGCACCTCGTCGGCCTCATATGTCTCGCCATCATGGTAGACCACCGAGACCTTCTTGCCATCCTCTCGCTCGACCACCGCGTGGTAGGTCAAGGACTGGTAGGAGCCATCTGTCGCGCTGGCGATGCGCGTGAACTCTTGCTGCCCTCCGCCAATCCCCGAGCACCCGATGGCGTGGATCACGATCTGCTTCTCCTGCGCCTTCTTGACCGCGTCGGTGACCTTGAACTCGTCATCGTAGTTCTGCGAGGGGGCATCCCCCACGAGATACACCAGCCGCGAGACGCTCGGATCTGCATCCCACTCCATATCCATCGCCGCGTGCAGTCCTCGCCCGACATGCTCCGGCATATCACCGCCGCCTGAAACCGGCGCGCTCATCAGCAACGTGTGGATCTTGTCGATGTCTCGCGTCAATGGCGTCGAGCGCACCACGAAGTCATCCCCATTGTCCTTGTAGAACACCAGCCCGAAGCGAATGTCCGGGCTCGGCTTCCCTTTCATCAGGCGGTTGGCGATCGTCCAGATCTCCTTTTTGATCACCTCGATCTCATCGGACATGCTGCTCGTGGCGTCGACCGTAAAGACCACATCGAGCCTCGGGCGCGCCGTCTTCTTCGCGCTCTTCTTTGCCGTCTCAGTCGTCGACTGCGCTGGCGTCGAGGTTGGCTCTTCCGCGCGAACATTGGGCTGCGCCATAAGCCCGACCCCAAAGATCATCGCCGCGCACACTCCCCACTTCGTCATCGCTTGCTGGTATTTCATCGTCTCTCCTCGCTTGCCTTCGGTTCGTCCTGTCGCCTGTCTGACAAGAGGTTGAACGGCAACCTGGTGAAAGGGATCTAAGGATCGCGAAAAAAGAGGACGCCGACCTCTGGTGCTCGAGGGACCCAGGCCAGCGCGCCTTTTGCCACCGGCGTGGAGAAAATCACCCGTCGGTGGCAAAAGGCGCGCTGGCCTGGGTCCCGCGCCGCGGGGCGGTTCACCAGCGAAGAGCGTATGCTCGCCACGAGTTGTATGAAGATATCCTGGCTCCCCCCCCTCGAGTAAGAGGATGCGCGCGCGTCAGTCGGCTTTAACCTCGCGGCGCGCTCGCGCGCGCCTCGTGGCGCCGAGCAGCAACATCCACCCGAGCAACAGCGCGCCGGGAGAGCCGCTATCAGTGGGCGCGATCTGGCAACCATCCTCGAGCTGGTTATCCATCGAGGTCGGGTCTTGCCCGACCTCGCCATCTATCACCGGGGATGGAATGGCGGGCGAGGTGTGGTTTGCAGAGGTGGCGTTGTTGTTGTCCTCTGGGTTCGGTGCGTTGTTTTGGTTGTTCTCGGGAATCACTGGCGCGGGCATGGCGATGGCGATCGGGATGATGCCCGAGGAGAACACGTTCCCCCAGGGGTCGGTCACGGTCGCTTCGAGCGTGTGCGCGCCTGGCTCGAGCGGCATATCCGCAGGCACCGCGAAGCTCCAGCGCTGCGTCGCCTCTCGAACGCGCGCGACGCCGAGCACCACGCCATCGATCACCACCTCGACCTCCTGGCTATCGACCGCTTCCCCTTCGATGGTTGGGGTATTGTCATCGAGGAACATGCCCCTGGCTGGCGAGGTGATCGAGACGCTCGGTGTGTCCAGATAAACCGAGAACCCATGCTCGAGGACGCGCTCGTTGCCCGCCTCGTCTGCGGCGATGACAACGAGCGAGAGCGCCCCTCCTGGTAACTCTCTCGCTGGCGCGAATACCCAGCTCCCATCCTCGCTGGCGGTGAGGATCGCGGACGCGAGCAAGGCGTCGTTCTCATCGCTGAGCGCGAGCGTCAATGTCGCGCCTGGCTCCGAGGTCCCCTCGACGCGCACCATCGGCGTGGCGATGAACGCCCCGTTTGTGGGCGACAGGATCGTGAGCGGCGGTGGCGTGGTGTCGATCGTGAAGAGGTGAGGTCCGGCACTTGCCGTCTGCGTGCCGAGTGTCGCCGTGGCAGATAGCGCGTAGTCTCCATCCGGGAGCGGCGAGGGCTCGAGGAGGAACCTGCCAGAAGCGTCGAGCGTTGGCGTGAGCTCCTCGAAGATGTCCCCGTTGCTGTCCTTTATGACGAGCGTGACCATCGTGTCTGGATCGGCCAGAGTGTTTCCGGAGATCTCTGGGGTGCTGTTTGCGAACAGGCTTTCATCCGCAGGAGAAGCGAGGTTAACGTAAATCGATGGAGCAAGGTCTCCCTCGTAGGTCGCGCTCTCGACCTCGAAGCGAAAGCCGTAGTAGGTCGAGATATTCTGGACGCGAAACTCGAGCGTGTTGGCGCCCGCTTGAAAGGGGGCGCCTTTGGGGATGGTGGCGCTACACTCGGTGCGCGTTTGGCTCCCTGTCGCGCTCATCGAGAGCGCCATGCCATTGAGCCACACGGTGTGGTTGCACCCTGACAGGAGGTTCTGCCCGAGCGTGTCGAAGGATGCGTCATCGAAGCCAACGGTGTAGGCGATGCTCGCGGTCGAGACATCCGCGCCAGCCGGAATGGAGAACGTCGTGCGCCAGGAGAATGTACGGTTTGGCGCGGACTGTTGGCGGTAATCCGGGTGGACGATCGGCCTCGACGTCGTGCTCTGGCTCAGGGGGTGATCGAGCCAGATGCCGCCGCAGCTGGTGCAGTAATTGTTCTTGTCATACACCGCCTGCTTCCAGGGACCTTGCCCCTCGCGCGTCTCCCAGTGAAGATCCGTGCTCCCCTGCATGATAGGCGCCCTCGAGGCATCGACGCCGCTCGAATAGAGGTCGAGATCCTGGGTCTCCTCGGACTGGGCCCACGCATTCGGGGCCATACAAATCAGCGCCAACGCGGACGCGACGGATAAGTATCGGGGCATCGGTTTTCCTGGAAAAACGGTCATGACGTCACGCCTATTATCACACACTCTGTGCGCCGTATTCATCCCCATTTTTCGGGGGGAGAGCATGTTTGGAGGGCGCGCGATCGCGCCATCGTTAATTGTCGATACAGGTGGTGTTTTTACCTGTTGTCCAGGACGATGGCGGCGATAAAATCTTCATCAGCAGACAAGAAATCACTGCCCCGAGGGACAGGGAGCGCGCGATAAAGCTGCTCCAGAGCTGGAGTATTTTTTGGGAGGGAAGGTAGAGTTGCACCATACTGAGGTTTAAAGTCATCCACTTCATTGTCCGTCTATAAGAAGGAGGTGCTGGTGGGTTGATGTTTCGAGCGCGATGCACCAACCTTGTGTGGTAGGTTTTCTAACAAATACAAGCTTGTCTCACTTCGAGCGGGAGCGGCCGCGATGCCTCGAATCGTGGCCATGCCAGTGATGGGGGTGTTCGCAACGCCTGAGAAGAAGAAGCAAGCCGTCCTCGTGAAGTAAGAACGCATGACGACATTCTATTCGCGAAAACGCGCCGTCCTCTTGATGGCCGTGCTCGCCTGGGGGATGGCGACGCTCACTGTAATCTTGCTCTGGTCGTATCAGCAGCGCCAGGTCGACGCGCAGACGCAGCAATTGCTCGAGGCGACGGCCAAGCACGCGGCGCTCAGGATCGAGGACTTCCTCGACGCGCGCATTTATTCGGTCGATTCACTGGCGCGAGCGTTTGGAAAGGGGAGGCCGATCGAGGAGTCCACGTTCGAGCGTTCGGCGACGATCGTGCACCAAAACTTCGATGGCATCCTGGCGATCAACTGGATCGATTCTGAAAGCACGCAAATTGTCTGGGTGTATCCCTTCGAGCCGAACAAGGAGGCGCTCGGCAAGAGGATCGATCGCCACGCGGTGGCCTATCCCTTCTTCAAGGCCGCCCTCGAAACTGGCGAGGTGCAGCTCTCCAAACCTCTCGAGTTGTTCCAGGGTGGCAGAGGCTTTGTCGGTTATTTTCCGGTCATGCGGGATGGCGAGTGCGTCGGAGTGCTAAACGCTGTCTTTCGCGCGGCGCCGATGATCGAGGCGTCGCTGCGTCAGGAGCTCCTCGATGATGTGTACGTGCGCGTCCAGGACAGCGAGGGGCTCGTCTGGGAGAGCGAGGGGTTTCCTTCGACGTCCTCGTCCGTGTCTTCGCGCATCGAGGTCTGGGAGCGCGATTGGCGCATCGATATTGTGCCCAAACCGCAGTTCGCCATGGTGACCTCTTATCCCAACCGAACAGGGTTGGTGATCGGGTTGCTGTGTGCGTTTTTATTGGCGTTGCTCTTTTACTTGTTCGGGGAGCAACAGCGCCAACGCATCGTGCAGATCCAGCTCTGGCGCGAGAACGAGACGCGCCTCGCGGCAGCGAGCAAGGCCAAGGCGGTCGGACTGCTCGCGCGTGGGTTGACGCACGACTTCAATAACTTGCTCAACGTCATCTTGCTCAACGCGGAGATGATCGAGGAGGAGCCCGACCTCGATCCCGAGGTGCTCGAGAACGTGGACGCGATCCTGTCCGCGGCCCAGCGCGCGAGGCAACTGACACGCCAGCTCATGGCCTTTAGCAAGCCGGACGCCGAGGTGCTCCCTGACGAGGGGCTCGAGCCTGCGGTGTTCATGGAGCGTTGGGGCGGGTTTTTCAAGGGATTGTTCCCACCCCGAGTGAGCTTCCTCGCCGAACCTGTTCGAGTCGAGGGGCGCTTGCCGCTCGCGGACTCCTCGTTAGCGCGCGTGCTCACGAACCTGCTCGTGAACGCCATCGACGCTCTCCCCGAGGAAGGGGACGCCGCCGTCTCGATCTCCTGGTCTGTGACGAAGCTCGATGGTGGGCAACGAGACGCCATCGCCGTGAGCGTCAAGGATACGGGCGTGGGCATGAGCGAAGAGGTCCGCGCGAGGATCTTCGAGCCCTATTTCACGACCAAACCCGAGGGGGAGGGGACCGGGCTCGGCCTTCCCACTGTTTTTGGCATCGTCCAGGGGGTCAAGGGAGAGGTCCAGGTAGAGTCCTCGCCAGGTAAGGGAACAACCTTTACCGTCGTCCTCCCCAGGCTCGCCAGGTGATGGCGGGAGCAGCGGCCGCAAGCCATGCTGGCATTTTGATGTCGGATCTGTGACAATCCCGCCTAATTAACGGATGACGCAGACATTCAAGCGGTGACGGCAGCGAGGGCATGGAGCGACTTTTCAAGGCATTCGAGCGGGCGGGTAAGGAACTCTTTCTGGTCGGCGGCGCGGTGCGCGAGCTCGCGCGAGGTATCCCCTTCGAGGCGATCGACGACCTCGACTTTTGCACCAACGCGCTCCCCGAGGAGACGTTGAAGATCCTCGAGGGGATCGATCAACTCATCTACGACGTCGGCATCGAGTTTGGCACCGTCGGGACCGTGCTCTACCACGACACGCGCGCGGGTTATCCCAAGGATTGCCAGATCACGACGTACCGCTCCGAGGAGTATTATCGACGCGGCAGCCGCCACCCACAGGTGCGCTATGGCGAGACGTTGATGCAGGACCTCAAGCGCCGTGACTTCAGCATCAACTCGATCGCGATGAACGCCGATGGCGAGTACGTCGATCCTTATGATGGTCGCGGCGATCTGGAGCGCGGCATCATCCGCGTCGTCGGCGATCCTCTCGAGACGCTCGCAGAAGACCCCTTGCGCATCCTTCGCGTGGGGCGCTTTATCGCCAAGCTCGGTTTTGACGCCGACGAGGAGCTCGCCTCGGCCTGCCGCGAGCGCGCCAGAAACATCCTCGAAATCAGCCGCGAGCGTTGGCTCCAGGAGATGACCAAGCTGCTCGTCGCGCGGCACTCGGATCGCGGCCTTCGGTTCTTGCACGAGGTCGAGATCCTGGCGGTGATTCTCCCCGAGGTCGAGCGCTTCTTTGGCCCCACCGATCCAACAACCAGCGCGGTTGCCTTCGATCGCGAAGAGGGGTTGCGGCGGTGGGAGCACACCTTGAAGGTGCTCATGGCCACCGAGCGTCAGGCGTCACAGCGCTGGGCGGCGCTCCTGATCGATGTGGAGAAGGGGGCTGGAGACAACCTCGAGTCGATCGAGGATGTCGCGCGCCGCTTCAAGTTCGATAACGCCACCACCCACGAGGTCAAGGCGCTGGTGCGAACGCACGGCCTGGCCAATGACTACGCTCCCACATGGGGGGATCCGCAGGTGCGCCGGTTGGTGCGCCAGCTCGACCCTTACCTCGAGACCGCGCTGGCGTTCGCGCGCGCGGACGTCGGCGCCACCACGCCCGAAGACGAGGCGCGCGCGAACGCGGCGCTCGACGAACTCGAGGCGCGCATCCGAACGCTCGAAGAGCAGGGCGCCTTGCGGCCAGACCTCCCCACTGGCTTTGGGAATGAGGTCATCGGCGCATTTGGCTTGAAACCGGGTCGGATCATTGGCCAAATCAAAGAGTTCCTGGAAGAAGAAATGCTCGACGGTTCCATCGCCATGGGACTGGAGGCAAGCAACTATATCGACCATCTGCGCGCTCGGATGCCTTCATTTTTGAAGGACGAGATCGAAGCGAGCGGAGACGCCGGAGAATAATACTGTGAGGAAACGATCGCGTTCGAACTCAACGCCGGGCTGGCTCCCGTTCCACACCTCGTGGCGCGCGAGCTTTCTGATGCTGACCATGTTCATGGCAGCATGTTCGGCCGACAGCTGTGGTTGCGATGGCTTCGTCGCGCAACCTTTCCCTCCCGAGCATTACGACAAGACGATGCCGCAGGGCGCGCAGGTTCGCCTGAGCCCCACCGGCCTCGGCTTCGTCGAGGATAACATCGGGCCGATCATCGACGGCGCGCTCCCGGGTGGGCTCGACATCTGCTTGCCCAAGGACACCGCCGGGGACCCCAAGCTTTGCTTCCCCTATGTCGAAGCGCGCAACATGTACCACAGCTCTGGCGAGCAACCTTTCTGCACCGATGGCACGGAGGGATGTCAGCTCAACCTGACCATCGAGGAGACCGTCCTCACGCCGACGCCTCCAAACCAACTCCAGGTCAAGATCACGATCGGCAACCTCAACCAGACGATCCCCTTCGAGACCGACATCGACGTGGTCGGGAACGTCAAGTGTGACATCACACCCTTCAAGCAGGGCGCGGATCTGAACACGCCTGCGACCGTGACGGCGTATGTCCCGGTGACGTTTAATATCGATCAGAACAGCCCCACCAGGGATCTGCGCATCGACCTCGGTGACATCGACCTCGACCTGCGCGACCTCGACTTCAACCTCGCGGGGAACTGGAAGTGCGCCGTGGCGACCGGGCTGCGAGGGTTGATCCGTGGGATCGTCGAGGATCTTATCCGAGACGAGCTCGCCGGGGTTGTCGATGGAGCCGTCCAGGAGCAGCTCTGCGTGACCTGCGCCGATGATCCAAACGCCTGCCCTGATAACGCGACCTGCAATGGCGATGACATCTGCGAGTACAACAACACCCAGGAGTGTGTGCCCGCGCCGCTCGGCGTCGAGGGCCAACTCCAACTTAGCCAGATCATCGGCGAGTTCACCCAGGAGCCCGATGCCAACGTCGACGTCCTCTTCAAGATGGCGGATTACGCCAACGTGGATACAGGCGTGACGCTCACAGGCCGCACCGGGTTCCAGCAGACCGCGATCTCGCAGTGCGCGCCGATCGATCCGACCACGCGTCCATCCTTCGAGGCGATCCCGCTCTCCCCGACGATCACGGGCGATGTGAACCCGAACACCGGGCAACCTTTCATGGTCGGTATCGGCGTCCACAAGCGCATGATCGAGCACCTGCTCTGGTCCACCTGGGCCTCCGGCGCGACCTGCCTGATGGCGGGCTCCGATGTCGCAGATCAGCTCTCGACCTCCACGCTCTCCGTCCTGTTGCGTAGCATCCGCACGCTCGCGGACAACGAAAACCGCGAGGTCCAGATCCAGATCGTGCCTCAGCGCAAGCCCGAGGTTGTCCTGGGCGCGAACACCGTCATGGAGGATGGCGATGGCTACAAGGTCGAAGAGGGCCTGTTGACCATCGACTGGAAAGACATGGACGTGCACATGTACGGCTACGTCCAGGATCGCTGGACTCGCCTGTTCACCGTGCGCATCGACCTCTACCTCCCGGTCGCCGTGGTGCCCGATGGGATGGGCAAGCTCGCGGTCGTGTTGGGTGACTTCGAGGAGGCGATCCAGAACGTGCGCCCGACCAACGCCGGAATCCTCTCGGATAACCCGGATCGTCTGGCGGACCTGATCCCGACGCTTGTCGGTCTGGCGGTGCCTTCGCTGGCGAGCGCGTTGGATCTTGCCTTCGACTTGCCCGAGTTCTTCGGGTTGCGCGTCGCGCTCGAGCAGGGCGACATCGTGGCCGTGGACAACAACACCATGATCGCGATCTTTGCCAACCTCGAGGCGGGGGGCACGATGGCGATGGCCTTCCCTGTGCTCCCTCAACCTGTGATCGAGTCCTACGAGGTGAACTACCCCGAGGTGATCGAGGAAGGACAGCTCGTGCGCCCTGTCGCCGAGGTCAACGTCCGAGGGATCTTGCCCGGACCGATCATGCAAGAGCTTACGCCTGGCGAAGAGGTCGAGTTTAGCTGGCGTATCAATGGAGGAATCTGGAGCATGTATCGCCGCAGTGACACGCTCAAGATCGACTCCGCCGCGCTCGTGCTGCCCGGCGAGCACCTCGTCGAGGTTCGCGCTCGCATGACCGGCGACCACTACACCGTCAACCGCGAGTACACCGCCGCAGTGACCATCCCGATCGATTACCAGCCCCCCACGCTCGAGATCGAGCGCGAGGGAGAGGTCCTCTCGTTTATCGCCGAGGACCTGACCGATACGCCTGATCAACTTCGCTTCCGCTACCGTGTCCACGATGGCGAGAAGGCGCGCGCCTGGAGCGCGTGGGGTGAGCGCCGCGAGGTCTCCTTTGCAGACCTCCAGATCCAACGCTCGTTCCGCCTCGAGGTCGAGGTCCGCGATCGCAGCGGCAAGGTCGCCTCTGACCAACAGACCGTCCACATCGGCCTCGCGCCGCAGGCAGACGCGACCCCCACGAGCGCTGGCGACGAGGTCGCCGGAGAGCCCCAGGCGGGCTGTAGCTCGGCAGGCGTCGGCTCCTCGGGGAACCTCCCCGGTGGTTTGCCTGCGTCGCTGTTGTTGCTGCTCGGCATGTTCGGGATGTCCGCGAAGCGCCGACGACGCGTCTTCGGGATGTTCGCCGCGATCCTCTCGATCGGCGTCCTCGGCACTGGCTGCAAGGGGTGCAAGGACGAGCCAGGCAACGGCCAGGGAGACTGCGAGACCGAGTGCGAGAGCGGTCAGTCTTGCGTCGACGGCGCGTGCGTCGCTGGCGAGAACAACACGACGCCAAACAACAACGGCGGGCGCTGCGCGTCGGACTCCGAGTGCACAGGTGGCCAGCTCTGTGAGAACCAGATCTGCGTCGACCCCGAGTGCACCACGGACGAGGATTGCGCAGGCAAATGCGGCGGCACACAGCGCGACGTGTGTGACGTGAATTCGTGTGTTTGCGAGGACTTCTGCCCTGAAGGATGCGGCGATGGCGAGTTCTGCTGCTTCGCTGATAACGCCTGCCAGGGGATACCAGATCCTTGCGATGGGAAGGTGTGTGATCCTGGCTTCGGGCCAGGAAACGGCATGGCGGGAACGGGCGACTCGATGACCTGCGAGGTCTCGGGCGCGACCTGTGATTGCGTGCCGCTGCCTCCGTTGCCGCTCGGTTATCACGGGCGCTATCCTTCGCTTGCCCGCTCGAGCAGCGGTCAGGTCGCCGTCGCAGGTTACAACCAAACCTATGGCGACCTCATGGTCGGCGTGCTCGATGGCAACCTGGATGTCTCCTGGCAATTTGTCGACGGCGTCCCCGAGAGCGGTGACATCGAGGGGAACCTCGATGGGCCGCGCGGGGGCATCAGCGACAAGGGCGATGACGTCGGTCAGCACACCGCGCTTGTTTACGATGACGCGGGCAACCTGCACGTCTTCTACCGCGACGTGGAAAACGGCGCGCTCAAGTACGGGCGTGGTCAGGGCAAGGGGGGCAATGAGTTTGGCTTCTCGCTCGTGACGCTCGATGAGGAAGGGGACACGGGCTACTGGACGCAGGCGCTCCTGGTTGGCGGTCAGGTGCACGTGGTCTACCAGGTCAACAACCTCGAGTCCGAGAACAACGCGGGCATCTCGCAAATCCGCCACATCACGTTCGATCCTGCGCAGGATGCTGCGGCGATCGCAGCGAGCGCCGCGCCAGCGGTCTTGCTCGAAGGCCCGGGCGCCGAACCTTGCACGGGCGGTTGCGCCGATGGCGAGGTCTGCGCGCGCAACCTCACCCAGTGTGTCGTCGCCACGGCGGACTGCGGCGGCGCTTGTGGAGACACCGAGGCGTGCTACCAGGGCGCTTGCGAGCCTGTCTTCACGGAAGGAAAGCCCACGGCTGTGTCGCACACGCTCGGGTCCTTCCTCGAGCTTTCGGCAAAGCCCAATGGCATCCTGTTGACGTTCTATGATGGAAGCCAGAACTCGATCGGTTGGATCGAGCAGTCGGCCGGAGATGCGTGGACGATGCCTCAGTACATCGGCGCGCCTAGCGGTCCTTACGCGTCGGCGCTCTATGATGCCAACGGCGTGTTGCACGTGGCCTACATGGACGAGCCGGGCTACTCGCTTATCTACGAGCAGATCGGTCAGGGCGTGAGCGAGGTGATCGCCTTCGGGTTGCGCGATGGCAATGACGAGTGGTTGCTCAACCGCATCGGCGAGAGCGTGACCTTGCGCATTGGCGCCGATGGGCAACCTGACGTGCTGTTCCAGGACGCCACGCTTCACGAGCTGGTTCGCTCCACGCGCCTTGGCGCAAACCAGTGGGCCACCCAGTCGATCGCCGAGCGCGGCAACCCATACACGGGCGCGCACGGCTTCTACATGACGATGATCCGCGAGGCAGGCGATGCGATCGCGGTCGAGTATGTCATCGACAGCCAGGCCGAGAAGCCACACGCATACCCTGTCTTTCATGCGCTCCCCTGAACCGCTATGATACGGCCAGAGGGTGGTGTCGTGAACGACACCACCTCGAAGGCTAGCGGAGAAGGACGCAGATGATCCTGGCAGCGAGAAACAAGAGAGGCGACGGCGAGGATGAGCGCGCTCGGT
>JAYZVO010000057.1:0-38293 GCA_036155555.1 Myxococcota bacterium
GACCTCGAGGTCTCCTCCTCGCCGCTTCTTGCAGGCAAAAAATGCACACCACGAAACAGAATATGCTCACTCACGCGGGTCTTCACGGCCACAGAGACCGACAAAACCCGCATAAAATGGTGGATGAGTCCTGGCATCATTCTTGTTAAATGAATAAATGACTCACAAGTCATGTCCAGACATCGACAACCTCTCATGTGCCCCTGGGCCATGCGTTTCGTGAACGAGCCCGAACCCCTGCCGAGCCAGGCCAGGAGACGTCTCTTGCGCACCGATATATACCGCTATCTCGTCCCCACGTTTATTGCCTCCCTGCTTTGCCTGACGCCGCTCGCGGCGCTCGCGCAACAACCCGAGGGCGATCCTCCCCCTGCCGAAGAGGAAGAGGGACAACCTGTCGAGGGTGAAGAGGGAGACGCAGGCACAGAGGACGCCGAGGAAGAGGGCGAGGATGGCGAGGAGGAGGACGGCGCCAAAGAGGAGACTCCTGACACCGCAGCGGAAGAAGATCCCGAAGGTGAAGGGGGGAAGCGCGAGTCACTCGAAGAAGAGATGAAGCGCCGCGCCATCGAGGAGCTCAAGGCGCGTGAAGCAGAGCGTGAAGCAAACGCCATGACCCCGGAGGAGCTCGAGGAGCAACGCTTCGACGCAGCCTTCGGTGTCAGCGCGCAGATGCGCGCGAAGGAACAGGAAAAGCAGCGCGCCGAAAACGCGCAGGGTGACATCGAATACTTCCTGCCCAAAGACCCCGCGAACGCACCACAGCTCGACTACAACAAGCCGATCACGTGCTCTTATCGCCCTGGCAGCAACGTCATGGTGCGCATGCAATGCGACCACGAGAAGAAAGAATGCCTGGTCGCAGAAGAGGCCGTCTTTCGCGCCCGGCCAAACTCCGAAGGGGGTGACAAGGACAACCCCGAGTTGGTCCCCACAGACAGCGTCCCGGAGCAACTCAGCGGTTGCTACACGTTGGTGCAACAGGAAGAGTTCGCGCAGCTCGAGGCGCGCGGCTACAAGTTGATCCCGGCGCTGCTCGAGATCTCCTACGGCTACAAGCGCGATGATCGCGGGCGAGCATTCCAGACACACTTCGACCTGCGCTCGAGGTTGTTGCTCGGCGTGTATTACATGGGATCGGTCGGGGATGCTTATGGCCAGACGCTGGCCATCGAGACAAAGAGCTCCTACGAGCACATCGGGCACAGCAAAAAGCGCCGCCACCGCTTCTCGTTTATCGAGGGCGAGTTCGTGCTCTCGCCGATTCGCGCCCGCGCGCTGCTGTTCGATTACAACTATGGCCGCGTGGGCGACGAGCCGCTGTTCTACATCACGAACCTCATCGGAGAGCCCTCTCGCACCGATGTCTACATGCGCATCGGCAAGGGGCTGACGCTCGGACGGCTGGACTACCAGAGCTTCGCGGATGCTCCTGACCAGACCATGCTCGACATGGTCGCCGGGCGATTGCAATGGGAGATCTTGCAAGGTTTCGGGCTCGAGGATTACTTCATGCTCTCGACCGCGAGCGGCTTCGGGACAAGGCGCATCGGCAATGATGACGCGGGCTCGGTGTACTTTTATCCAGAGCTTGGCTTTAAAGCGATCTGGCTCAAGAGCCCGCGCGGGCTCTTCCAACTGGCGACCGAGGGGCGCGTGCGCTACGCCTTCGAGCCAGACATCGGGAGCGCCTGGCAGATGGCGATCGCATCCGCGAGCGCGGAGTGGGTGATGCTCGCGATCAGCGACCAGCCGATCTCGCTCTACGCGCGCCCCGAGGCGCGCTTCATGAACATCCCGAGCGATGGCATCCAGCAAGGGGACTTTCGGTTTATGGCGGGCATCCGCTTTAACTTCTTCGCGCCCCCACCCACCGATCCTGTCGAGGTCGAGCGTCAACTCTCGAGCCAGAGCTACTGATGCATCGCCGACGCCACAACCTCGTGCTCCTGCTCGGAGCGATGGCGACGAGCTTGCTCTGGCCAGCGCTCGATGCGCGCGCGCAAGAATCGACCGAGGCGCCCTCCCCCATCATCGAGGAGGTCGCAAACAGGGACGATCGCGCGAAGAAAGAGAGCGCGAACCAGCGACCAAAGCTCGATCGCAGCCGCAGGCGCGACGGTCAATATATGGTCGATGACAGGGGGCGCCGCTTTCGCGTCGCGTTCCCCCTCTATGATCGCCTCTCCGTCGAGGGAAACACAGGGTTTTCGCCGCTCGGTGAAGGACGCAACCCAGCACAGGTCGGTGGTCGATTGCGCTCGGATCTTAGCGTTTCTCTCGACTTCTCCGAGGATGAGGTCTGGTGGAGGATGCGACACAAACTCCTCGACACGAGCCTGGCTCGCACGGGAGAGGCGGAAGCCTTTCGCATGCAAGGAACCGTGCTCGAAGCGCGCTACCTTCGCCATGACCTGAGCACGTTTATCGTCGTCCCCGCGGCCAATGATTTTCGCCTGCCGGGCAACTTCGACATCGCGCTCGACTACACGCTCGGGCGCTATGATTTCACCTTTGGCGGAGGCTCCCTGAGCAGCCAACGCATCGACGTGGTGGACCTCTCGTTTTTGATGGATTTTATCCGCGACGAGTCCTACCGGCACAGGTTCGCCATCGGTATGGCGAGCTGGTACCACGCCACACCGGGAGATCTCTGGCAGCACGAAATCTCGCCACTTACCGCCGGTAAAATACTCTATGGCTGGGATCAAAAGGATGGGTTGTTTCGCTTCTACACCGAGGCGATCTGCGGAGCAGCTCTGACAGTCAACACCGAGGTCGTCGACGCGCCCATGGATTGGGGCTGGCGCTGTCGCTCGTTGCTCGAGATGGAGTGGACACCGCTGGCGATCTCAGACGCGCCCCTGAGTATCCCGCTCGAGGTTCGCGCGGACTTCCCCTTTGAAGATCGCGACGCGTTCGATGTGCGCGCGACGCTCGGCATACGCTGGAGCCTCAACCTCGACTGACGCGTACTTTCATGCCATAACCTCGCCCATCGATGAATGCCTGGAGAGGAGAGGTCTGGCATGAAGGTTCTTGTCACTGGGGGTGGTGGTTTTCTCGGGAAGCATATCGTGGCGCGGCTGCTCGAGCGCGGCGACGAGGTCACGAGCGTGGCGCGTTCGGATTATCCCGAGCTCCGCGAGATGGGCGCGAACACCGAGCGCGGTGATCTTGGTGACCCGGAGGTCGCAAAGCGCGTGACGCGAGGGATGGATGCCGTCATTCACACCGCCGCGCGCGTGGGGATGTGGGGGCCGAAAGAGGACTTCATCCGCATCAACATCGAGGCGACCCAGCATTTGCTCGACGCCAGCCAGCTAAACGGCGTCGAGCGCTTCGTCTTCACCAGCTCGCCGAGCGTGACATTCGATGGCGAGGATGCATGTAACGCGGGGCAGGACGTTCCGTACCCGGATGAGTTTCTGGCGTATTATCCCGAGACCAAGGCCGAGGCCGAGCGCCGTGTCCTGGACGCGCACTGCACTGATTTTCGCACCACCAGCCTGAGACCGCACTTGATCTGGGGGCCAGGCGATCCGCACCTGATCCCGAGGTTGGTCGAGCGCGCGCGTGCCGGGAAGTTGAGGATCGTCGGGGATGGAGACAACAAGGTCGACATCACCTACATCGACAACGCCGCGCAGGCGCACCTCGACGCACTCGAAGCGCTAAATCGACCTGACAACGAGCCAAACCCTGGCGGCAAGGCGTACTTTATCAGCAACGATGATCCGGTGGATCTTTGGCCCTGGATCAACAACCTGCTGAAAGAGCTCGGCGTATCACCGATCAAGAAATCACTCTCGCACAAGGCGGCCTACCGCGCGGGCGCGGCGATGGAGAAGACGTGGCGCACGCTCAGGTTGGGAGGAGAGCCACCGATGACGCGCTTTATCGCGTCTCAGCTCGCGACCTCCCACTGGTACGATATGGAGCCCGCGCGTCGGGATCTTGGCTATAAGCCAGAGGTTTCGATGGAGGTGGGATTCCAGCGCTTGCTCGAAAGCCTGAAGGGGTGACCCCATCGCAAAAAGGTGGGAATCATCGCGTGGTTCGGATGATTTTATAAGACAGATGACAGCACATGAGAGCTCTCGTGTGCTGGACGCCGCGTGACTCCGCGCGCGGTGACGTTCTGGCTGGTGACGCGGTCAGGATGGTTTCAGGGGATGGCGTGAGCGTGACGGGACTCGAGTCACAATCACTCCTGATGAGGAGAATCATCATGAAGAAGACGCCGTCTCTGTTTAAACGCGATTACGAAGGCACGCGCCTCGTCCTAGACGAGGTCGTCGAGGGCTCGGAGTGGGTCCTCGCTGGCGAGGGTGTGGCGACCGTCAAATACGACGGCACCAGCTGCAAAATCGACAACGGCCAGCTCTACAAGCGCTACGATCGCAAGCTCACGAAAGCTGCGTCCAGGCGCCGACGCCGTGGCCATCAGGGACCATGGAGCGCGAACGATCTCAAGCCTGCCCCGCGCGGGTGGGAGCCCTGCGAACCTGAACCCAATGTCCACACGGGGCACTGGCCAGGTTGGCTCCCGGTCGGTGACGGCCCGGAGGATCAGTGGCACCGCGAGGCGTTCGATGAGGGCGACTTTACAGACGGGACGTACGAGCTGGTGGGACCCGCCATCCAGGGCAACCCCCACGGATTGGAAAACCACCAACTCTGGAGACATGGCGCGGAAACCTTCGAGGATCTGCCAACAGACTTCGAGGGGTTGCGCCAGTGGCTCTCCGAACACCACGTCGAAGGGATCGTCTGGCACCATCCTGATGGCCGAAAGGCCAAGCTCAAGCGCAAGGACTTTGGCCTTACCTGGCCCTGAAACCAGCGCATGAACGTGATCGCAAAAATAGAGGAGCCGTTGCTTGCAATGGCTCCTCTATTTTTATTTTCGACCATCTCCCCCGCATAAAACCTGACGAATCACCATGCCAATCAACTTTTTTCAAAGAAATCGTTTGCCTGAATCGGTACAGGTGCTTAGAGTTAAGTTGTTCCGGGGGACGGCCAATACATACTTCCCCCCAGGTCGTTCAGCAGGTTTGTGTTCCATGCTGGCGTTATGTCTCTCGGAACGATTGAAAAAGCCCACCCTAAAGGTGGGCTTTTTCGTTTCTTGCACCTCGTTTCGAGGTGCCCCACGCACAACTCCCTACCCAACAACGAGAAACTACCAATCCGCGCATAACCAGTGGAGCGAGCGATCATGGCAAAGGATGGCGACCTCATCCTTGCCAGGACAAAGCGCGACGGCATGAATGTTGGCGTCGAACAAATCACTCTCCAAGTAGCGCTCGTTTGCAAAGTCCACGAGCCCGAACCTCTTGTTCAGGCTAACAAAGCCAGCGCCCGTGGGGTCTAGCAAGGCGAGCAACGCGAGGCGACGGAGCCCATCGATGTCCTCGATGTAACCCATCCAGGGGGCATCGGTCGTGATGGTCCTTATAAGGTTGCCGTCGTCAGCGATTTCGAGGAGACCAGCAGAGCTGCTCTCGGGCTCGATCCCTGTGAGGATCGTTTGCCCCTGCTGAAGATCGGGAACCGTGAGCAATCCTCGCCATCCACTCGCGAGCGTCGTGGTGCGATCGCTGTCGGCGAGCGCGTCGAACCGAAGCAGCCTCTCGCCGCGGGAGTAGATCAAGATCCCCTGGTCAGAGAGCGCATGCGCGACGAAGCGCTCGCGCTCTTCACAAGAGGCGACATGATGGCGCGCTTCAGACATCTGATCGGCGAGCACGACGTCAGTGACGTAAGCGTGATCGTAGTAACCGTCGGGCTGGAGAGAGGTCCTGGTGGAGAGTGTAAACCGACCAGACGGCGAGCTCGACGCATGTATTTGTTGCTGACTGTACCCGACTGGTTTGCGGCGAGGAGGAGTGAAGCCATCGAGCGCCTCGCCTCGGGGATTGTCTGGCGTAAAGAGGACACTCTGATTCCAGACGAGCGCGTCGCCATTGGAGGTGAACTGGAGTGAGCCGAGGGATTTTCCAGGGAGAGGATCGATCTCCCAGCGTTGCATGGGGACAAACATCATCCTGACCTGTTCGATTTCAGCCCATGGTGTTTGGGAAGGCGGCCCGACCGAGGCATCGACACCACACCCTTTATAGAGGGTGTGAGGGGCGAGGGGTCTTTGGAAGAGAAGACGTCCATGAAAATGGAGGCCAGCAAGAAGACACAAAACACCGGCTCGTTGGCTTTCCATGCTTTGAAGAGGAAAGCAACGTTCTCGGTTTCAGGGGGTTGGAAAGGGGCCCATTCGCTACGCGAGCCACCTTGCTTCTGTCTGCAAGGTGGCTCTTCTGGTCCTCCCCGAACCCTCCTGGATCTCAGCCGCGTAAGAGTAGTATGAGGAAAGTGGGGTTTCGATGTCAAGGAGGAATGAAACGTCTCATTACAATCGATGCAAAAATGACACGTTTTCAAAAAGAGCCCCAGACAACAGGCTCAATCCTGCATGATGTCCCATTTGGGGCGAAGGTAGGAGACCTTGAACGCTTCCTCGTTGGAGACGATGGCGCCCTTGGCGCGCTCGTGACCGTCGAGGAAGTAGACAAACTCGAGGTCGCGCTTCTCTTCGGGGAGATCGAGTTGTTTGGCGAACTGGCGCACGAGGTCATTGGCAGGCAGCGTGTTTCGGCCCATGACCTGGACCATCTCGAAGTTGACCCCTTTCTTCTTCTTGGAGGGCTCCCACGCCTTGTAGACGAGCTCGGTGCAGACGAGTGATTCGTCGGTCAAGAAG
The DNA here is from genome assembly GCA_036155555.1 of Myxococcota bacterium. Classification (GTDB taxonomy): domain Bacteria; phylum Myxococcota_A; class Bradymonadia; order Bradymonadales; family Bradymonadaceae; genus JAYZVO01. The sequence continues at coordinate 6,764 of JAYZVO010000057.1, forward strand.
TCGAAGTTAAAGTCATAGGGGCGCCCGTAATACTCGAAGGCGCGGATGATGGCGCGCGCCTTGTCCGCCTTGTCGCGCTTCGGGCGGATGACGCCGACGTAATCCGCGCCAGCGCCATGCTCGAGCGTCGAGAGCACGACCCCTTCGCTGATCGCCTCGAGCACGCGATAAGGATGATCGTGATCGGTCTCCTGGTACTTCTTCCAGACCTCGGGGAAGGTCGCCGCGAGGTGTTCGCTAAACTTCTTCCCCTTCATCTCCTTCTTCAGCGCCTCGGTGACCTCGGGGACGTCGAGGTAGGCCGCGAGCTCCTCGGGGGAGCCGATATAAAGCTCGGCGTGCGGCCAGAATCCTGGCAGGCCGATGTTGGAGAGGTACCAGTTGTGGCGCGCGACGATGATATCGCCCGGCGCCATCAGCGCGTGCATCGTGTCGATCTGCTCCTTGGAGATGAGGTGGTTATGCAGGCGGTAAACGCGCGTGTCACCCATCCACTCCGCGACGTTCTTTTGCACCGGGAACCACGTATCGAACGTCAGATCGCGCGCCACATCGAACGCCTGATAACCCGTGCGCAGCCCAGGGCGCTTTGCCAGACGCTCCTTGGTCACTTCGTGGTGTGAGATCAGGCGATCGAGCGCCCACTTGCACTCTGCCCAATCGGTGCAATGGCTCGTTCCCACGACATCGCGCTGGAGCTTGTAGTAGTTGCGCGAGGCGACAAACCGAGAGAACGCCTTGGGGTTGATGATGTTGTGCTTGAGGCTGCTAAACCCCTTTTTGGGGAGGGACTGCATCGGGTTGGACTCGTCGAGCAAGATCTCGAGCGGGCCCTTGCCCATGGCCATGTCGATAAACTCCAAGCCGTAGTGATACTGCGTCATGAAGGCGGCGTACCCGAGCAAGAAGGAGGCCGCGTGGCGCTCCTTGGCCGTGACGATGTTGACCTTGTGGAAGTCTCGCCAGTACTGCTTGAGCCCATCGAGCGCGAGCATGTAATCGAGGATCGTCGCCCAGATCTCCCGGAGCTCTCGCCGTTGCGAGGTCGAGAGCCTGGCCATCTTGTCATCGGGGAAGAGGTCTGGCCTGCTGCGCGCATAAGCGAACGTGCGCTCGAGCCCCTCGTCATAGCGCCGCAGCTCGACCAGGTCGTCCTGCATCTTCTGCCGGAACTCCTCATCACTCAGCGCGAGCATCCCGTTCTTTTCTCGGTGAAGGAGCTTCTCGGCGCTCTCCTTGACCACGGTCTTGGCGCCATCCTCGACCTTCTCCTTGACCTCGCGCGCTTTCTCCACGCGATCCTTGACCTCCTGACGCACTTGCTCCTTCTTCTCGTCGCACCCTGCCGAGATCAGGAGGAAGGACACCAACGTCGCAGGGAACAGCATCTTATGCATGAGAGCCTTCAACAGGGGCCTCCTGGAAACCGAGCCATGATGGATTGGAAGTCGATCGGATTGATGATATGCCAGCATGGTCGATCACGGCCAGAGGTAAAAACCAACCCGGCCAGGAGAGAGCGCCATGGCACAAGAGAACCCGAGAGAGGACGCGACCACACCAGCGAGCGAGCAACCCGCGCGCTCGGGCATCGACTCGCGCGTGTTTGTCGTGGGGCTGGTACTGGCCATCATCGCAGGCACCGCCGCGTGGAACAGCTGGGATTTGCTCGGGACGCAGGGCTTTGATCCAAAAGCGATCAAGAAAATGGCCAGTGATTATGATGGGGAGTGCTACCGCGAGACAAAGGACGAGCGCGGTTGCAAGCGTCACATCGGCAGACGCCACCGCGCCTGCATGGACGAGGGCATCGTACGCGAGGAGGGGAAGCCGATCTCCTACAACTACGAAGCCTACCGCGCGTGCTTGCTCGAGCATCGCGCAGCAGACCTCGCCGAGAAGTCGACGAAGCGCTGATTACACACCTCTCGCGCGCCCTCATCAAATCCCGAGCGCGAGTCTCCCGAGCTTTTCATAGAGGTCGATCCCGGCCATGAGCTCGTCGATATCGATGTGCTCGTGATCGGTGTGCGCGACCTCGATGTCCCCTGGCCCGACCAACCACACGGGGCCAAGCTGCGAGAGGTAGGTCGCGTCCGTGTTAAATGACACCGTGCACGTCTCGACCCCTTCAGGTGGAGAGAAGAAGACCGGATCATTCTCGACGAGGACATTGACCTCGACGCGATAGCGCGCGCCGATCTCCTCGAGCAGCGGCAAGTACTCCGCCGTGGGACGCACGGTGCGAATCAGCAGGTTCGCGAGCGCGCTCGGCGCGAACACATTGGCGGCCACGCCCCCTTCGATCTGCCCGATGTTGATGGTCGTCGGTCCGAGGATGTCATCCTCGGGCCACTCGGCGTGCATGAGGTCATGCGCGGCGTCGAGCAAGCGGTGGATGGCAGAATCACCGCGCGCAGGATAAGCGGAGTGCGCCGCCACCCCTGTCGCCTCGAGGTTCATTCGAATCATCCCCTTCTGCGCCCGCACCACGCGATTGACTGTGGGCTCGCACAGGATGATGCGCGTCGGCTCGATCCCCAACCCACACGATCGCTTCGCGCCCACGTGATCGACCTCCTCGCCGACCACGAGCAAAAACCCCACGTCAGCGCCGTCCAGACGATCGGCGGCCTCCATCATCGCGAGCAAGCCACCCTTGGTGTCACAGGCGCCGCGCCCATAGATGATGTTCCCCTCTACCCTGGGCGTCAGAAAGGGAGGAACGGTGTCGACGTGCGTCGAGTAGAAGAGCGTCGGGTTGCCGCGGCGAGCGATGAGGTTCCAGCGATCCTCGGCGACATCCTGGCGCTCGAGCGTGTAACCACGTTGCTGAAAAACGCCCTCGAGGTGCTCGAGAAAATCGCGTTCATTTGGCGTCACAGAGTCGATCTCCAACCAACTCACAAGCACACGCTCGAGGTCTTTTTTCATCATTTTGTTCTCTCCTGGAGTACAGCTAAATATTCCACCCCGAAGATATCAAGACCCCCTCTTTAGCGCAACATACCTGGACTTCCGAAAATCATCGCTTCCAGACCTAAAAAATCGAAATTAAAAAATGCACCTCGAGCCCGAGTACACCTGAAAATTTTCTTTAATACCGAAGGAAGGTGATCCGATGAGAGAGGGGCATGAGGAGACTTTGCAGCCAAGGCATGGCGTCACGACCTGTTACGACGGACGATTCTTAATAAAGCGAGACGAGGGCGCATTCATTGCGCGAGGCCAATGAGAATGTCACCAATCGATCAAAACAGTAAGAAGCACGAGGGCTCGCACCTGAGGTTCTCCTTTGGCTCGAGGCCAGAGCGCAGCACTCAGCAAGATCCCATGGAGCAAGAGGTTCGCATGACGCTGCCTCGTCCTGGCGAGCTCATCAATGGTCGATACGTCGTCGAGCGCAAACTGGGGCAAGGGCAATTCGGCTGGGTGTACCTGGTGCGTCACGCCCTGCTCGATCAACGCTTCGCCATGAAGATCATGAACCCTCGCCTGGCAAACGATGACTCCTGGGTGACACGTTTTCGCGAAGAGGCGCGCCTGACGAGCTTGCTCGGCCACGAGCACATCGTCTTTGTCACCGACTTCGATCGCTGCAACACGTTCGGCTATTACTTCGTCATGGAGTACCTCGAAGGTGTTCCGCTCTCGCACATCATCAAGAAGCGCGCCCCGATCAAACCTCGCGTCGCCATCGACTTCATCTTGCACGCCTCCAGCGCGCTCGCAGCCGTCCACGACGTCGGCATCGCGCACCGCGACCTGAAGCCCTCGAACATCATGATCGTTCGCCACGAGGATGGCTCGAGGTTGCCAAAGCTGCTCGACTTCGGCATCTCCTCGAGCGTCGTCGAGGCCGCCGAGACGCCAAAGCTCTACGGCACCCCCGCTTACATGGCGCCCGAGCAAACGCGCACCATGGACGTTGACGGGCGCGCCGACCAGTTCTCGCTCGCCTGCATCCTGTACGAAATGCTCACCGGCCAGCGCCCCTGGACGGTCAAGAAGTGGCGTGATGCGTCGGCCAAGGTGCGCGCCAGGACGCCTGTGATACCTCCGAGCAAGCTCGTCGATCATGACATGATCACCGAGGAGCTCGACGCCGTGATCATGCGCGCGCTCGACCTCGATTATCGCAAGCGTTGGTTCGATATGGACTCGTTTGCCTTCGCGCTGCGCACCGCCGCTGGCGTCTCGCCAACGCCCATGAGTGACCCGCGCGACGCGCAAAACTCCATGCTCTCGACCAGCATGACCTCGCCAGGAACGCTCGAGACGATCACGGACCTCGCGCAAGACTCCATGGTCGTCCTCGTGGGCGACCACGGCTACGATTACAGCGAGGAGTTCGAGGGGGCACCGCTCGACTTCCGCCCAGTGATTTCGCTCAACTTCCGCACCAACGCGCGCCTCAAGCGCGAGTGGATGCGCAACATGCGCGCCGGTGGCGTCTTTGTCCCGAGCGCGACCTTGCTCCCCGTGCATACGCAGGTTCGCCTCCAGATCGTGCTCGAGCAGGAGAAGAGCGCGATCGATATCGAGGGCACGGTCGTCAATACGCAACCTGCGAGCATCACCACCCCAGGTGGCTTCGGCGTGAGCCTGTCGATGGTGAGCATGGAGCGCTTGCGCCAGTTGATGCGGTCGTTCGACCTCGAGATCGGCTTTAGCGCCGACGCGCTCGTTCAGCCCGCGCGTCAGATGCGCGTCGATGATGACCTCGACACGGGTAGCGCGTTCGCGATGTCTCGCCTGAGCGAACCACTCCACGTTCGCGAGCTTCGCAACCTCTTCTCGGGGCTCCCCTTTGTCCTCGACGAGGTGTTGGTCGAGCTCCAGCGCAAAGGGCTCGTGCAAATCACCGAGGTCGCCTCCAACCCGAGCGAGACCATGCTCCCCGAGGTCGCCGAGCAGCTCGAGGCCAAGAACACCACCGACCCGCTCGATGTCACGCGCGCTCCCTGGCTTCGCTCCACTTCGCGCGATGGGCAGTACCAGATTTATGATCAAAACGAGATCGACCAGGTCCTCGAACTCGTCGAGTACTTCAAGCGCACGCACAACTACATGGGCGCCATCCACGCGCTCCGCAAGGCGATCGACGTCTCTCCGACGGTCGGAGAGTTTTACCGACAGCTCGCCCTGCTCCACGCGCGCTTCAAGCGCGATATGAACCGCGCCTACAAGGCCATCGAGTGCGCCATCCAGCTCGATCCGGGCAACCCCTCCTTCAAGCTCACGCGCGAGTACCTCCAGAACCTCGAGCGCATCGCCAATTCATCACGCGCATGACTCGGCGCCGCGCGTGGGGCATTGCCTCTGCGCGCAGTGATTGCTAGAACGCTGACTTGTTTTGACGCCAACGCGCCTCGAGGTTGTCCTCGCCGCGCTTCGGCAAGCAGTGAGGAGGCGCTCGTGTCCGATGAAGATGTGCAAAAAATCGAACTCCCCGCCGATGATCGCATCACCTATGGGAGCTACCTGAAGGTCAACTCACTGCTCACGCTCCAAGAGCTCGAGAGCAAGCCGGAGATGCATGACGAGCTTTTGTTCATCATCATCCACCAGGCTTACGAGCTCTGGTTCAAGCAGATCCTGTTCGAGCTCGACACCGTCGTCGAGCGCCTCGACCTCGATGACATCTACGAGGCGCGCAGGTTGATGATGCGCGTGATTCAGATCGAGAAGTTGCTCGTCGAGCAGATCCACATCCTCGAGACGATGACGCCTCGTGACTTCGCGAGCTTTCGCTCCGTGCTCAACCCCGCCTCGGGCTTCCAGTCCGTGCAGTTCCGCGAGGTCGAGTTTGTCAGCGGTATCAAGAAGGCTGGCGTCATGAAGGGGATTCGCCTGACCGATGAGGAGCGCGTGCGCCTCGAGCGACGCCTCGAGCAACCCTCGATCCGCGACCGCCTCTATGCCGCGCTCCAGCGCCGTGGCTTCGACGTGGTCACGCCAGGGCCGGACGGCGAGCTCTCTGAAGAAGATCGCGAACGCACGCTCAAGGGCTTGCTCCAGATCTATCGGTCACCAGAGAACTACTTCCACCTCTACAACCTGTGCGAAGCCGCCGTGGAGCACGATCAGTGGATTCTCATGTGGCGCTTCCACCACGTACGCGTCGTCGAGCGTCTGATCGGCACCAAGCGCGGCACGGGCGGCTCGATGGGCGTCAAGTACCTCGCCAGCACGCTCGAAAAGCGCGCCTTCCCCCTGATCTGGCAGGTGCGTGGGTTGCTCGAGGACAACGACTTTTACGGCAAAGAGCGCGGCATCACCAAGCCCGACGACGAGTGCGGCTGAGAAGCACGGCTGCCAAAATCACCGCTCGAAGCGGCTGATATAATTGTGCGCGCACAGGATGTCTTTCGTGACGGGCTCGAGCGTCATCGCCAGACACCCGAAGGGGCGCGGCGTGACCTCGCTCCAGGAGTCCGTCGCGGCGGTATACTGGGCGACCCCTCGGGTCGTGAGCCCCAGATAAACACCGCTCGAGTCCTCGATGAACGCGCCCGGCGCGCCGAATCGAGGCGCCTGCAATGCGACAGGTTGGTTGGTCTGCACGTTGTACTTCGTGCCCCCGGATGTCCCCCACGTGCAGAACTCGCTCGCGCCACACACCCAGAAACGCATGTAGTTGTTGATCGGACTGTCCGCCACAGGCCAGTTCGCGAGCGCCTCCCACTCGGTCGCGTTCGCGCGCAGGATCATGACCTCGTCCGGGTTCCCCTGGGCGCTCTCGACCGCGGTCACGAGCGTTCCATCGGTGAGTTCGGTCAAAAACTTCCCGCGATATTCGACGGGAAATCCAGGGAAGTCGGACCATTGCTCCGTGCTCGCGTCGAACACCTTCGACCGCGTCCCCGACGAAATGACCAGCGTCTTGCCATTGCTCAGCAACCGACACATCACGCCATTGCCCCAGACAACACCTGATTCATCCGCGAGCTCCTTCCAGCTATCACTGGCGGGATCGTAGATGCGCTCGTTCTTCAGGTTCGGATCACCGGGCGCGCCATAGCCGACCGCGAGCACTCTGCCATCAGCGAGCGCGCAGCTTCTGTAGACAGAGGGGGTTGGCTCCTCGGTCTGGCTCGCGATCCAGGAGACCGTCACAGGATCAAAAATCAGCGGCCGACTTCTGTCGGGCAACATGTCGGTCTCATCCAGGTTGTTCGTGTTGAAGAACTTCCCATCCGACAACTCGATGATCTCGTTTGTGGAGGACCAGAAGGTCTCGATCTCGGCAAAGCTCGGGACGTTGCCCTCGTAGGACCAGCCAAAGCAGGCGCCCTGCTCGTCGAGTTCGAAGGCGGGATCACACTCCCCCGTCGGCACGCAATGCCCCTGACCGCCATCGTGAAAACCGGACGCGCAGGCGCCCTCGGTGACGCAAGCGCCCGCGCCGTCGGGGTGCTTTCCAGGTTCACATGTGAGCGCATCGGCGAAGGGCTCGTACAGGAAGACGAGCTTGTAATCGGACGCCTCCTCGTAAGGGTTCTTGAGCACGAAGCGCTGCGCGCCGCTTCGCGAGACATCCAGCCTCGCGGTCGCGCTCTCGGCGGCGCAATTCCAGGGCGCCTGCATCGCATCAGATGCACAAAGCACAGACGTGAACGAGCCCCCGTCGATCTTGCGCAAGCTCGCTGTACCGAGCAACGGCGCGCTCCAGGAGAACCAGTGGGTGGTGTAATCGCTCGGGTTTGTCGAGACGCTCCCGCCGGGCAAGACGCCGCGAATCGCCGCCGGTGGCACGATGGGCGCGGCTTGCTTGGCCCAGACAGGTTCTCCCATCGTGTCCTGCCAGGGCAAGAACTCGATGCTGATATCGGCAAAGACGGTGAGCACATCCGCGGGCGCGTAGGCGTCGAGCTCGATCGTATAGTTTTGATCAGGGAGGGACTCCCAGACAAAGGTGTGTACTTCGACCTCTCCCTCGACCTTGATGGCGGGGTTCTGACCAACGCAGTCTCCGGGAGGTGTGGTGCAGAGACGCACGCTCACGGGGCGTTGCGGCGCGTCCGCGGTTGCCGTGTTCCAGCTCACGCGAAGCAGGATCACGCCCTCGGGTTGCGATGACAGCGGAAGCGAAGCGCTCGTTCGCCTGAACTCATCCTCGTTGTATTCGAACCCGAGCTTTTGCTCGAAAGGAAGCTCCACAGGCATCGCGTCAGGCATGTCCTCGCCAGCGCCCCCCATATCACTGCCCTGATCCGCCTGCATGTCTTCGCGGGGCTCCTGGCCCATGTCCGCGCCCATATCCACTGGAGCATCGGACATGTCTGGTGGCGTCGATGGCATATCCACCGCTCCCGCCATATCCGAAGAGGTCCCCATATCAGCAGGGACATTCGAGGTCACGTTGGAGTCGCTGCACGCGAGGAGCATCGACACCACGACAAGGACAGGCAGATAACGCACACCGTTCATTTCACTTCTCCAAAACAACGCGACGCGAGAACCGCGCCCTCGAAATCAGTCGGAGTGCAGTTATAGCCAGAACGGCGTTGTATTTCACCTGTTCGGTTGGTGTTTCGCGCGCCGCGCACCTCGAGAACGGGCGACAGCGAGGGCCGCGGGGAACGGGGACACACACGCTGGTGGTCCGGCGGCGCTGGCACGGTTTTTGGTGGAACTCCGCACAACGGCATGGCGTGTGAGCAAGGCTTCATGCGCATTTCCTCGCTAAAGCAAACCCAAAAACCGTGCCAGCGCCGCCGGGATGTTTCGTCAGTGGTTCGCGCGAGAACAGATCACGCGAGCGCGTTGCGATCTTCTGCCAACCTGCGCAACAGCTCGAAGGCGGTCCTGGCAAGAATCCTTGCGCCGTGGCCAATAGCGCGTTCGTCGATATCGAAGCGCGCGGAGTGGAGCAGGTGCACGTCGCGATCGGGCGCGGCGGTGCCCAACCTGAACATCGCGCCGGGGATGCGCTGGAGGAAGTGCGAGAAGTCCTCCGAGCCCATGCTCGGCTTTGGAATCCTGTAAATCGCGTCCTCGCCGATAACCTCGAGCGCCATCGCCTCGAAGATATCGGTGACGCGCGCGTTGTTGTTGATTGCGGGCGCGCCCTTGTAAAGGTCGAGCTCGACCGAGGCGCCATGCAACGCGCAGAGTTGATCGGCGACGGTTTGAAGCAAGCCCTGCATCTCGGCGCGCTGCGTATCATCGACCGTTCGCACCGTCCCCGTGATGCGCGCAGACTCCGGGATCACGTTCGGCGCATAGCCCGCGTGAAACTCGCCGATGCTCAGAACCACCGGGCTCCTCGCGTCCATGCGACGCCCCGGCAACTGATAGAGCGTGTTGGCGAGTTGAGTGGCGACAAATACAGGATCGACACAGTGATGCGGCCTGGCGCCGTGCCCGCCGGTGCCCTTGATCGTGTAGTCGAAGCGGTCGAACGAGGCGGTCAATGGTCCAGGCTTGATGCCGATCTTGCCGATGGGGAGCTCGGGCTCGCAATGGAGCGCGATGATGGCGTCGACCTGATCGATGGCGCCAAACGCGATCATCTCGGAGGCTCCAGAAGGGGCGACCTCTTCGGCGTGTTGATAGACGATGCGCAACCTGCCGGGCAGGCGATCACGGATCGTGCGCAGCGCCTGGCTCGCGCCCATGGCGCACGCCATATGCACGTCATGACCGCAGGCGTGCATGACGCCATCGCGCTGTGAGCAGTAGGCGATCTCGTTGAGCTCCTCGATGGGGAGCGCGTCGATATCAGCTCGGATGGCGACGGTGGGGTGACGCTCCGGGTCAAACCCGGCGGGCGTCAGGTCCGCGATCAAACCGGTGCCTTCCTCGCGAACCCGGACGGAGAACCCGAGATCCTCGAGGCGACCTTTGAGCAAGGCCGAGGTCTCGAACTCGTGGCGACTGAGCTCGGGGTTTGCGTGCAAGTAGCGACGCAGCTCGACGAGCTCGGCCATGCGGTCCTGGACCATCAGGTCGATGCGGTGAACTTGTTCTGAGAAAAAGTCTTTCATGGGCAGTTGTTGCTCGAAGGGAAGGTCTCGCAGCGCGACGCTCCATCTTGGCAACAGCCCCACGCGATGTCCAGAACCGGCGCCAGCGTGGCCCGGATTCCTGCGTGATTTTTCGCCGTCAGCTGGCCAGAGAGCGCAGCCGCTCGAGGCGATCCGCGTCGTTCTCGCGCAGCCACGCGTCCTGACTCAAGGATGCGTGCGCACGCGCGAAGTAACCTGCGGCGCGAGCATCACCGAGCGCGTGCATGCACTCGGCGACCTCCTCGAGCACGTAGCCATCGCCCTGCCCTGCGGCCTCGACCTCGAGCAACAGCGCTTCTTGCAGCTCGAGCGCCTGGCTCAAGTGACCGAGCTTTCGCATCGCGTGCCCCACGGCATAACGCGCGATCTGAATGGCGCGCGCGTTGCCTTGCTCCTCTCTGGCCAGGAGCGCGACCTGGAAGGACTCGAGCGCGCCCTGAAAATCACCGCGCGCCGCGCGCGTCCAGCCGAGGTTGTTCGAGAGTGAGGCGCGCCACTTTCGTGCCCTCGGGCATTTTGATTTGCCAGAGAGGTTGAGCGCGCGCTCGTTCCAGACGAGCCCCTCGTCGCTCGCGCCCATGGTAATGGCGATCATGTGAGCTGCGTCGACGGCCTCGGCGTCGAGGTCGAGCTCGACGGCTCGGGACATGGCGATCTCGAAGTGTTTGCGAGCGACCTCGCGCTCGCCGCTCGAGTTCCACGTGCGCCCTTTCTCGAGGTGCCAGTAAACGCCGCCCACGGACACCTCGCCAGAGAGGTCGCTCTCTCCGAGCAAGGCGTGGGCGCGCTCGAACTGACCGCGCAGCGAAAACGTCCTCGCGAGCTGGGTCTGGATCAAGCCACACAACGGCGCATCGCCAGCGGCGGCGCGCTCCTTGAGGGCGTCGCGAAACCGGACCTCGGATTCGGCGGGGTTGCTGTAATCCCACAGCTCGAGCACTTCGACAAATTGCATCCTGACCTCGCGTGGTTTGTTCCACCAAAGCTCGCGCCGATTCTTGCAGCGCTCTCTCTCGAGGAGCAAGCAAAATGCGCCGAGGCGCACGCCTGGCTCACTCCTCTTCTTGCTCTTCGAGCGCCAACGCCAGCGCCTCGGAGCCACCCTGCATATGCGAGAGGATCTCGAACATCACCCCTTGCAGGTCCTCGATGTAGGCGAGCGGGTGGTAGAGTTGCAAGTCGATCTGTTGCCCGGCGACGTCGAGCGAGAGCTTTCCCGAGAGGCGTTCGGAGGTGTAATCCTCGAACCCGAGGGCCTTTGCATCGAGCAAATCCCAGGAGATCCGCCACGCGCGCTTGTCGTTGCCAAAGTAGAGGAAGGTTTCATTGATGGCGACAAAGCCCGTCTGCGCGAACTTGTGCCAGCGATAAACAGAGGCGCACAACACCACAGCGACGATCCCCAGCCCGCTGGCGAGCAGGAACCAGAGCAAGGAGGCGAAGCTGGCGTAGAGATAAATCCCCACGGCGCCAGCGAGCGCCAACCCGGCAAAGACAAGCAGCACGCGCTGCCCGCCTGTGTTGGTCGTGTAGTGAAAGGCGCGCCCTTCGAAGTCGAGCAGAGCTCGCCGGACGTCCCCTTCATGCAGGAGCAAGAAGGGGGACTGGCGAGCCTGCTCGATCTGTGCGGTGCGTTCGTCCAAGGAGGATGTCTCGACCGTGAGAGGAGAGGATCAGACGTCGAGGTTGCGCACATCTAGCGCGTTGCGCTCGATGAATTGACGGCGCGGCTCGACCTCATCACCCATGAGCACGGTGAACATCTCGTCGGCGGCCAGGTCATCGGAGACCTGCACCTGGAGCAACGTGCGGTTGGTCGGGTCCATGGTCGTGTCCCAGAGCTGGTCGGGGTTCATCTCGCCGAGACCCTTGTAGCGCTGGATGGTTTGACCCTTGCGACCTGCGGCCAGGATTTGTGCGAGCAGGTCGTCGACCTTGTGGACCTCGATCTCGGCGCGTGATGCTTCGAGCACCACAGGCGCGCCGAGCTTGACGAAGTCGCCCCAGGTGTCGTGCAGCGTGCGGAACGCTGCGCCCGCGAGCATCTTGCGGTCGAGCACCGTCTCGGTGCGCATGCCCATGACGCGGCTCGCGAAGCGGACGCAGAAGACCCCGTCGAGGTCCTCGTCTGGCTCGATCTCTGGCGCGGTCCAGGCGACGGTGTCGTGCTCGACGCCGAGGATCTCGAGGACCGTGTTCATCTTGTCCATGAGCAAATCTTCATCGCTCAGATCCTCGACCTCGACGCCAGCGCGAACGCACGCGTCGATGATGCGCGTATCTCCCTTGCGGCTGAGCAGGTCGAGCTTCTCGCGCCATCCGAGGAGCTGCTCGACGAAGTCTTGCAGATCATCCCCTTCGACGACCTGACCGGACGCGCCCGTGAGCTTGACGGTGCTGATCGCGTTTTGGACGAGGTACTTATTGAGCGCGCCCTCGTCCTTGAGGTAGCGCATCGACTTGCCGCGACGCAATCCGTAGAGCGGAGGTTGCGCGATGTAGAGGTAGCCCTTCTCGATGATCTCGGGCATCTGACGATAGAAGAACGTCAACAACAGCGTGCGGATGTGGCTACCGTCGACGTCGGCGTCAGTCATCAGCACGATCTTGTGGTAGCGCAGCTTCCCGATGTCGAAGTGCTCGTCGCCGATGCCGCAGCCGAGCGCCGAGATCAGGGTCGTGATCTCGTTGGAGGCGAGCATGCGGTCGAAGCGCGCCTTCTCGACGTTCAGGATCTTGCCGCGCAGGGGGAGGATCGCCTGGAAGCGACGCTCGCGCCCTTGCTTGGCGGAGCCGCCTGCGGAGTCACCCTCGACGATGTAGATCTCGCACTCTTCCGGGTCGCGCGACTGGCAGTCGGCGAGCTTGCCGGGCAAGCTCGAGAGGGAGCTGAGGGCGGACTTGCGGGCGATCTCGCGCGCTTTCCTGGCGGCGTCACGCGCGCGTTGCGCGCTGAGCGCCTTGTTCACCACACCCTTTGCCACCGAGGGGTTCTCCTCGAAGAAGATCCCCAGGCGCTCGTTCATGACCGTCTCGACAGCGCCCTTGATCTCGTTGGAGACGAGCTTGTCCTTGGTCTGGCTGGAGAACTTCGGATCGGGCATCTTCACCGAGAGCACGGCCGTCAAACCCTCGCGAACGTCATCTCCAGAGAGGCTCGATTTGATGAGCCCGGAGTCGTTGGCGGAGGTGTGGATGGTGCGCGTGAGCGCGGCGCGGAAGCCGGACAGGTGCGTGCCGCCATCGCGGTTGTGGATGTTGTTCGTGTAGCAGAAGATCTCCTCGCGGTAGGAGTCGTTCCACTGCAAGCTGACCTCGACGGTGATGCCCTCTTCCTCCATCTCCTTGATGATGTAGATCGGCTCCTCGTGGAGAGGTTGCTTGTTCTTTGCCAACCCCTCGACAAACGAGCGGATGCCACCCTCGAACTTGAAGTCGTGGCGGCTCTCGTCACGCTCGTCGATGATCGTGATCGCCACGCCCGAGTTCAGGTAGCTCAGCTCGCGAAGGCGCTGCGAGAGGACGTTGAACGAGTACTTCTGATCGGGGAAGATCTCGTGGTCGGCGCGGAAGGTGATCTTTGTGCCCGTGGTTTTTGCGGCGCCGACCTCGGCCAGCGGCTCTGCGGGCAAGCCGCGGTGGTAGTCCTGCGAGTGGAGCTTGCCATCGCGACGCACCTCGAGGCGCAACCACTCCGACAGGAAGTTCACCACCGACACACCCACCCCGTGCAATCCGCCCGAGACCTTGTAGGAGTTCTGGTTGAACTTGCCGCCCGCGTGCAACACCGTCAGGATCACCTGCGCAGCAGAGACGCCCTGCTCCTTGTGAATCCCCACCGGGATGTCGCGCCCGTTGTCCTCCACCGAGACCGTCATGTCATCCTCGATGGTGACGATGATCTGGTCGCAGAACCCGGCCAACGCCTCGTCGATCGCGTTGTCGACGACCTCGTAGACCATGTGGTGGAGGCCCGTGCCATCGTCGGTGTTGCCGATGTACATGCCCGGGCGCTTGCGCACCGCGTCGGCGCCCTCCAAAACCTGGATGCTGTTCTCGTCGTAGGTGTCGGGGTTGCGAACCACGGCGGCTTCTTCTACAGGAATCTGATCAGTCATGGTCACTGCTTGCTTGTGTTTCATGAACGGCGCTCCTCGCGCGCTCTCGCAAAAAGCCCCGCCGTCGATCATTTAAAATCGGCGGCATTCTTTTGCTCCCTTTTCGAGAGCGCGCTCGCGGTTGGGGGTGGTCTCTTTGCTCGAGAGGCGTTTTCAAATGGGAAACATCCCCTTGAAAAACGTGGAGCCAAACGCACATACACCGTCGCGAGACGCCTTTTCTCCGCCCCTGAGAGGGCTCGGTTCAAAAACCCGAACCCCTCCTTGACGAAGGCCCGAAATTCTATCACGCGCGCGCGTGAAAGTCACGGACCATGGGTTATTCTCACAGGCTTTTTATGCGCGTTTCGCTCGCATCTGACACCTCCTCGATGCCACCTGATTTCTGCCTGTGATTTTACCCCCTCACACGCCTCGCGACAAACAGACGACGTTCGTCATACGATCACTTTAAAACGCCGGAGACCGTGTGGCTCAACACCCCCACGCCCGTCACCTCGACCTCGACCTCGTCACCATCCAACAGCTCGCCAACCCCCGATGGCGTCCCCGTCAGGATGATGTCCCCCGGCATCAACGTCATCACCTCGCTGATGAACTTGACCACCTGCGGTAGCTTGAAGATCAAATCGTCCACCCCTGATGTCTGACGCACCTCGCCGTTGACACGGCACGTCACCACCTCGCGCTCGATCTCGAGCTCGCGCGCCGGTCTCAACCTCGGCCCGAACGGGCAAAACGTATCGAAGCCCTTCCCCCTCGTATACTTCCCCTCTCGCCGCTGAATATCCCTGGCCGTCACGTCATTGGCGCAGGCGTAGCCAAAGATCACGTCGAAGAAGTCCTCCTCGGTCACGTTCTTCGCGCGCTTGCCGACCACCATCGCCAGCTCCCCCTCGTGATGCACCAGCGCGGATTGCGGCGGCAACTCCACCGCGCGATCCGGCCCGAGCAGCGCGCTCACTGGCTTCATAAACATCAACGGCTCGTCCGGAACCTCCTTGTTCATCTCCTCGGCGTGGTGCCTGTAGTTGAGCCCGATGCAGAGGATCTTTGTCGGCACGCTCGGCGCCAACAACACCGCATCCTCCACCGTTCCCAGCTCCTCGATCCCCTCCAGACCTGTCGCGTAACCTTCGACCAGATCCTCGAAGCTTCGCTGCGCGAGCAGCTCCAACGCATCGCCATCCTCGCGCTGCATCGCCCAGCGCGCCGACCCCTCGTGCATCACTCGATAGATAAACATCCCTTCCTGCTCCTTTCCTGAACCACCATAAGAAAAGCGCCCGAGGCATGCTGCTTCGGGCGCTCGAATCAAACGTGCGCGTTCAAAATCACTCGGGAGGCGCCGCGGCGCCACCAAAGGTCACTTCTGGACCGCCTCGACCGCCGAAGGATCGAGCTCCTTGCCCTCGAGCTGCTTGGCGCGAAGATCCTTGACCTTCTTGTTGTACTCTTCGATCTCTTTGCGCTTCTCTTCCATGCGCTTCTTGAACGCCTTGATCTGGTTGAAATCGATCGTCTTCTCGTAGACATAGTCGCACTCCATCTGGATGGAGTGCCCCTCGGGAAGCTTCTTGATCTCGTCCTCGGCCTTCTTGTTGCACGCCCAGAGCTGACGGTTGATCTGGTTGGCGTACGCAGGCATATCGGGCTGGTCAGGGAAGCTGACGACCAACTTGTGCCCCTCGTCAAACACCGTATCGACCTTGATCGGCACCTCTTCGAGCTTGCCCTTGTCATCCTTGACGTAGTTCTTCTCGATCGACACGGGCGTCTTGAGCGGCTCGCCCTTCTCGTCGAGAAGAGGCTTGTTGTTGAGCATCACCGTCGCGCCCTCGGGGACGGTCTTGATGACCATCTTGCCAAAGAACTCGTTCTCGGTGTCCGAGCCCATGCGCGCGTCAAACTCGTTGCCTGCCCACATGTCCACGGGCACGAGCGTCGCCGTCAACGCGTAGCTGTACGCGCCGCCCTGACCGCCTTGCCACATCCCCTCGGTGATTTCGAAGGTCTTTGGCGTAAAGCCAGGCGCCGAAACCGTGATGACCTGCTTCTCCTTGATCGGCAGGTTGCCGATGTTGGAGTAACCAGGGTTGAGCTGCATCTCACGCATCCCCGCCGAGATCTCACCGTAGTAGGTCTCGCCATTGTGCGTGATGCTCGCGTACTTTGGAGAACCCAGAATCGAGAGGTTGCCAAACTTTGGCAACGCAGCCTCCTGAGCGGCCTTGAACGCCTCTTCCTGGGCAGCCTTGTCCGCGTCTTTCTGCGCGCGGTACTCACCCTTGAAGACGAGCATGATGTCCTTGCCAACGCTCGTCGTGCCGAGCACCACGCCAACAAGCGCGAGCACCAGGACAACGATCACGCCGATAAGGCCCTTGTTCGCCCCACCCGCGCTCGCGCCGCCAAGGTCATCCTCGTCGAGGTAGGGGTCGTCATCGACCACCATCGGCTCGCCGCCACCGCCGCCACCCGCAGGCGCGAAGATACCATCGATGCCCTCGCTCTTCTTCTTGGCGGGCTTGTCCTCAGGCTTCTTGGCAGGCTTCTTGGTCGCAGCCTTTTTCTTGGGCTTCTCTTCCTCTTCTTCTTCCTCGTCATCCTCGCCGAGGGAAGAGGAGATGGCGTCCGAGATCGCGTCGAAGGCGCTCTCTTCTTCCTCCTCGTCAGAAGAATCAGCACCCTCCGCAGCTTCTTCTGCGGCTGGCTCCTCCTCTTCCGACGCGTCGTCGTCAGAGGACTCCTCCTCCTTGGCAGGAGGCTCTTCCGCCTTGGGCTCTTCCTTCTTCTTCTTTTTCTTTTTCTTGCTACTCACACCGAACAGGCCGCCAAGGTCCGCGGCAAGATCGTCCTTGGATTCATCAGGTTTCTCGTCCTTCACACCCATCTCCTCAGCGAGGTTATCGACGATCTCGTCTGCACTTTGTTTCTTCTTGTTGGCCATGCCTTTTCGAACTCCTTTATATGGTCGACGCACCGAGCGTCCATGCCGCCCGACACGCCCGACGAGAGCGCGCCTATTAGGCCAGAAAAACAGCGTTGCGGACTTTAGTTGTGCGGCTCTGGGCTTGTCAAGCACCACTCCGCGCCCACCGTGCCCCTCCGCGCCCCCGCGCCCACGAGGAGCCTTCGGATTTGGCGTCGAGTTTTGCGCCCACCACGCCCCCGCGCCCCCCGCGGCCCTCGCTCTCGCTCGTCCGCGTGCTTGTTTCAAGGGCAAGGCCCGCGGCAGGCCGCGAGCCTTGCCCCCTGAATCTCGGCTAAAGCCTCGGGAGGGGGGCAGACCTGGCGTCGGGTGCTCGGCCGGTGGCCCGCGTTGGGAGCCTTCGGGTTTGGCAGTAAGTTTTGAGAGCGCCCCTTCTCGACCTTTGGTCTCGGCCGCCCCCCGCAAACGGCGCCTGCCGTTGTGAACCTCCATTCAAGAGGTTTGGGTTGTCGCCATAGCGTGGGTGTGACGGCGCGTTTGCTGCCCCCCATGCAGCACTTCGCTTGCATAGGGGGCAAACTCGCGCTTCGAGCACTGGTTGGCGTTTTGTGGAGGGGAGCTTCGAAATTTGCAGTGAGTTTTGCGAGAGCGTCCCCTTCTCAAAACTTACTGCAAATTTCGAAGCGCCCCGTGGGCTAAAAACCGAGCACCCGACGCCAGGTCTGCCCCCCTCCCGAACGCAGTGAGACTCAGGGGGGCAAGGCTCGCGGCCTGCCGCGGGCCTTGCCCTTGAAACAAGCACGCGGACGAACGAGAGTGAGGCCCGCGGGGGGTGCAAAAAAGAAGCCGCCGAAAAATAATGCTGAACGGAATCAGACGACTCCGACCCCTCAGCATTATTTTTCGGCGGCTTCTTTTTTGCGGGCCGCGAGGCCAACAAGTGATTCACATCACGCGTATCACTCGTCGTTCTTCTTGTTCGCGTTGACGATCGTGCGAGGCTCGACGACCTGGTCGATAAGACCATACTCGAGCGCCTCTGGTGCGCTCATGAAGTAATCGCGGTCGGTGTCCTTCTCGATACGCTCGAGGGTCTGGCCGGTGTGGTGCACGAGGATGTCGTTGAGCTTCTCGCGAAGACGCAAGATCTCGCGCGCCTGGATCTCGATGTCGGTCGCCTGACCGCCGATGCCACCGCGCATGAGCGGTTGGTGGATCAGGATGCGCGAGTGTGGCAGCGCGAGCCTGCGGCCAGGCTCACCCGCCGAGAGCAACAACGCGCCCATCGAGGCGGCCTGCCCCATGCAAATCGTCGACACGGGAGGACGCACGTACTGCATCGTGTCGTAAATGGCCATACCAGCGGTCACGGAGCCGCCTGGCGAGTTGATGTAGAGCGAGATCTCCTTCTCGGGATCATCGCTCTCGAGGAAAAGAAGCTGCGCGATGATCGCGTTGGCGACATCGTCGGTCACCGGCGTGCCGAGGAAGACAATACGGTCCTTGAGCAGACGGCTGAAGATGTCCCAACCGCGCTCGCCGCGGTGCGTTTGTTCGACGACGTAAGGAATGAAGCCCATTCGGTTCGCTCTCTTTCGTGAGGTAGTGGTTTGGTGGTCGGCGTCTTGTCTTGCAGTCTCGATGCGGCGCAAGGTTAACGCAACCCTGGAACGCACGCACGAGCCTTCTTGTTCTCGAAAAATTCTCGCCAGCACCTCTGGCAAAGACTCTCACCTCACCAGCAGGCAGAGGTTAGACCCCTTTGCACCGCTGGCAAGCACGATCATAAATCACTGGGGCAATGTCTCTGGCGGCGTCAGCTTCGGATACGGCCCCACATCCTCGGGAGGACCCACGGGCGTCCCCTCAAGTAGCTCGAGCGCCTTCTTCACCGCCGCGTCCAGTTGCACATCATCGTCCTCGGCGTCCGCGTTCGGCGGGTTCTCGACCACGATGTCAGGCTCGGTGCCGTAGTTCTCCACGGCAAAACCCACGTCGGCAAACCAGAAGCTGAACTCGGGCTGGGTCGTTATCGCCCCATCGACGAGCTCGTGCCTTGGCCAGATGCCGATCACACCGCCCCATGTGCGCTTGCCTAACAACGGCCCCACGCCAAACATCTTGAACGCGTGGCTAAAGATATCTCCATCACTCCCCGCGTACTCGTTGGTCAGCGCGACCACAGGACCGCGCACGCCATCATATGGATAAGGCATCGCCGCTCCGTGACGCGAGAAGTCAAACCCGATAGGACGACGCATCAACTTCTCGAGGATCAACGGGCTCACGTGCCCGCCCCCGTTAAATCGCACATCGACCACGAGCGCTTCTTTCGCACCCTCGGTGGCAAAACCACGGTGGAACTCCGCGTAACCGTCAGGCCCCATATCCGGCACGTGCACATAGCCCACGCGCCCACCGCTCCACTCGTGCACCATCGCGCGGCGCTCGCGCACCCACTCGCGGTAACGCAGTGATTTCTCACTGCCCATCGTCCTCACCGTCACCGTGTGAGGCTTCTCTTCGCCTGCGGCGAGGACGAGCAACTCGACCTCCTTGCTCGCCTCATTGACGAGGCGTTGCTCGAGCGAGATCTCGTGGGTGATGCGCTTGCCGTTCACCGCGAGGATCACATCCCCCTCGGCCACGTCGATGCCGGGCTTTGCCAGCGGAGAGCCGCTGCGGTTGGACCAGGAATCCCCGCGGATAATACGCGCGATCTTGCAGGCGCCCTGCTCCCCATGCTTCGGGTCCCAGACCGTATCGATCCCCAGAAAGCCCTGGCGATAAGAAGGAGGCGTCGGGTAATCCCCGCCAAACTCGTAGGCGTGGCTCGTGCCGAGCTCGCCTTGCATCGCCCACACCAGGTCGGAGAACTCGCTGCGCGCGCCCAGGCGATCGACCAACGGGTGATAACGCTCCCAGACCTCGTCCCAGTCGACACCAGACATATCCTCGCGCCAGAAGTGATCGCGCATCAGGCGCCAGATCTCGCGCAGCATCTGCCGCCACTCCGCCACAGGATGAACCTCGATGGAGACGCGCTCGAGGTCGATCCACCCCGTCTTTCGCGTCGGCGTATCATCGTCATCATCCTCGTCGGGAGCTCCCGCCGAAAGCGACAGCACGCGCAGTGATTCATCACTCCAGAGCGCGACGCTCTTGCGATCTGCGTCCAGCGTGTAGCCGCTCACACCGCCGTGAAAGCGCTTGCGCTTGCGGTCCTTGAAGTTCCAGGTAAAGAGCGTCCCGCGGTTATCATCCTCATCGCTGCCGCGCGCGCCGCTCAAACCAGACTGGATAAAGAGGATTCCCTCCTCGCTCGCGTCGAGCTGCGAGTAGCGCCCCTCGCCGAGCGGGAACAGGAGCACACGCTCGCTGATCCCATCGAGATCGATCTCGAGCGGCTCGTCCTCCTTCTCCTTCTCGTCCCCTTTCTCTTCCTTGTCGCCGCTCGCGTCATCGGCGTCCGCTTTACCGTTCTCCTCGCTGCTCGAGTCGTCGCGATCCTCTTCGTCCTCATCTCCCTTGCCATCATCGTCGAGCGCGCGAGGTTTCTCGACAAACGGGTTGTCCTCATCCTCGGTCAAGGTCACCAGACAGAGGAGCTGGCCTCGGGTCAGGCTGAGTTCGAAGAAGAGGTTCCCGTAGACCGGGTTAAACTCGCGGTAGGAGATAAAGTAAAGGTAGCGCCCTTTCGGATCGAAGACGGGCTCGCCATCGGCAAATTCCCCCTCGGTGATATCGAAAATCTCTTTATCTTCGAGCCTGAGGAGTTGGATTTTGGCCGTCTTCGGCGAGTTGTGGCAGGCAAACGCCAACCACTTGCTATCGGGCGCCCAGGAGAAGGCATCGATGCGGTCGTAGTCGCTCTTTGCCACGCGCGTGAGGCTCTTCTCCTCGAGCGAGAGCAACAGCAGCTCGTGCCTGTGGTTGCCGATCGCGGCGAACTTTCCGTCCGGCGAGAGCCCGATCGAGATGGGACGCCCGAGCACATCGCCGGTGATGTCGAGCTTCTCTACCGAGGAGCCATCCACCGCGTGCAGCTCGAAGTGCTCCTCGCCCCCCTCGTCCGAGAGCACGAGCACCTTCTCGCCATCGGGCAGGTAGCGCGCCATCCTGTAGCGCACCCCGTGCTCCTCGCCAGTCTGACGCACGGCGCCTTCCCACAACCCGAAGTTGTAGCACTTGCCGCGCGCCGTGAGCGCCAGCGAGTGCCCCTTGGGGTGAAGCTCGAAGTCGTCGATAAAGTCGACCGCGTCGACAAACTTGCGCGCCAGATGCGCGCGCGGAGAGGCGCAGTCGATCTCGAGCAGCGCGCTCTCGCCAACCGACGGGTCGAAGCAATAGATGTCCCCGCCGAGCGAGTAGACAAAGCGCTCGCCATCGGTTTGCAGATGACGCGCGAAGAAGCCGACATGGTTCGTCTCGCGCTTTAAATCGCTCCCATCGGGCTTGCTCGAATAGAGGTTCCCGTGACCTTCCATATCACTGAGGAACCAGATCCTGCCCGCTTGCCAGATCGGGTGCGCGAAGCCTTCGATGCGATCTGCGAAGATACGAGACCAGCTCCCGGAGCCGTCCGCGTCGACCCAGAGTTCGCCAGCGAGGCCACCCTTGTAACGCTTCCAGCGCGAGAGGTCCCAACGATGCCTGCCGACAACGACCCCCTTTCCACCGGGCTCGCTCCAGGTCCATGTCCCCTCGCCGAGCGACATGCTGCGCACCGAGCCGCCTGCTGCGGGCACTGAAAAGAGGGACATGTTGCGATGCGGTTGATTTCGCATCGACGAGAAGATGATCGACTTGCCGTCCTCGCTCCAGCGCACCACGGCGACAAACGCGCCATCGAAGGTCAGGCGCCTTGGCTGACCGCCTGTTGTAGGCATCACATACAGATCGGGCGCGCCTTCGTTTTGCGCGACGAAGGCGACCTGCTCGCCATCTGGCGAGAGGCAAGGCGCGCTCACGGCGCCGATATTTCCGGTCACGCGACGCGCGGCGCCGCCCTGGCGCGAGACCTCCCAGAGATCATCCTCACTGACAAAGAGCAACCGGTCGCCACACAGCGTGGGGAATCGATAAAAGCCTCGTGTCATGCAGTCATCCTCGATATTTTCTCGTTCAAATCATTCTCAGCGACGCCCGACCACGACGCGATCATTCTTGCCGAGGTCCTTTAGAACCTTGACCTCTTTAAAACCTTGCCCCTCGAACAACTCCTTGACCGCGGCGCCCTGGCGAAAGCCAATCTCGCACAGGAAGCTGCCCCCTTCCTCCAGGCGATCATAAGCCTGTGGGACGAGGCGACGGATGACATCGAGGCCATCCTCTCCGGCGTACAATGCGGTCTCGGGCTCGTACTTTTTGACGGACTCGTCCATCAAGTCCATCTCGCTCGTGCCCACATAAGGAGGGTTGCTCACGATGACGTCGATGGTGCCAGATGCCCACTCACCGGAGAGCGCGCCGAGCAAGTCCCCTTCAAAGAAGGTGACGCGCTCGGTCAACTCGAGCGCCGCGGCGTTCTCGCGCGCGAGCGCGAGCGCATCCTGGCTGATGTCTGTGGCGGCGACCTCGATCTCGGGGCGATCATGCGCGAGCGCGAGCGCGACAGCGCCGGTCCCGGTCCCGATGTCGAGCACGCGCTTTTTCTCGCCCTCGGGCAAGAAGTCGAGCGCGCCGCTGACGAGTGTTTCCGTGTCCGGGCGCGGAATCAACGCGCGCGCATCGGTCTTGAGATCGATCGACCAGAACCCGCGCGAGCCAGTGATATAGGCCACGGGCTCGTTGGCGACGCGGCGCTTGACCATGGCGCGGTAGGTGTCGAGTTCCTCTCCAGAGAGCGGGCGCTCGAAGTAGGCGTAGAGCATCATGCGGTCGAGCTCGAGCGCGTGGCTCAGGAGCAACTCCGCTTCGAAGCGCGGGTTATCGATCTCGTTCTTCTCGAAATAGCCCTGCGTCCAGCGCAAAATCTTGAGCGTTGTCCACGGAGGACCAAGCTTCGTGCTCTCCTGACTCATTTCGATGTATCCTCATCCATGCGGTGTCATCTTGAAAAAGCGCTCGGCCACCCCGTCCGCTTTGCAGACAGGCGTTGTTTGAAAACTCGGACCGAGTATGCCAAATGTGGCGAGGTCGCCATCGCCAACAGGTGGGTTTCGAGAAGATTGGCTCGAACCGAGCGATACGAAAACGCTTCGAACATTCTCCCAAGACTGCCTAACATTATCGCGGGCGAGAGAACAGTATGAGTATGGAAAATGCCCCTCGAAACACGATCGTTTTCAGGATGCGCGCGCTGAGCATTTGCCTCTTCTCGCTGCTTCTTATCCCGAACGCGCTCGCGCTCACAGGATGCGAACGCGACAAGAACAAGAGCACCAGCGAGCAAGAATCCCCCACAAAGGGCGCCATCGCGATCCGAGAGGTTCAGGTGACGAGCTCGCCGACGGCGCCACCGCCCGAGCTTGTCCCCGCGCCACAGGATCTTCGCGAGCGCGCCGTCAAATCACTCGACGCCGGTGGCTACTCGCGTGTTGGCGACGCGGCCCCCGCCGAGAGCAACCTCGCCATCGAGTATGGAAGTCGCAGGCTCGAGCCCGCCAACGAGACGCCGAAGTTGATGTTGAGCATCTCGGCCAAGCTCTCCACGAAGTCTTACAACGCGCGCTACGAGCGCATTCACCTGATCGATGACCTGGACACGGTCTCCAAGGAAGCGCAGCGCGACGCCTTCCTCGAGCGCTTCGACAGCCTCACGCTCGCGGTCCAGCAAGACCTGAAGATGAACGCGATCAAGAGCGACGCGCTCTTTGACATCCTCTCCAAGGAATCACTCCAGCCAGAGCCGACCTCCACCGCGCTGCGCAGGTTGCGAACACACATCGCCACTGATCATGCGCGCGACAAGGAAGCGCTCGCGATCGCCCGAAAGACCCTCACATCAGAGGACCCGCGCGTCGTCGTCTCGGCCGCAGGGCTGGCCGCAGCGCTCGGTTCGAAGGACCTCTCCAAAGAGATCGTCGACGCCGCCACGCGCATGAGCCAGGGGAACCAACCTCAGGCTTACATCGCACTCCTCGCGCAGATGGGCGAGGTTGGTGGGACCGAGGTCGAGCAATACCTGGAGACGGTCGCCTCCGGGCACCCGATGCCTCAGATCCAGCAGATCGCCAGGGACGCGCTCGAGCGCGCCAAAAACAGCAACAAAGGAACCCCATGACCTCCGTCGTCAACACGTGGACCTCCGGGCCGCTCCTCTGGGTCGAGATCGATCGACCGGGCGCGCTCAACGCCATCAACTTCGAGGTCATGGACGCGCTCGAAGACGCGCTGATGCAGCTTCACGAACAGCGCGACCTGCGCGCGATGATCTTGCGCGGCGCCGGGGCGCGCGCGTTTATCTCGGGCGGTGATTTGAAGGAATTCGCCGCGTTAAAGAGCGAGGAAGACGCCATCGTGATGGCCGCGCGTATGCACGCCATCCTCTCCGCCTTCGAACTCATCGACGGTTGGGTCATCGCCTGCATCAACGGCGCCGCCTTTGGCGGCGGCTGCGAGACCTTGCTCGCAGCAGACTTCCGCGTCGCATCGAGCCAGGCCACGCTCGGCTTCACGCAGACGCGCTTTGGCGTCCCGTGTGGATGGGGTGGCATGACGCGACTCGTCGAGCGCGTCGGTCGCGCCAGGGCGATGGCCTGGCTCGCGCGCAGTGAGATCCTCGATGCGACGCGCGCCAGCGAAGAGGGACTCGTCGACGCGATCTTCTCCCCGGAAGACCTCGTCGAACAAACAGAAGCCTTCGCGCTCGCGATGTGCGACCACTCGCGCGAGATGATCGAGGCGCTCAAGCACATGTCCATTTTTGGAAGAGAAATGCCTCGCAGCGACGCACTGGAGGCCGAGATCAAGCCATTCGCAGAGCTGTGGGCGAGCGACGAACATCACCGCCGCGTCGAGTCGTTTTTAAAGCGTGGCGAGCAACCCCGAGGACCGAAACAATGAGCGAGCAAACAGTGCACACCCCCTTTGTTGTCCTCGAGGGGATCGACGGCGCGGGAACCACCACCCAGTCCGCGATCCTAAAGGAGCGCTTCGCGAAAGATGGGCAGTTGGCCGTGCTCACGCGCGAGCCCTCTGATGGGCCGATCGGCGTGATGATCCGACAGATGCTCTCGCGTCGCATCGTGCTCCCGGTCGATCCCACCAGGGGAAATGCTCAGGAGCCGATGACCCGGCAAACGCTCGCGCTCCTGTTTGCTGCCGACCGCCTCGACCACGTGGCGGCCACCATCGAGCCCGCCTTGAGGGCGGGCAAACCCGTCATCTCCGACCGCTATTATCACTCGAGCCTGGCATACCAGGGGGATGTCGAGGCGCAAGAAGATGGCACCGAGCGCGTGGATTACGACTGGATTCTGGCGCTCAACTCGCGCGCCAGAGTGCCCGACCTGACCTTCTTCCTCGAGATCGACATCGAGACGAGCCTGGAGAGGTTGGGGCGACGCGCGGCGCGCGACATCTACGAAACGCGGGAGAAGCTCGAGCGCCTGATCACCAGATACAATGAGGTGATCGCGCTACTCGAGGAGCGAGGGCAGCCGATCGTCAAGCTCGACGCCACGGCGAGCATCGACGCGCTCTCGGAGCAAATCTGGGCGCGCGTCAGCGCGCTCGCTTCATCTCGAGCGAGTTCTTGATGTAATCGTGCGCCTTCCTCGACTCGACGCGCACGCTGCGAGAAATCGGAGACTCGAACCAGAGCGCGAGCGCCTCGGGGTGTTGTTTGTGAGGATGGCGCACCCACTCATCGAAGACGCTCAAAAGGTGCTGCTCCTCCTTGCCCTGGCATTTGTCCTCCTCGACAAACCGGAGCAACGCCTTCGATCCTCGCATCGGGCTGACCTCGCCGAGGACGCCCATCTCGCGCATGATATTCTGACATCCCACCGTCATCGAGAGCGCCCACTTTTCTCGCCGCTCGGCGAGCAGGGCCTCGAAAGCATCGACGCCGATCATGACGCCGAGCGCGCGCAGGTAAACGCGTTGCATCCACATCTGCTCGTCCGAGGTGTTCTCGGGAGCGCGCACAGATCGTCGCAACGCCAGGCGCGCCTCCTCGGTGTTAAACTTCACGAGCGCCTCGACGGCGACCTCGGCCAAATGCACATCATCATCGCTCCCGGAGAGGATCGCCTCGAGCTGAGGGATCACATCACTGGCGCCAAGTTGGCCGAGTGATGTGACCGCCGTCGCCTTGACGTAAGAGTTGGTCTCGTCCTCGAGGGCTTGCTTTAGCACATCCACGGCGCGCTTGTTTCCACAACGCCCGAGCACCTCGTAGTAAGAACGGCGCACGTGCTCGTCCGCGCTGGCGGCGATGGCGTTCAGGAAGATGTCGACGAGCGCGTCCCTGTTCTTCTCATCGCAAGTGCTGCCGTGTGGCGCGTACACGATGGCGCTGTCCGGGTAGCGCACCCACGTCAAGCCAAGCGCAGTGAGCGCGGGGTTCTTTTGCCGCGCGATCACCTTTTGGAGCATGTAGCTGATCTCACGGTTGGAAACCCAGCGCGTGTGAACCTTCTTTAACGAGGTCGTCAAGGGCGCCTGTTGTTCTGGTGTTGCCTGATCAGGGAAGTTATCGAGCAGCATCACGATGATGGTGGGGTCGGTCTCATCCGCGAGCGCCTCGATATAAGACACGCGCGCGCGATCCGGTGCCTTGTCTGCGAATAGAAACAACGCCTGCTTGCGAATTTGAGGAGATGGGTGCTTCGAGAGCTGCTCGAGGCGCGCCGTGTTCAGGCTCTCGAGCCAGACCTCGTGCTCGACCGAATAAGGGCGCGTGCGCGAGGCAAAGAAATAAGCGAGCGAGGCGATCTCTTCCGGGTCTGTCGCCACGTCGAACCGCTCGCTCAACGGCTTCGCGAGCGTCGCGGGCGCCGAATAAAAGGTCTTGAGCAAGCGCCCACGCTCGTCCGCGCCGATGCTCTCGTAGGCGCGCTCGAAGTGCTGGACGGCGTTTGGATCGTTGTTCTTCGCGGCCGCGATAAGCAACGCGCGGATCACGCCATCGCTCGTGTTATCCTGCGCCGCGAGCTCGAGCGAGCGATCAAACATCTCGAAAGCGTGCGCGACGCCCTCTTTCGTGCGCGTGTTGTAGAGCGCGAGGCAAATGCGCTCTCGCAGCTCGGCGCCTTCAGGCGACTGGCTCAACGAGAGCAAGAACCTCGCGCCCGCCTCGTTGCCCTCGAGCCCCATGGCGAGCACCACCGCGCCACGCATCCACGAGCGCTCGGCGGGAAACGATGCGTATTGTGTTTCGAGTGATTTCTGGATCTTGTCGAGCTGCTCGTCGGAGAGCTTCTTTCCTTCGAGCGCCTCGATCGCCATCGGATAAACGTGATCAGGGCGCTCGTGCGGTCGCGTTAACGCATGAACCGCAGCGCGCTCTATCCAATCAGCGCCAACCTCTTCGACCTCGCGCCAGTATCCACGCTCGCGACGCAGCACACGAATCTCGAGCCCATCGTTGTCCGTGCCATCACCGTGCTCTCTTCCAAACGCGACGACCTCCTTGACGAGGTCATTATCGAGGTCGACGAAGACGTAATCGACGCCGCCGCTCATGGCCCAGATGCGATCCTCGAGTTGTTTCTTCGCGTCATTCCAGAACCAGAGCCCGAGCGTGCTGGTCGAGTATCCATCCGTCTGCCCGACATCGATGATCTCGTCCTTGCCATCCCCATCCAGGTCGAGCACGCGCAGGTATCCCTGATCCATGTATCCGCCACCAGACAGGATCGCCTCGCTCTTGTCGCTACGTGTGCGAACCGGGCGAGGGTTTTCATGATCGGTCACATCGAACGCGTGGAGTTCCCAGTTCCAACCGCCCTCTCCCACGTAATCCCAGACCTGCAACAACAACGTCGGGCGACCTGTCACGTCGAACTTTGCCCAACGCACACCGTCGACCCAGCGCTCTCCGACGCCGTGGAGATCAGGGTCACCCTCGACCTCGAATCCTTCGCGCGCGACGATCGAGGCGATGTTGACTGGAGGTATCTCGGAAGCAACCGAAGCCGCGGCCTTCTCCTTTGGCGGCGTCGCCGTGGTCTGTCCTCTGGAGGTCGAGCAACTCGCCGCCCAAAAAGAGGACAACAGCATCACGACGAGCAACGCGCGAACGCGCGCGCTGAAAGGTAGGCGGGGTAATGTTGCTCGCTCGACCATCCCTGGCTCCTCTTGTTGAACATGATCCTGGACACCAACAGATGGTGCCACTGGCAGCTTCCAGCATCCTCGAGCAACAACCAAGCACGATCTCTGGCAGAAGATGCAGCGCGACCTTCATTCCCTGAAAACAGGCCGACCAGTCGGAATCGAGCAGCAAGAGTTTCGCGGCAAAAACTGTCTTCGCGTGACGGTTTTCGATATAAACAGGGGGTTCCTTTGGGGGGATAAAAACACACCAATAGAAGATATGTAGGTCCACTACAATCCCCCCTGAACGAGGAATCGATGAACAGAAACCGCACGAAACTCATCCCCTGGGCGGTGTGCATCTCATCTCTGCTCGCGGCAGAGACGGCCTTCGCTGGCCCCGACTACTTCGGGCTCGGCAATGGCCAGGACGGCGCACAAACCATCACAGCCGCCAACACGATCATCAACGCTTACACCGGCATCGCGAGCGCGACGGCGGCCGCGACCACATTCACCGTCGACAACGGCGCGGTGGTCTCGACCGGAGACCTGGTGATGCTGTGGCAAACCTCGGGCGCCGCAAACTCGCCGCCAAACATCGGAGAACAAGGCCCCTTCGATCTCTCGGCAGTGGGCGCTGGCCACTGGGAGTTCGCGCGCGTGACCGCGGTCAACAGCAACACGATCACGGTCGCCGACGGCTTGCTCCAATCTTACACCAGCACCGCGCAAGTGGTGGTTGTCCCCGAATACACCAGCCTGACAGTCGACGCCGCAGGTTCGATCACGGCAAAGGACTGGGATGGTGATACAGGTGGAATCACCATCGCGTTGGTGCAAGGCGCGCTCGATCTTCAGGGTGACATCGACGTCACCGCGCGAGGATTTCGCGGCGGCGTCAGGACCAACGGCTCGGGAGACTCTGGTTGCACCGCGTTGACCGAGACGACCGCGCGTGGTGCGCGGCGCGGCGAGAGCCTCGCGGCAGGTCGCTTTGTGGCGGCAGAGGTTGGACGAGGCAACCACCTCTCGGGTGGTGGTGGCGGCGTTTGCCACAACTCCGGCGGCGCGGGCGGAGGTCACGGCGGCCAGGGCGGCAAGGGAGGTCGCACCTGGGTAGGTGATCCCGAGGCGAACTCGAACCCTACCGTCGGGCGAGATGTTGGAGGATTTGGCGGCGCGCAGCTGACCTATGATTTCAAGACCTACTTGACGTTCGGTGGCGGCGGCGGTTCAGGCCACGCCAACAACAACGTGAACACAGGAGGAGGCGATGGCGGCGGCGCGATCTTCGTGCGTGCGGGGAGTATCTCCGGCACGGGCAACTTGATCGCAGATGGCGGCGCTGCTGGCGTCTCTGTGCCGGGAGGCACACCTGCGGTTGCAGGAAACGATGCGGCGGGCGGCGCTGGCGCTGGCGGCGCGATCGCGCTCTTTGTCGAAGGAAGCGCCACGTGCGGGAGCGCGCTCGCGCGCGGCGGGCGTGGCGGTGATGTGGTCACAGGCTCCGCCCACGGCACAGGTGGCGGCGGCGCGGGTGGTCGCGTTTACTTGCAATACAACGGCGGAACTTGCACGCCGAGCGTCGACAACGGAACCTCGGGGTTACACTACACCTCGTCGAGCGACATGACTGGCGACAGCTATGGCGCCGAGCCGACCTCACCGACAACCCCTGCCAACGTCGGAAACGTCACCGTCGATGGCGGTGGCACGGTCGGTTTTGATCCTGACACGGACGGTGATGGAATCCGCGATCGCTTCGAGGGGACCGCAGACACCGATGGTGATGGGATCTTTGACTACCTCGACACGGATGATGACGGCGACAATGTGCCCACAGCCATCGAGTTCACCGACCTCGATGGGGACGGAGAGCCTTCAGACGCAGCCGATTCGGATGGTGATGGGACGCCGGATTATCTCGACATGGATGATGATGGCGATGGCATCGACACCATCAACGAGGACCCCAACGGCAACAATGACCCGACCGATGACAACACCGACGCAGCTTCGGGGGATACGCTCCCGAACTACCTCGACCCGGACGATGACGGCGACGGCATTTTAACCGAGGACGAGGATCTCGATGGCGTCAGCACAGCAGCAAACGATGACACCGATGGTGACGGCACGCCCGATTACCTCGACGTGGATGATGACGGCGATGGCACGCTGAGTATCAATGAGCCAGGGGACGCGGACAACTCGGGCACACCAGATCGCCTCGAGCCATGCACTCCCGATGATCAAGCGGTCGCCTGCCCCACGGGTGATCCTGATGACGACGGCACACCAAACGGCACCGACCCCGATCCTCTCGACCCCTGTGTGCCAAACGCCAACGCGCTCGCTTGCGATAGCGGTGACACCGATGGCGATGGCATCGACAATGGCACCGAGCGAGTCATCGGCACAGACCCCAGCAATCCAGACACGGATGGCGATGGCCTCTGCGATGGCACTTCGGCAGTGGCAAACATTTGCGTCGCTGGAGAGAACGCAGCGGGTGGTCAGAACAGCGACACCGATGGTTTGATCGATGCGCTCGATCCTGATGATGACGGCGATGGCGTCAACACCATCGACGAGGATCTTGGAGCCGACGGAGATCCCACAAACGATGACACCGACAACGACGGAACGCCGGATTATCTCGACACGGATGATGATGGCGATGGCGTCCTCACATCGGCAGAGCCAGGAGATGCGGATAACTCGGGCACACCTGATCGTCTGGAGCCATGCACGCCTGACGCGGACGCGTTGGCGTGCCCCACGGGTGATCCTGACGATGACGGGACGCCAAACGACACCGATCCAGAGCCCAGCAATCCTTGCGTGCCCAACGCCAACGCATTGGCTTGCGACAGCGGTGATACGGACGGCGACGGCATCGACAACGGCACCGAGCGCACCATCGGCACCGATCCTGGCAACGCGGACAGCGATGGAGATGGCCTGTGTGATGGCACCTCCACGCTGGTTGGCATTTGCATCGGCGGCGAGGACGCAGCTGGTGGCCAGGACAGCGATGGGGATGGAGACATCGACGCGCTGGATGAGGATGACGACGGCGATGGGATCGACACCGCTGACGAGGACCTCGACAACGACGGCGATCCTACCAACGATGACACCGACGGTGATGGCACGCCGAACTACCTCGATGAGGATGACGATGGCGATGGCGTCGACACCGCTGATGAGGATCGCGACGGGGACAACGACCCCACAAATGACGACCTCGACAACG